>CALHLW010000197.1 GCA_938034615.1 uncultured Neomegalonema sp. | reverse complement strand
CTTGTGGGCATCCGCATTGAAAGAGGCTGGCGCTATGAGTATCATGTTGGGCCGATCAGTGAAATCTCTTGGCTTAAGTTAACTTCTCGGCCAGAGCTTTGATCACTCATATGCGACATCGGCGCGGAATGCTGCACGATCCACGAATGGCAGAAATGCGCTCATAGTGGACATAGGCAGCGCGATAAATCGGCTCATCAAACCATCTACCCTAATCCCGCCGCGCCTCTTCCCGCGAGCGCAGGGTGGTCTGTATGACGATGAGGGCGGGGGTGGCCAGAACGGCCCCTGCCGGTCCCCAGAGCCATGCGCCAAAGGCAACGGAGAAGAAGACGGGCAAGACCCCGTTCACGACCTTGGTGCCGACGATCATGGGCGTGACCATCTGGCCCTCCAGCAGGTTCAGCGTCAGCAGGACGGCCACCGGCAACAGGGCGAGCGCAACGGTGGGGTAATGCAGAAACGCAACGGCGAAGGTCGCGACGTTCATCACCCCTGCACCCAGATACGGGATGAAATTCATCAGCGCCATCGCCGTGCCCCACAGCGCCGGATTGGGCATCCCGATGGCCCAGAAGCATAGCCCCGTGGCGATCCCGAGGCCCGTATTGATGAGCGTGACCATCAGCAGATAGCGCGCCACATCGCCCCGGATCAGCCGCAGGATACGATAGAGCCATGCGCGGTCGGCGAAACTCGATTGTGTGGCCAAAGCCGCGCGCATGACGCGCCGTCGGTCAAAGATCGCGAAGAAGGTCAGGAAGATGATGTAGAGGAAGTTCCCGACCACCGCTGGAGCGCCCAGCGCGATATCGGTCACGAGGGAGCGATCCGGCACCGGCAGATCCATCTCGCCCTTGTCCACGACCTCGTTGCCGAGGGTATCCTCGCCCTTTTCCTCCGGCTTGAGCAGCCCCGCATCCTCGGCGCGCTCCTGCAAGGGAGCCAGCTTGCGCTCGACGTCGCGGACGATTTCGGGCAGGCGCTCCACGTAATCGTCATAGGTGGGCATGGCCGCATAGATCGCGCTGCCGATGACGATCAGGGCTGCAAGCACCACGCCGCCCGCCGCGAGGGGACGGGGCACGCGGCACGACTCCAGCCGCGCAACCACCGGCGTCAGGATCAGGGCCAGAAACGCACCAATGACGGTCGGAACCAGAAAGCTCTGGAACTGCTGCATCGCGAACAGGCCGAGGATCACGGCGATGAAGAGGACCGCACGGCGAATAACCCGCGTAAGATCAGTGTTGTCTTGCGACGGAACAGGCATCGTGGTTCATTCCCTCGCAGCCGTGGATTGCCTTCGTATCCCCGCCATATGGAGCGGACTGATGGAACAGAAAGGGCCGGACAGCACCGTGACGAAATCCACCTTCTCGCTCGGCACCGTCACCGATCTCTACCGGTTCATATGGCGGAATTCTTCGCGACTGCAACTCATCACCTGTGCGGTGGCGTTACTGACGTTGCCGCTGACCCTCGCGCCGATCGAGTTGCAGCGGCGGATCATCGACGATGCCATCGCCAGCAAGGATGTGGAACTGCTGACCCTCCTTGCGGGGATTTACGTCGTCGTCATCCTTCTGCAACAGGGGGTGAAATTCAGTTACAACGTACTGCGCGGACGGATATCCGAGCATCTGAACCGCACCATGCGCAATCGCATCATCGCCGGGGCAGGTGAAGACGGGAGCGATGTGGAGGATGGCGCGACGGTCTCAATGCTGACCAGCGAAGTGGAACCGGTCGGGGGCTTCGGGGGCGATTCCTATGCCCAGATCGTGACCGAAGCAGGCGTGTTGCTGACGATCTTCGCGTATATGTTCTACACGGAATTCTGGCTGGCGATGGTGGCCCTGATCGCCTTCATCCCGCAAGCGCTGGCCACACCGCTGGTGCAGGATCGCATCAACGAGCAATCCGCCGCCCGCATCAAGGAGATCCGGGCCGTGGGCAGCGACGTTCTGGATGCCAAGAACGGGAGCGAGGCGAAGCGCAAGAGCGCAAGGGGGCGGATCAAACGCATCTTCAATATTCGCCTGCTGATCTTCAAGCTCAAGTTCGGGTTGAAGGCGCTGCTGAACTTCCTCGACCATACCGCCGACCTGATCGTGCTGGGTGTCGGTGGGTTTATGGTCATACAGGGCCAGACCGAGATCGGGGTGGTGGTCGCGTTCCTGTCGGGCCTCGACCGCCTGCGCAGCCCGTGGCGGACGCTGATCTCGTATTTCCGGGTGCTGTCTGACGCACAACTGCGCTTCGGATTGATGCGTCAAAAGATGAATATCTTTGGCGGGAAGGCGGGTTGGAAGGCTAAGGTATAGATTCCCAGCCCGTTTCAAATTGGAGGGAACAATCCGTCGCTTCAAGTATTAGTTCGCCAGAACCGCGCCATCAGGCGCCAGAAATGGAGACTATCATGCTGGGTTGGGCCGTTACTTTCTTCATCGTAGCAATTATAGCGGGACTGCTCGGTTTCGGCGGTATCGCCGGGGCATCTGCGGGCATTGCGCAAATCCTGTTCTATCTGTTCATCGTCCTGCTCGCGATTTCCGTGGTGATGCACTTCGTCAGACGGGTCTGACGCGGTATTCATTCAGACAAAATGAAAGGCCGGTCCTTCGGGACCGGCATTTTTTCGTTGGTTCGAGCATGCTGCCTTCGCGTCTTCGGTCTGGAGTCATATCCGATCAAGCTGAGTCAGGAATTACGCCAAACGCTGCGCGTCGCGAGCGCGTATTTCCTGACACTCTATGGCTCAACTTGATCGGATTAAACTGTAGAGCCGGGATCAGGCCCGCTGGTCGGTGCCGATAGAGAGGCGGTAGCAGAACCCGTCGTCGCGGAAATCGATTTCGCCCGCGCCGTCGAGAGATATCGGGGCATAGCGGCAGAGCATGTCGGTCCAGAGGCCCGTGCTGTCATGTTGTCCTTCGCAGGACCATGAAAGGTCGAGCGTCCCGCCCTCCCCTTCGTCGATCTTGCAGGAAACGCGGTCGCTCGCTTCGCACGCTCCCTGCAACTCGCGAAGGACGATCGCGATATTCTGGACGGCGTTGGGTTTCAGCGCCACGCAGCTTGCTGCGCTGGCAACCGTTACGGTCGTATTGCTGCGCAGAGGGGCGGTGCATTTCTCGACGACACTGCCGACCTCGACACCCTGCCAGGCGGTTGCGGCGATGATGTCATGGGCATTCGACAGAGCATCGACATGGGAAAAGAACCGCCCCTTGAACTCATCGTAGTCGCGCGAGCGCCGCGCGGTCTGCGTGGCGAGGCTGAGGACCACCGCGAGGACATTCTTGGTGCGGTGCGCGAGTTCGAGAGAGAGCGAGCGGATCGAACTGGAGTCCCGGTCCTGACCGGTCACGTCGACCAGCATGACCCCGACGGAGCCGTCGTCCTGCCGCCAGAGATCGACATCGTAGGATGTGACAACCCGGTCATTCGAAAGATCGCATAACTCGCGCGTGGTCCCACCGGATTTGCTCAAGGCACGGATGACATCGCCGAATGTCCGCCCCGCTATCGGTGAAAGGCGCGTGCTGGCCACACACTCTGCAAAGGCGTCCAGCGATGCGTTGCCCGGAAGGTTCTGCCCACAGGTCGCACGGCCCTCCCCGTCATAGACGAGGAAAGTGATCCTGCTTCCGACGAGGGATAGGCCCTCGCATGTTTTCTGTGTGGCATTGTCCGTCATTGAGGTTCCGGCGCTACTACGCCACGGCCTCCGCCGCGCCCTGAAAGAAGAGAGCCTGACTGACGATGGCCTTTATCATCTCGGGCGAGAAGGGCTTGGTGATGAGGAACGTCGGCTCCGGCCTGTCGCCGGTCAGAAGGCGCTCGGGATAGGCGGTGATGAAGATGATGGGGGGTGCCTCTGCTGTGCGCCCCAGCATGTCGTTCACGGCATCGATGCCGGAGCTACCATCCGCAAGCTGGATATCGGCGAGGACGAGACCCGGACGTTTTTTATCGTAGGCTGCGACAGCCTCGGAATGCGTGCGCGTCGTGGCGGCAACGGAATGACCAAGCTGTTCGACGATCTGTTCGAGTTCGAGAGCGATCATCGGTTCGTCCTCGATGATGAGGACATCCGTGGACACCTGAGCCGCGATATCCTTGGCGGCGGCATCGAGCAGCGCGCGGACATGATCTTGGTCCGCATCGAGGATCGTCGCGGTATCGGCGATGTCGAAGCCCTCGACCGACACCAGCACGAATGCCTGACGCGCCGCCGGGGGCAGCGAAGACAGGTGCAAGTCGGCGGAAGCTTCCCACGCGGGGGGCAGGTCGTCGGCCTGATTATCCACGCGCGAAGACGTCCAGAGCATGCTGAGCATCCGGTAGAGAGCGACGCGCGGCTCCATCCCCTGTGGCATCGTGGCCGGATCGGCGACAAGGGTTTCGAGGACGGCACGGATATAAGCATCTCCCCGATCCTGCGACCCGGTGAGCGCGCGGGCATAGCGGCGCATGAGGGGAAGATATGTCTTGAGAGAGGCGGCGACCGACATGAGAAATCCTTCGAGAAAAGATGCAGGATGCACTCATCAATGTCTCTGTCTTAAAACGGTTCCGTTCATAGGCGGAACAATCCATCATGCAGAGACTTGTTCACCTGACAGCACGGAGGCAGAGCGTCTGATGAGCGATACCGATGGTCCCGACGATCCGGGCAAACACGATGACGAGGGCGAGCCCTCAGCGGACCCGATCATCGGGCAGGCGGTCGGCTCGCGTCTGAAGTCGCTGTTCGACGAATTTTCCAGCGAAGAGGTGCCGGACCGCTTTCTCGATCTTATCGGACAACTCGAAGAGAGCGAAAAGGCCGACAAGGGCGACGGCAAGACCGGATCGGAATCCGGCGCCGATGGACCGGTACCGGATTCCGACAAGGCCAATTCATGACGCCGTCCGATGAGGTCCGCAAAGGGCTCGTCACCGCCATTCCGCATCTGCGCGCCTTTGCGATGTCGCTCTGCGGGCGATCAGCGTTGGCCGATGATCTGGTGCAGGAAACACTGACGAAAGCATGGGCGAAGGCCGACAGCTACAAGGACGGCACGAACCTGATGGCGTGGCTTTTCACGATCCTGCGCAACGAATTCTACTCGCATCTTCGCAAACGCAAGCGCGAGGTGGAGGATGTGGACGGGGCCGAAGCGGCGCAGCTCGTCTCCGCACCGGGGCAAATGGCCAATCTGGAAATGGGCGATTTCCGCACGGCGCTTGCCAAACTGCCCGAAGACCAGCGCGAGGCGATCATTCTCGTCGGGGCGTCGGGGTTTTCCTATGAGGAGGCAGCGGACATCATGGGATGCGCGGTGGGGACGGTGAAAAGCCGCTTGAGCCGGGCGCGGACACGACTGACAGAAATGATGGAGGGTGAGGTACCCCCGGACAGCGGACAGACCTGACCATGCAGCAGATACCCTCCAGCGAGCGCCATCCCTGCGAGACCTGCCCGTTGCAGAGGAACCCGGCTTTCCGGCCCTTCAATGCGGCGCAACTGGCGTTCGTGAAGACGTTCAAGACGGGGGAAATTGCCGTTACGGCGGGTTCGACAGTGCTGTCGCAGGGCAGACCCTCGGAGTCGATCTACACGGTGCTCAAGGGCTGGGGCTATCGGTACAAGACGCTCGATGACGGGCGGTTGCAGATCCTCAATTTCATCATGCCCGGCGATCTGATCGGATTGCAGGGGGCGGTACTGGACGAGATGGGCCATTCCATCGATGCCTCCAGCGATATGGTGCTTTGCGTGTTCGACCGGCGGAAGCTGTGGACGCTGTTCAAGGAGTTTCCGTCGCTGGCCTATGACCTGACATGGCTGGCCTCACGGGAGGAGCAGTTACTCGACGAGCATCTGGTGTCGCTGGGACGGCGGTCAGCGCTGGAGCGGATCGCGCATGTCCTGTTATTGCTGCACGACCGGGCGGCGGAGACGGGGGCGGCCCCGGAAGGGACGATGCCCTACCCGTTCAGCCAGCAACAACTCGCCGATACGCTGGGCCTGTCGCTGGTGCATACGAACAAGACTCTGCGAAAGTTGACCGATCGGGGCGTGATGGCGTGGCGGGATCGGAGTTTCGTGCTGATGGACCGCGACGCTCTGTGCGAGATCGCGAAGTATGATTACGCGGAGAAGCAGCCGAGGCCGTTTATTTAGGCGATTATATACCTGTGTGACCTAAGCTAAGTGGCCGCACCGAAGCGCCGCCCTTAATTATTCGGGGTCGAACTGCTCCCAAGGCATTTCTCCGTGCATTTCCACCGCGTCAATCTCAGCATCTGTCATCGGTCGATTGTGAGGCTGTAGAGTAGCGCTGGCTGACGCACTCCGACCTGTAGCGTCCTCCTCGCCTTGCGGCTCACTCTTGCTCTTAGCTACATACAGCTCTGCGCCTATCGGCAGGGGGTCATCGGTTGGCCAGTAGCCATTGCCCTTCAATCTTACGATAACCTCCGGCATACGCCAGATCATCGTGGAT
>CALHLW010000196.1 GCA_938034615.1 uncultured Neomegalonema sp. | reverse complement strand
TTGATCCATGGCTGGTCGCAGCATCATCTGTCTTGGTCGAAGCAGTTCACGGGCGAATTGGCCAAGCGATATCGCCTCATCGCCCCGGACCTGCGCGGTCACGGTGCCTCCGGTAAACCCGAGGGCGCGCATCTCTATGACAGCGCTGCGCCATGGGCCGATGACATTCAGGCGATCATCAGGGCGCTTGAACTCGACAAGCCGCTGCTCGTCGGCTGGTCGATGGGCGGACGGGTCGCGATGGAATACGTCTCGATCCATGGCGAAGCAGACATCGCGGGCGTCGCGATCATCGGCACCTCCGTCATGGCCCCCGGCAGCCCCGAAGTGCTGGCCGAACGCTCCCCTGCCGTGAAGGCCGAGGGCATGTACGCCACCGATCAGGGCGTGCAACTGACCTCGACCATCGCCTTCCTGCGAGCCTGCTTTGCCGCACCGCTCTCTAAGCAGGATCTCGCAATCATGACCGGGTTCAACATGCTCGTGCCGCCCGCAATCCGCAAAGCCTCCCGCCTGCGCGACAGCGGATGCGATGCGGCCCTGCAAGCCATGACCAAACCCATCGCGATCTTCTGGGGCGAGGCCGAGAAAGTCTGCTCGCGCGCCATGTTCGACGCGACGACCGCTGCCCTGCCCGATGCCACGACCTTCACCTATCCGGGCGCTGGCCACGCTCCCTTCTGGGAGCGCCCGGACGCTTTCGATACCGACCTTGCCACTTTCGCCGATGCCGCCTTCGCGCGCGTTGCAGAAGGAGCCGCCGCATGACCCAACTGCCCGAGACGACCGACCGCAAACTGGGACTGGTCATCGACCTCGACACCTGCGTCGGCTGCCATGCCTGCGTGATCTCCTGTAAGGAATGGAACACCGGCGGATATGGCGCGCCGCTGGCCGATACCGATGCTTATGGAGACGATCCGAGCGGCACGTTCCTGAACCGGGTGCATACCTTCGAAGTCAAACCCGACAACAAGCCCGCGATGGTCACGCATTTCCCGAAATCCTGCCTCCATTGCGAGGACGCACCCTGCGTCACCGTCTGCCCCACGGGTGCCAGCTTCAAACGCTCCGAAGACGGTATCGTTTTGGTCCACGAGGATCACTGCATCGGCTGCGGCCTCTGCGCCTGGGCTTGTCCCTATGGTGCGCGAGAAATGGATGCGGTCGAGAAGGTGATGAAGAAATGCACCCTCTGCGTTGACCGCATCTATAACGAGAATATCCCCGAGGAAGACCGCACGCCCTCCTGCGTGCGCACCTGCCCCGCCGGAGCGCGCCATTTCGGCGATCTGGGCGACGAAACCAGCGACGTCTCGAAACTGGTGGCCGAACGCGGCGGCTTCGACCTGATGCCCGAGCAAGGCACCAAGCCCGTCAACAAGTACCTGCCTCCCCGCCCAAAACAACAATCGCTGGACGAACCGGTCAATCTCGCCGCGCTCGCTGAACCCAAAGCCTCCGGCTTCCTTGGTTGGCTCGACGGCGCACTCGAAAGGCTCGGCTGATGCATCCCGCCTATTCCGTCATCTTCTTCACGGTCGCCTCCGGTGCGGGGCTTGGTTTGCTGGCCTTCATGGGACTGGGAGCCGCGAGAGTTGGCGCGCAGCCGATGCCGTTCCTGCTCACCGCGTTCGGCATTGCTTTCGCGCTGACCGTCGGGGGCCTTCTCTCCTCCACCTTCCACCTCGGCCATCCGGAGCGCGCTTGGCGGGCGTTCAGCCAATGGCGGAGTTCCTGGCTGTCCCGCGAGGGTGTGTTCGCAGTGGTCACGCTCGTCATCGGTGCGATCTTTGCGGCGCTTTGGACCTTCATGGAACTGGCCTCGGCCATCCTCGGCATCGTCACCGCGATTCTGGCGCTCGTCACCGTCTGGGCGACAGGCATGATCTACGCGCAGATCAAGGCGGTGGATCTCTGGCATCGAATGCTCACGCCCGTCTGCTACCTGCTGTTCAGCATCGCGGGCGGCACAACGCTCTTCCTGTTTCTCCACGCCCTCTTCACAGATAAGACCGAGCCGGTTTGGGAACTGTCGAGCGTCACGATGATCGCCCTGCTGATCGCATGGGTGGTCAAGGTTTTCTGGTGGATGGGGGGTGACAACGCATCGACATCCACACCCGGAAGTGCCACGGGCCTTGGCCATCTCGGCAAGGTTCGCCTGCTGGAAAAACCCCATACCGGCTCGAACTATCTGCAAAAGGAAATGGGCTTCTACATAGGCCGTAAGCACGCGAAGAAGCTGCGTCTGATCGCCGTGATGCTCGGGGCGGTCTTGCCGATCCTGCTGATCCTGCTTGCGATTCCCGCACCGTTCGATGCCCTGTGGCTCGGGCTGGCCGTCGTGTCGCATCTGGCGGGAATGCTGGTCGAACGTTGGCTTTTCTTTGCCGAAGCGCGCCATGCCGTGATGTCGTATTACTGAGCGATCTCATCGCCCTTGCCCTCTCGGCCAGAATGAAGAACGCTCCGGCGATGGCCTATCCTCAGAAAACGCCTCCTCTACCCCATGATAAAGCGCGCGCCGCACAGGCGCTCGACTCTCTCGGCCTATCCGAAGGAGACGACGACGCGGCGTTGATCGCAGGAGCGGCTGGGTGCAGTCCGTATCTCGCACGCCTTATTAGCCGCGATCCCGATTTTGCTCGTGTAGTCCTGTCGGGTGATGCATCCGACGTTTTCGCGACAGTTTTGGCCGATGTCGCGGCGACGATCGCGATGGAAAAACAGGCCGCCGTAATGGTCGCCCTGCGCAAGGCGAAGGATCGCGCGGCCTTGCTGATCGCTCTTGCCGATCTCGGCGGCGTCTGGACCCTTGAACAGGTGACGGAAGCCCTCTCGGCGTTTGCCGATGTCAGCATTGGCGCGGCAACCGATTGGCTCATCGCGACGGCACGAGCGAAGGGCACACTGAACGAGGGACCGACCGGCTTCTTTGTGCTGGGCCTCGGCAAACTGGGCGCGGGGGAATTGAACTATTCGTCAGATGTCGATCTGATCCCGTTTTTCGATCACGAAGGGCACGATGCGGCGGAATATGGCGCGCGTAAGCAGGTGTTCAACCGCTTGACCCGCGATCTCGTAAAACTGCTGTCGGAGCAGACGGCAGAGGGCTACGTCCACCGCGTCGATTTGCGTCTGCGCCCCGATCCGAGTTCCACGCCACCCTGCATGTCGGTCGATGCCGCCGAGCGATATTACGAAAGCTTCGGCAAGAACTGGGAGCGCGGGGCCTTTATCAAGGCGCGCGTCGTGGCGGGGGATCGTGCGGCGGGGGACGCCTTTCTCGAAGGCATGACCCCCTTCGTCTGGCGGCGATACCTCGACTTTGCGGCGCTGGAAGACGTGCGCGATATGAAGAGGCTGATCCACAAGCACAAAGGCCACGGGGCCATTGCGGTCGCGGGCCATGATATCAAGCTGGGCCGAGGCGGTATCCGTGAGGTGGAATTCTTCGCCCAAACACAGCAACTGATTGCCGGTGGACGGGAGAAATCGCTGCGCGTAAATCGCACAGTCGAGGCGCTGGCCGCACTGGCCGACCATGACTGGATCACCGATGCCGCGCGGGACGAGATGACCGAATCCTATCGCGTCCTGCGCACCATCGAACATCGCATTCAGATGGTCGAGGATGCCCAAACTCAGAGGATGCCAGGCGATGCCAACGGCGTCGCTCGCATTGCGGCGTTTTGTGGCTATGCCGATGTCGCGGATTTCGAGGCGATGCTTCGCGGGCATTTCAGGCGCGTCTCCGAACGCTGGGATCGTCTGTTCGAGGGAGATGGTGACGAGGAAGACCACACGGAAGCCCCCGACTTCGCCGATCCCGATGCGGCGCAAGCGATCCTCGACCGCTGGCGCGCGGGTGATATTGCCGCCACGCGCAGTGACCGGGCACGGACCAAACTTGACCGGATATTGCCGATACTGCTCGACGCGGTTGCAGGCGCAGGCGACCCCGACCGTGCCTTGCAGGAGTTCGACCGCTTCCTTGCAGGTCTTCCCTCGGGCGTGCAAATTTTCTCGCTGTTCGAGGCAAATCCGAACCTGCTGGAGATGCTGGCCGAGGTCTGCGCCGCCGCCCCGAAACTGGCCGAATATCTGGGACGAAACTCGGGGGTGATCGACGCCCTTCTCACCCGCGATTTCTTCGCTCCGACCCCTGACGCCGATGCATTGGTCGCCGAATACTTGGCCCTCGCCCCTCCGGCAGACGATTTCGAGAGCCATCTCGACACTTCGCGCCGCTGGGCAAAGGAGCGCCATTTCCGCATCGGTGCGGCCCTCCTGCGGGGCGTCGACACCCCGGTCGAGGCCGGACGGGCCTATTCCGCCCTCGCCGAAGCCTGCCTGCGCGCGATGGTCGATCCCGCCACGGCAGAAGTCGCCCGCCGACACGGCCCGCCCCCCGGCAAAGGGGCCTGCATCGTCGCGCTGGGGCGGCTCGGCTCGGGCGAGATGACGGCGGCAAGCGATCTCGATCTCATCATGATCTACGATGATGCCGATGAAATGTCCGACGGCCCAAAGCCGCTCGCGGGACCGCAATACTATGCCCGCTGGACCCAACGGTTGATGAATGCCCTGACGGCTCGCACGGCGGAGGGCGCGGTCTACGAGGTGGACATGCGCCTGCGCCCTTCTGGCCAGTCCGGCCCGCTCGCCACCCGGCTGTCGGCCTTCGAGCGATATCAGGCGACCGAGGCCTGGACATGGGAGCACATGGCCCTGACCCGCGCGCGAGTGATCGCGGGGCCGGATGCCCTGCGCGCGCGGGTCGAGACCGCCATTGCCGAAGCCCTCGCAAAGCCGCGCGAGCGTGAGGTCGTACTGCGCGATGCCATCGAGATGCGCGACCGGCTCACGGCGGCAAATACAAAGGCGAGCAACGATCCGTGGGCGCTGAAACTCGCACGCGGTGGCTTGGTCGATGTCGATTTCATCTGGCAGGCGCTCTGTCTCGCCCATGGCAGCATCGAGGCAAAGGAAGCCGGGGCCGCTCTCGACGCACTGGCCGACATAGGCGCGCTGGACGAGGAGACCTGCGCCCAGCTTGTAGCGGCGCGGGATATTCAGGCATCTCTGCTCCATTTCATCCGCCTCAGCCATGATGGTACCTTCGATCCCGCAACGGCCCCGCCTGCCCTGAAAGCGGTGATGGCGCGAGCGTTGGATGCGGAAGATTTTGCAGCGGTCGAAGCACGGCTGCAAAATGCGCAAGCCACGATTCGCATGGTCTTCGAGCAGGTTTTCGGAACGGCATGACCCGCCTGCCCGTCGTCCATCATCCCGATTATCAGGCTCCGCTCCATGACGGCCATACCTTCCCGATGTCCAAGTACGGGTATCTGCGCGAGGTATTGGTCGAGCGCGGCCTGACCGCACCGGGCGACTGGCTGACCCCAGCTCCGGCAACCGAAGCCATGATCGCCCGCGCGCATGACCCAGCCTATGTCGCGCGCGTGTTCGGCGGGACACTGACACCGGAGGAGGAAAAGCGCATCGGCTATCCGCATACGGATCGCGTCACGCGCCGTTCGAGGCTCGCCAGCGCAGGCACTCTCATCGCCGCCCGCTTCGCGTTGGAAACCGGCATCGCCTGCAACACCGCCGGGGGCAGCCACCATGCGCGCCATGAGCATGGCGCAGGTTTCTGCGTCTTCAACGACGTTGCCATCGCGATCCGGGCCTTGCAGCGCGAGGGCGGGCTGGGGCCGGTGCTGGTCATCGACTGTGACGTGCATCAGGGCGACGGCACGGCGGCGATCTTTCGCGGCGATCCCGGTGTCTTCACCCTCTCGCTTCATGCCAGCGGCAATTACCCGTTCGAGAAGGAAGCGGGCGATCTCGACATCGCCCTCCCCGATGGCAGCGGCGACACCGAATATCTCGCCGCCCTCGACACGGCGCTCGACCGGGTGGCCGGGGAAGGCCCGTTCAGCATCGCCTTCTACAATGCCGGGGTCGATGTCCATGCCGATGACCGGCTGGGGCGCCTGACCCTCACCGACGCGGGCATCCGGGCGCGCGATTGCCGGATCATCGAATGGGCCAAAGCGCGCGCCCTGCCTTTGACCTGCGTTCTGGGCGGCGGTTACGACTGGGATCGCCACCGCCTCGCCGAGCGCCACGCAATCCTCTTCGAGGAAGCGCAGGCCTCGCTATAGCGCGCTGAGTAACACCCCCAACCCCGCGCAAACCGCCAGCGTCAACGCGATGCCCTTGTGCAAGCGCAACAGCAACAACGCCGCCACGCCCGCGATCAGCACGACCCGCCAATCGAAACTCGCAAGTTCCGGCGTCCAGAGCACCAACGGCCCCGCCGTCTCCCGCGTCACGGTGCCGAAGACCACATGCAACGCGAACCATAGAGACAGGTTGAGAATCACTCCCACAACCGCCGCCGTGATCCCGGCCAAGGCCCCGCGCAACCGGGGGCGTGTGCCGATCCAGTCGATGTAAGGTGCTCCGGCAAAAATCCACAGGAAACACGGCGCAAAGGTCGCCCAGAGGGTCACTACCGCCCCCGCAAACCCCATCGCAAGGCTGCCTCCATCCCGTGCGGCGGCAAGGAACCCGACGAACTCGGTCACGAGGATCAGCGGCCCCGGCGTCGTCTCGGCGAGGCCCAGCCCGTCCATCATCTCCCCGGCGGTCAACCAGCCGTAGCCCTCCACCGCGTCCTGCGCCATGAAGGCCAGCACGGCATAGGCCCCACCGAAGGTGACAGTCGCCAACACCGAAAAGAACCGCCCGATCTCGCCGAGAATGCTTCCCGGCAGCATCCAGTCGAGCGCAAACAGCGGCACCAGCCAGATCGCGAGCCACGTCGCGACCGTTCCCAGAGTCCGCCCCGGTGTGACGGCCAGCGGCGGTGCGTCCTCGCTCACCGCGTCTCCGCCCGCCAGCGCCCCGACCAGCGCGGCGACCGCGATTACCAGTGGATACGGCAGCGCGAGAAAGAAGATCGCTACAAATGCCGCCCCCGCGATCCACCAATGAAACGAACGCAACAGCGCGCGCTTGGCCACTCGCAACAACGCTTCGATCACGATGACCAGCACCGCCGCCTTGATTCCGAGAAAGATCGCCTCGGCCAGCGGCACATCGCCATAGACGACGTAGAGGCTCGCCAACCCCAGCACCACCAATGCACCAGGCAAGACGAACAGCAACCCGGCGATTAATCCACCCAAAACGCCGTGCAACCGCCATCCGGCATAGGTGGCGAGCTGCATCGCTTCGGGTCCGGGCAACAACATGCAAAAGGACAGCGCGTCGAGGAACTGTCGCTCGGTCAACCAGCGGCGTTCATCGACCACGATCCGGTGCATCAGCGCGATCTGCGCGGCGGGACCACCAAACGACAACACCCCGATTCGCGCCCATTCACGGGTTGCCGCCCCGAGGGTCGGCGTCATTTCTTCACCGATGGTGATGGCGACGCCGAAGGCCAGTCATGCCCTTCGTCCCGTGCATCCCGCGCCCAGCGGTAGAGCGCGTCGTAAAGCGCCATTCCCGCGTCAAGCTGCGCGTGATCGTCCCGGTACATTCGGGATAACCCGACCGAGAAAGCCAGCAATCCGGCAGCTTCAGGCGCGAGATCATGGCGGTTCGTATCGGCGGCCCGGATCACCGTGGCCAGCGTCTCCAGCGGATCGCTCTTCAGGCCGAACTCGGCCAGCATCGTGTCGAAGGAACACAGATCATCCCGGTGCGAGAAGCGCACGCCTTCGATATCGAAGGGAATCACCCCGAATTTTTCAGCCACCAGTTCGACATCCTGCGGCGGGACGAACAGGAACTCGGCCTGCGAATCCACGAATCGCCGGATCAGCCACGGGCAGGCAATGCGGTCGATCTTGGGGCGATGGCGCGTGACCCATCGTGTGCGAGTCGTGCCAAGGTCGGCAAGCGCCGACGCATCCACCATCGGCAGAGTTGCATCGCGCCAGGCGAATTGCCCGCCTTCCAGAGCCTCCGCATCGATCCCTTTTGCGCGCAAAAGAGTCATCGCGCCCTGACTGATCTTGCGGCCCTTCTGGCAATAGAGGATCGCGCGTTTCCCCATCAGACGCGGGGCGAGATTGTCGAGGTCAGTGAAGGCATGGCGAAAGGCGGCAGGCAGCAAATGGGGATCGGCATCGAAATCCTCATCGATCCGCAAATCCACGAGAACGGGCGCATCGGGGGTGCCGACAAGACGGGCAAGTTGCTGTGGGGTAATCTCATTAGGCGAGGGCATGGTGGCATCCTTTACTGTCCCGCAAGGGCGGGAACGGTTTTCCGGGATGCGACGCTTGGGCCTGAGCCTCACGGGGCGCGCGCGTGCCCCATGCTCGGAAAGGTGCCGCGCAAAGGCTGGCCTGTCAATGCCTGCGGAACGCGCATGGCAAAACGCCTCCACCCTGCGCGGGCGGTGGTCGTCAGAGCCAGCGAACCATAAGAAATCTACCCCGGTTTGGGGTGCAGTATCGCGATCAGAGCCATTTCCTGACTGCTCGCCAGAATCTCGTCGATAGCATCCTTGCCCCGTGCCTTATGACCCGGAGGCCGACCGGGCCGCATCGGTTTCTGCCATTTGCAGGAAGTCCGCGCCAGGGCGCGCACCAACCGCCGCGCCTGCCTCGGGATATTTTCCAATGCCGCCTTCAACGACAGCACCCGACGGCACAACCGCGCCGCCGAGACCGGATCATCTGGCTTCGGAGCCGGCTTCTGAAAGGCCGGATCATTCTCCCCGCCGATGACCCAGACGCGCGGTCCATATCCCGGAACCGTTTTCCGCCTCGGACCGACCGCCTTGCGTGGGTCGAATAGCGGAAAAGCCGGAATGCGATCATTCTGGCCTTTCCCGCGCGGTATCGGCCCTACTGGTCCGGCCCGTACAGGGGGCTCTACCTCCAGACCATGCGCAGCCATTACGATGATGCGCCGGACGATGGCCTCCGCAGGACGCAACAGATTGAGAATCGCGAGATGAACATGCCTCGGCAGGGTCTCGACGATCTTGCCACCGACAATCCCCGCCATCGCGATCATCGTCGCCACGATGGGCGCGATATCTCCGCAATAGCGATTGATCATCGCCTGCCAATCCCACTTCGTCCAGTCCATCTTGTCCTTCCGACGTTGCGCCTATAACAGGAACATATGAGGACAAAAGTAGATCATTTGTCAAGCGTGCGATACTGCCCTCAGAACCTACCTTGACCCCTCCTTCGTTCTCCCCTACCCCGCCTTCGTGCCGGGTGGCTGGACGGTCGCGGCTTCTTCGGAAGTCGAGGAAAGTCCGGGCTCCACGGGGCCTCGGCGCCGGGTAACGCCCGGCGGGGGTGGCTTGCCACCTTCAGGGACAGCGCCACAGAGATCAGACCGCCCCGCCGATATCCGCTGGATAGAGGCGTGGGTAAGGGTGAAACGGTGCGGTAAGAGCGCACCGCCCCTTCGGTAACGAAGGGGGCATGGCAAGCCCCGCCGGGAGCAAGGTCGAATAGGGACGGCATGGGTCGGCAACGGCCCGGCGCACGGCCCCGGCGTGCCGTCCGGGTAGACCGCTAGAGGTGGCGGGCAATCGTCACCCCAGAGGAATGATCGTCGAAGTGGGCTTCGGCCCGCAGGACAGAACCCGGCTTACAGGTCATCCGGCACACATAACGCGAAACGTGATAGGCCAAACAAAGGCCCACTCTTGGGGCAGTTCCATGGTCTATCCATCGCGCTTCACGCAGAGAGTCACGTCTCGTAACGCCACGGTAAGGGCGACCATGTATCCCGAACAGGAACCCGTCCCCGCATGGTGAGCAACCCCGTGAAGATTCTGCTTCTCAGCTTTCACTTCCCGCCGGATGCGCCCATCGCCGCCACGCGCGCTCCGAAATTCGCGAAGTACCTGCTCGAGTCGGGTCATGACGTGCGCGTGTTATGCGCCAACGATCCACAGGCTCATGTCGCCCATGCGCTTGATATCGACGAAGCCCGGATCATCCGAACCAACTGGCGTGATTTGGGTGCCCTCCCCGGCGAAGTGCTGGACCGGGTCGCCCCGTCGCGGAAAGATACGCCGTCCTCCACACCCGAAGCCGTAACGGCCTCGTCGTCACCCAGGCGTCCAAGCTTGCGTTCAAAACTCAGCGGCTTCTACGATTCGGCGATCTGCCGCCCGGATCGTCGCGCGGGCTGGCGACCCTTCGCCGTCGAGGCCGCGCGCGCCCTCTTCGAGACTTGGGCGCCCGATCTCGTCTATGCCACTTGCCCTCCCCATTCTGTCGCACCCATCGCGCGAGAGGTGGCAGCAATAGCCAATGCCCCCTTCATCGTCGAATTCCGGGATCGTTGGGCACTCGACGCCTATTCCAACCATCCGGAATGGCGACAGAAACTCGACCGGCGACAGGAAGCCGCCACCCTCGCCGATGCCGCCGGAATCGTCACCGTCTCGCCCCTCTGGGCAGAAACCTACGAGACCCGCTACGGCGCGGAACGTGTCGCCATTGCCATGAACGGCTTTGATCCTTCGGATTATCCGATGGAAATGGACGTCGCCCCAGCCCTCGGTAAGGATCAGATTGAGCTTCTCTTCGCCGGTGCGCTCTACCCCGGTCGTCGCGACCCGCGTACTGTCTTCGAGGCCATCGCCTTGCTCGGCGACGACGCAAAGCGCGTGCAGGTCACGATGCTCGGCAAGGATCTCAGCCCCGCCATCGCCCTGGCGAAAGAGGCCGGGATCGAGGAATGTCTGAAAATCCTGCCGCCCGAACCCCATCCCGAGATCGTCAAGCGCCAGTATGCAGCGGATACCCTGCTGATGTTGCAATGGAACGATGCGCGTGACGCGGGCACAGTCCCCGGCAAGCTGTTCGAATGCATCGGCGCCCGCCGCCCCATTATCGCGACCGGCTGGACAAGCGGCGTCGTGGGCCGCATGATCCTGCGCCGCAATCTCGGGGTCATCGCCAACGAGCCGCGCATCATCGCCAACAAACTCTCTGCCCTGTTGAGCGAAAAGCGCGCCCATGGCCGCATCGCTCCGCTGCCTGAGAAAGTCCGCGACGGCCTCACCCGGCGCGAACAATTCGCCAAGCTGGACCCGTTCCTCGCCCGCGCCGCCGGACAGCCCGCCACCCGGATCGCCGCCGAATGAGCGGCCAGAGCATCTCCCGCAAGATGGCGGGGGGCGCAGCGTGGATGGTCTGCGCGCGGATGGTCATGCGGCTATCGGGTCTCATCAATATCATCATCGTCGCCCGCCTGCTGCCCCCGGCAGATTTCGGCGTGGTCGGTCTGACCGTCGCCTTCATCGGCGCGTTCGAGGCGATGAGCGATATGTCCCTGAACTCTGCCATCGTCCGTCACAAAGACCCCAAGCGAAAACATTACGACACCGTCTTCACATTGATGATTCTGCGCGGCGTCATCCTCGCGAGCATCGTGCTGTTGACAGCGGGATCGATGGCCGCCTTCTACGGTGACGAGCGCCTCGTCTACGTCGCCTATGCCATCGCCGCACAGCTCATCCTGTTCAGCGCCGTCAATCCGGGCGTCTCGGACTTTCAACGCGATTTCGATTTCCGGCGTGACTTCATCTTTCTCGCCGTGCGCAAGCTGGCCAGCACGGTCTGCTGTGTCACTGTCGCCCTAACGATCTGGCCCGATTACCGCGCGCTCGTCACCGGCCTGATCGCCGGAACCGTCGCGACGCTGATGGCCTCCTATACCCTGAGCGCCTATCGCCCTCGCGTCTCTCTCGCGGCATTCGGCGAAATCTTCGGCTTCTCGAAATGGATGCTGGCGACGAACATGCTCCGCTTCACGCAGCAGCGCCTCGACACCTTTATCCTCGGCAAGACGTTGGGGCTGACGGCGCTCGGTTTCTACACTATCGCACTGGAACTGGCGAACCTCGTCTCGACCGAATTCGCCATGCCGCTGCGCCGTGCCTTCATGCCCGGCTACGCGAAATTGCAAGACGACGCTTCGGCCCTGCGCGAGCAATTCGCCACGGCCTACGGCGCAGCCATGCTGATCGCGATACCGTTTGCCGTCGGCGTTGCACTGGTCGCCGAACCCGCCATCCGCATGGCCTTCGGCGAGGGATGGGAGGCCTCCGTCGCCCCGATGCGCGTGTTGTCGGCCAATGGTCTGGCACTGGCTTCGGTCGCGTTCTGCTGGCCCGTAATCATCGCCACCGGGAATCCGCGCAAGCTGGCCCCGCTCCAGATCATCTCGATCATCGTCGGAGGACCAACGGTATGGTGGGCTTCATCGAATTATGGCCTTACCGGAGCTGCTTGGGCGATGGCCGGGATGAGCACACTCTACGCCCTGCTGGTCATGCGCGCAGCCCTGCGATTGATGCAGGCGGACGCCCTGATCGTTCTGCGCTGGATGCCTCGCATCCTCGCCGCGACCCTCGCCATGACCGTCGCCGTGCAGTTCGCGCAGTCTGGCCTGCCCCCCGTCACCGGCATGGCCAGCGCCGCTGCGATGTTCGGTGCAACGGCCCTGACCGGCATCATCACCTACCCCGCTGCCCTGATCGCAGTATGGTTCACGGCAGGGAGACCGCATGGCCCGGAGGAAATCATTCTCGGCACCGTGAACGCAATCATCCGCCGAAAATCGCCTGCCTGAGAAAATTCGCTCCCGCTACTACAAGCACCAGCAAGATCAACGTCCGCAACCGCTCCCCATCCAGCCGGTCCTGCACCTGTTGCCCAAGCCGCATCCCGATCCCCACTGGCACCAGCATCAGCAGCGAAATCGCGACCGTCTGCATATTCAGAACCCCCGTCGCCACATGCCCCGCGATAAACGGAAACGACCCGAGCAGAAACGTCACGCCACAGGTGCGGATAAACTGACGTTTCGGCAGATCGAGTGAGAGCAGCAGCAACAGGATCGGCGGCCCCCATGCGCCGGAAATTCCGCCAAAGAATCCTCCCACGCTCCCGGCCAGCACATCCGCCTGCGGTCTCGGCGGATCGACGGGGCGCCACCCGAGAAGCTGTGCAACCGAAAACGCCGTCAACCCGATACCCATGATTGCCGAAAAGCTGGCCCGGTCGAGATACGGCAACAGTTGCGTGGCCGCGAGCAACGTCACCAGCATCACCCCGATGACGACCCTGTACTCGATGAACGTCGCCCAAGCCCCCGCCATCCCGTCCCGCACGCTCTGCCAGACATTCATCACGACGCTCGGCACCGCGAGATAGGCAACCGCGACCTCCGGCGGCAAGACCGTCGCGCCGATGGCCACGGCAATCGTCGGCAGCGCAAACCCGATGGTCCCCTTTACGAACCCACCGAGGAAGAATCCACCGACCGCGACGGCCATCGGAAACGCACCATAGCGCGCCACCGCCTCACCGGGCGCATCGAGCAGAAAGTCGATCATCCCTTGCGCAGATGCGCCGCGAAGAACCCGTCGAGACCACCGATATCCGCCCAATGGCACGGCAAGGTCCGCAGCATCCCGTCCACGATCATCTCCGGCCCGATCCCCTGCCCCGGCTCAACCGGCTCGACCCGCGCATCGGGATGCGTGCCGAGGAACGACGCAATCCGCGCCTCCCCCTCCTCCGGCAGCAGCGAACAGGTCGCATAGACCAGCACCCCGCCGGGGGTCAACCACTCCCAAGCCCGCTTCATCAACGCATCCTGCAAGGGCGTGAGCGAAGCCAGCACCGCCCCCGATTTCAGATGCGGCAAGTCTGGATGCCGCCGGATCGTCCCCGTCGCCGAACAGGGCGCATCCAGCAGGATCGCCTCGAACTCTCCCTCCGGTTTCCAGTCCAGCGCATCGGCGATCACGACCTTCACGCTCGTCCGCGTCCGCAGCAGATTCTCGCGCATCCGCCGCATCCGGGGGGCCGAGATATCAAGCGCCGTGACGTCTGCCCCCATAGCAGCAAGCTGCATCGTCTTCCCACCGGGGGCCGAGCAGAGATCAAGGACGCGCTTGCCCTCCACGTCACCAAGCAGCCGCGCAGGTAGAGTCGCGGCGGCATCCTGTACCCACCATCCGCCCTCGTCATACCCGTCGAGCGCCATCACCGACCCCCCATCCAGCCGAACCGTCCCGGCAGGTGTCAATGTCCCACCGAGCCGTTCGACCCACCCCTCCGGGTCACGCGCGGGCAGCAGATCAAGCGGCGCACCATGGCGATGCGCGGCAGCGATGGCGCGGGCGGTTGGCTCACCATGGGCCGCCTTTAACCGCTCCCACAGCCACGCGGGCGTATCGACGGCATCGGAATCGATCTCGTCGAACATCCGGCATCCCTGATCGGCGAGACGACGACAGACGGCATTGACCATCCCGGAGAGGCGCTGAGTCTCCGGTTGGCGTTTGGCGAGACGCACGGCGATATCCACGGCGGCATGGGCGGCCCCGTCGAGGGCCATCAGTTCCGCTCCGGCAATCCGCATGATCTGCACTGCAAGACCGTTCTTGCCAACGGGTCGTTTGGCGACGAAGCGGTCTATCACCGCATCGATAGAACCCAGCCGCCGCAGCGTAGTCAGAACGAGTAACCGCGCGAATTTCGCATCGCGCTCCTTGAGCTTATCCACCTTTGCTTCGCGCCACGCCGCATCGAGCGGCTTGTCATGCTCCAACACGGCATCGAGGGCGGTGACAGCGGCACGACGGGCATCAAGGCCGGGAGTGGCTACCGCCATGGAGATTGCGCCGGGGTGCCGGTTTGCGCGCGACCCGTTTCGCTCTGACCTCGTCGCCGTCCCCAGGGCGACAAGCGCGGCATCGGCAGCACTTTCGGCAATGCAATCACTTTCTGTCCCATCTCGCGCGCCAGCTCCTGCAACTCCGCTACCCGGTTCCCGATATCGGGATGGGTGGAAAAGAGCGAGTCGGTTCCACGCACGGTCAACGGATTATGGATGAACAGATGCGCCGTCGTCGGAAACCGCTCTGCTGTTACGAGCATCGTATTGCTGTTGGAAATCTTGATGAGGGCGCTCGCCAGCCACATCGGATTGCGGCAGATCTCGGCTCCCATCCGGTCGGCGGCATATTCGCGGGTCCGACTGATCGTCATCTGGATCACCATCGCCGCCATCGGCGCGAGAATCGCCATGAGGATCGTTCCCAACCCACCCATAGGCCGGTCCCGACTGCCCCCGAAGAACAACCCGAATTGCGCGATCATCGAAATCGCCCCGGCGATAGTCGCCGATACCGTCATGAGGAGCGTATCGCGGCTCTTGATATGCGCCATCTCATGCGCAATCACCCCGGCCAGTTCCTCGGTATTCAACAGCCGGATTATCCCGGTCGTCATCGCGACGGCGGCATTGTCCGGATCGCGACCGGTGGCAAAGGCATTCGGCTGGTCCTTGTCGATCAGATAGATAGCCGGAACCGGGATTTCCGCGTTGCGAGACAACTGCTCAATCAAGCGCATGAGATCAGGTGCTTCCTGCGGACCGATAGGACGCGCCTTGTGCATCTTCAGCACCATCTTGTCCGACTTCCACCATGCCAGCAGGTTGGTAACAGCAGCAAAGACCAGCGCGAGAACCGTCCCCTGCGTTCCCCCGATGGCATAGCCAACCACCATCAGCAATGCGGTCATTGCTGCAAGAAGTAACATGGTCTTGAACGTACTCACACGATTCCTCCCCGGTCCCGGCCTTTCACCCCTGAGCCGAAGACACTATATGGCATCGGGTCGGAACAATACGAGTGGCACACGGATGAGCGCGAAGAAACCCGATCCCGAGGTCGCGGCCCGTGCGCTGGCGGAAGCTGAATTGCGGCGCGAGGAACAGAAAGCCCTCGCCCTGCCCCCTGAAAACGGCGGGCCGAAAGGCCGCGAACCTGTCCGCTACGGCGACTGGGAAAAGGACGGAATTGCCTATGACTTCTAGGAACATCTTCGCAGCATTCGGCATCGCCATGGCTATGGCGACCGCCCCCGTGGCCGCCGCCGACTATGCCCCCTTGCCCAAAGTGGAAGAAGGACAGGCCGTAGCGATCTTCGCAGGGGGTTGCTTCTGGTGCATCGAATCCGATTTCGACAAGGTTCCGGGTGTCGTCGCGACGACCTCGGGCTATACTGGCGGCAGGACGGAACGCCCCAGCTATCGCGAAGTCGGCTCCGAGACGACCGGGCATTTCGAAGCCCTGCATGTCGTCTACGATCCTGACAAGGTCAGCTACGATCAACTTCTGACCGCTTTCTGGCATTCCGTCGATCCGACCGATCCGCGCGGTCAGTTCTGTGACAAGGGCGATTCCTATCGCACCGCGATTTTCGCCGTGGACGAGGATCAGAAAAAGGCGGCAGAGGCGTCTAAACTGGCCCTTGTCGAATCCAAAGTCCTGTCCGGCATGGTCGTAACCCCCATTCTGGACGCCGCGCCTTTCTATCCGGCGGAAACCTACCATCAGGATTACTACCAGAAGAACCCGATCCGCTATACGATCTATCGCGGAAATTGCCGCCGCGATGCGACCGTCAAGCGCGTCTGGGGTGATATGGCCTATAAGGGCATTCCGAAGGATCATTGACAACGCCAGTCATGCGCATCCCTTTCCCTCGATTATTATCCTCCCCGCAAAAGCGGGGATATTTCGAAGTCTGTGAGAGTTCCGCCTTCGCAGCGGTTGTAATCGGCGTCTAACCATAACACGGACGCCATCGCTGATTGAAAGTCACAGTGAAACGCGATCAACTCTAACCGGTTATATAGGGAAATCCGCACTCTTGGCGGAATTCCCGACTCGACTCGACGGCGTTTCATTGTAGCGTCGGTATTTATGAACGAGACAATCCTCCATGTATCCGATCTCGGTGTCGCTTTTGGCAAAGGCGAAAACAAGAATGAGGTCGTAAAAGGCGTCTCCTTTGCGATCCCCGCTGGCAAGACTCTTGCACTGGTTGGCGAGTCCGGGTCGGGCAAAAGCGTCACCTGTCGCACGATAATGGGATTGCTCGCCGGGAATGCGAGCGTCACGCGAGGACGCATCGACTATCGCTGTCATCTCGGCGACGGAGGCACCGAAGACCTGCTGACCGTCTCGCAGCGTCGGATGAGAGACATTCGCGGCGACGGCATCGCGATGATCTTTCAGGAACCGATGTCCTCGCTGTCGCCCTTCCACACCATCGGCGCTCAGGTCTCCGAAATGCTGGCGCTGCACAGCACCGATGACGGTCGCACGCACCGAGACCGATGCATCGAGGCGTTCGAAGGCGTGGGCTTTGCAGATCCCGCGCGCACCTTCGACGCCTATCCCTTCGAACTGTCGGGCGGGATGCGCCAGCGGGCAATGATTGCCATGGCGACGATCTGCGTGCCGAACCTGCTTATCGCCGACGAACCGACCACGGCCCTCGACGTAACAACCCAGGCCCTTATTCTCGACCTGCTGCAAAAGCGGCAGGAAGAGACGGGAATGTCCGTCCTGCTGGTCACGCATGATCTTGGGGTCGTGGCGAACGTCGCCGATTATGTCACGGTCATGCGTCAGGGCGAGGTCATGGAATCCGGTCCCGCGCGCGACCTGCTGATGACACCCCGGCATCCCTATCTGAAGCGCCTGATCGCCGCCGCACCGGCCATCGACACCGACCGCGCGCACCCTCCGGCCTCGCAGGATGATCTGATCGTGCGGATCGAGAATGCCTCCAAGACTTATCGGTCGAAGGGACGCGGCCTGCTTGGTCTCGGGTCGGAGAGAATCTACGCCTTGCGCGAAGTGAACATGACCGTGCCAAGGGGAGGGACTGTGGCGCTGGTGGGGGAATCCGGTTCTGGCAAATCGACATTGGCCCGGCTCGTCATGCGCGACGAAACGCCCGATGCGGGTACCCGCATCACCTACGATATGGGAGATGGTCCCTTCACCGGCGACGAGCTGAAGGGCAACGCTTTGATGCGCTTCCGCGAAGACGTGCAGATCGTGTTCCAGGATCCCTATTCATCGCTCAGTCCGCGCATGACCATTCAGGATATTCTGGCCGAGCCGTTGAAAGTCCATAAGTCATGCGACCGGAGCGAAATGCGTGATCGCAGCGTCGCGATGATGAAGCGGGTTGGCCTCTTGCCCGAGCATCTCAGCCGATACCCCCACGCTTTCTCGGGCGGGCAGCGCCAACGCATCGCCATTGCCCGCGCGCTGGCGCTCGAACCGAAGCTGCTGATCTGCGACGAACCGACCTCCGCCCTTGATGTTTCGGTGCAGGCACAGGTTCTCGAATTGCTGGATTCACTGCGCGAAGAGTTCGGATTGAGCTATCTTTTCATCTCCCATGACCTCGCCGTCGTTTCGCATCTGGCCGATGAGATCGCCGTGATGTGCCGGGGGGCAGTCGTGGAGCAAGCTCCAGCCAAAGTCCTCTTCGAAGCGCCCGTCCATCCCTACACCAAGGCCCTGATGGCCGCCGCGCCCGACCCGCACC
The DNA here is from genome assembly GCA_938034615.1 of uncultured Neomegalonema sp. GTDB lineage: Bacteria > Pseudomonadota > Alphaproteobacteria > Rhodobacterales > Rhodobacteraceae > JAHDDY01. The sequence continues at coordinate 4,388 of CALHLW010000196.1, read as the reverse complement.
CCGACCACCGGCTGGACCTGAACGCGATTTCGCTGGGGGCCGGGGCGAAGCCTGAAGCATGGCCAGAACCCTACCGCTATGACCGACGCGATCCCTTGCCTTTGCGCGAGATCGATGCGCGTCATTTTGTTCGGATGGAAGCATGAGGATCCCGATGCTACGCTCCCTCGCCCTCGCAGGTATTCTGTTCACGGCGCCGGCTTTGGCCTTCACACCAGTGGAGACCCCCTCGCTCTTGGCGCAGGTCAAGAGTGGAGACCTGCCCCCCATCGAGAGTCGGGCACCGAGCGAACCTCTGATCGTCGAGTTGGAAGCAAAGGGGCGAGAACCAGGTCGGCATGGCGGAACTCTTGATACCCTGATCGCGAAGTCGAAGAATATTCGTTTTATGGTCGTCTGGGGCTACGCGCGCCTCGTCGGCTATAATGAAAAATACGAACTGCTTCCCGACATCCTGAAGGATGTGGAAGTCATAGACGACCGCATCTACACCTTCACGCTGCGCGCAGGTCATCGCTGGTCAGACGGGCACCCCTTCACCACCGAGGACTTCCGCTATTGGTGGGAGGATGTGGCGAACGATCCCAATCTCAGCCCCACCGGCCCGCCCAGCTTCATGATCATCGATGACGAACCGCCCGAGGTGACGGTGCTGGACAAGACGCGCATCCGCTTTGAATGGGACGGGAAGAATCCCGATTTTCTGGCGACCCTAGCCGCCGCGCGCCCGCCTTTCATCTACAGGCCAGCGCATTACCTGAAAGACTTTCACGCGAAATACACTGATGTTGCAACGCTTCAGCCTCTGATTCAAAAAAAGAAGATGCGGAACTGGGCACAGCTCCATAATCGCGTCGATAATTCCTACAAGAACGACAACCCGGACCTGCCTACCCTTCAGCCCTGGGTGAACACGACCGGGAAAAAAGGCCAGCATTTCGTGATGGTTCGCAATCCCTACTATCATCGCTTCGACAGCTATGGCTTGCAACTTCCCTATATCGACGTGGTGGATATGCGTGTGGCGGCGTCGAGTCTGTTTTCGGCCAAGGCGATGGTGGGCGAGGTCGATCTGCTGGCCAAGGGACTCGGTTTCTCTGGCGTCCCGCTGCTGAAGCGAGGCGAGAATCTACAAGACTACGACACCCGGCTCTGGCCGACGGGAGCATCGTCGCATATCGCACTCTATCCGAACCTGAACTACTACGATCCGGTCTGGAGCGATGTCTTGCAGAACCGCGATTTCCGGCGCGCACTCTCGATGGGGATCGACCGGCGGATCATCAATCGGACGCTCTATTTCGGCTTGGCGAAGGAGGTGGGCAATTCCGCGTTGGAGGACAGCCCGCTCTACGATTCCGCCAATTCCATCGCATTCTCGCAATTCGATCCCGATGCGGCAAACACGTTGCTGGACGGAATGGGCCTGACCGAGCGGCGAGGCGACGGCACACGGTTGCTGCCCGATGGACGTCCGCTCGAAATCATCGTGGAAACCGCCGGGGAGCGATCCGAGGAAGTCGATGCGCTGGAGTTGATCACCGAGACATGGCGAGAGATTGGCGTCAAACTGCTCGCGCGCCCCTCGGATCGCGATATCCTGCGTAACCGCTCCTATTCAGGTCAGACGATGATGACCGTCTGGACCGGATGGGATCTGGGTGTCCCGACGCCCGACCTCAGCCCAGCAGAGTTGGCCCCGACCCGGCAATCGACGTTGATTTGGCCAAAATGGGGACAGCATTTTCAGTCGATGGGCGCGATGGGGTCCAGACCCGACCGCGAGGCGGCGGAGGAGTTACTGGAACTATATGATGGATGGCGAACCGGCTGGCTGGTCGAAGGAGCGCCGATCACCAAGAAAGAGGCATGGCAGAGAATGCTGAAAATCCATGCCGACGAGCAATTTATTATCGGCGTCGTCGCTCAGGCTCCCCAGCCTGTGGTCGTCTCCCGCCTTCTGCGAAACGTGCCTGAAATGGGGCTTTATGCCTGGGAACCCGGCGCCCAATTCGGCGTGCATCGGATGGATGAATTCTGGTTCGCAGACGAACCTGCGAAGACGGCGGCTCTGAAATGAGCAGACAACCTCAATCCCTGAAATTGTCATTCCTGCGCAAGCGGGAATCCCTCTCTTCCGAACACGACGCTCGCTTTCGCGGCAATTACCGCATGTCGGCTCCATGATCCGCTATCTCGCCAACCGTGTCCTCACGATGCTCATCACCCTCGCGGTGGTGTCCGCACTGGTGTTCTTCATCATCAACCTGCCCCCCGGTGATTTCCTGTCGAACCAGATCGCAGAGCTCCAGGCCCAGGGCGAAGCGGCAAGCGTGGCCAAGGCAGAATTCCTGCGCGCGCAGTATTCACTCGATGAACCACTCTGGAAGCAATACCTTATCTGGCTCGGCGCGGTACCGGGGCCAGACGGATATTCCGGCCTTCTGCAAGGTGACTGGGGCTGGTCGTTCGAGTTCGATCAACCCGTCTCGGAAGTACTGGGCGAGACAATGTGGCTGACGGTTCTCGTCAACTTCGCCGCGCTGCTGTTCATCTATGCGGTCTCGCTGCCTTTGGGGACGATTGCCGCCGTACGCGCGGGCGGAATCACGGATTACGTGGTGGCCTTCGTCGGCTATCTCGGGCTGGCAACGCCCAACTTCTTGCTGGCTCTGATCCTGCTCTATTACGGTCAACGATATCTCGGACTGCCCATCGGTGGCCTGATGGACGAGCAATTCGAGGGCGCGCCATTCTCGTGGGACAAGTTCAAATCCGTCCTCGCGCATCTCATCGTGCCGACCATCGTGATCGGTACGGCGGGAACGGCATCGATGATCCGCCGATTGCGCGCGAACTTGCTGGATGAGCTCGGCAAACCCTATGTGACGACGGCAAAGGCAAAAGGGGTCGGGCCGGTGAAGCGGGTTACGAAATATCCGCTCAGGGCGGCGCTGAATCCCTTCGTCGCTGATATCGGCAATCTGCTGCCGTCGCTGGTCAGCGGGTCCGTATTGGTCTCGGTGGTCCTCAGTTTACCCACTCTAGGCCCCGCCTTGCTGGCTGCGTTGCGATCGCAGGACCATTATCTCGCAGGGTTCATACTGTTGTTCGTCTCGGTCCTGACGCTGGTCGGGATGCTGATTTCCGATATCCTGCTCGCGATTCTCGATCCGCGTATCCGGTTCGGAGGACGCGGACAATGAAGGGCACCGATCCCACCAAGGGAGGCCGTACACCCTCCCCCATCGATCCGAACGAACGGTATGTCGACGAAACACCCTATGACGAGGCGGTTGATACCGGCGGCGCAAGGCCTGATCTGGATATGCCTACAGGCAAGCTGATCCGGCGACGGTTCCTGCGGCACAGGCTGGCGGTAATCTCCGGGCTGTTCCTCGCGTTCCTCTATCTGTGCATCCCCTTCGTGGAAGTGATCGCGCCCTATGGCGCAAACCAGCGGGATGCTGAGCATCTCTATGCGCCGCCGCAGAGCGTGCACATCTTTCACGAAGGCTCGCTCGTCGCGCCATTCGTCTATCCGACCGTTGCCAAGCCTGACCTCGAAAACTTCCAGTGGAAATACGAGGAGGATCGCACGACTCGACAGCCAGTCCGTTTCCTGTGCCTCGGCGAACCCTACCGCTTCTGGGGGTTGATCGAGGGCCGGTTCCATCTCGTCTGTCCACCAGAGGGCGGGACATTGTTCCTACTGGGCGCAGACAGGCTGGGACGCGACGTGTTTTCCCGGCTGGTCTACGGGATGCGAATATCACTGACCGTGGGGCTGATCGGCATTGCTATCTCGCTGCTGATCGGCGTGACCTTGGGTGGAATGGCTGGGTATTTCGGGGGCTGGGTCGATTCTGTCGTCCAAAGGATGATCGAGGTGATCCGCAGCTTGCCCGAATTGCCAATATGGTTGGCCCTGTCGGCAGCGGTACCGCCGCAATGGTCACCGGTTTCGGTGTTTCTGATGATATCGATTATCCTTGGCCTGCTCGACTGGCCGGGACTGGCGCGGGCCGTGCGCTCGAAGCTCTTATCCCTGCGCGAAGAGGAGTTCGTGCGGGCGGCGGAACTGATCGGGGCCAGTCCGCAGCGCATCATCCGCACCCACCTGATCCCGAACTTCATGTCCCACATCGTCGTGAGCGCATCCCTCTCGATCCCGGCCATGATCCTAGGGGAAACGGCACTGAGTTTCCTAGGCCTCGGTCTGCGCCCCCCGGCGGTCAGTTGGGGCGTGATGCTCAACGACGCACAGGACTTGACCGTGATCGAGTTCTATCCTTGGGTAGCGAGCGCGATGGTCCCCGTGATCCTCGTGGTCCTCGCCTTCAACTTCCTCGGCGATGGCCTTCGTGATGCGATGGACCCTTATAGCT
>CALHLW010000195.1 GCA_938034615.1 uncultured Neomegalonema sp. | reverse complement strand
AACGCTTCTTCTCAAAACTTAAACACTTCAGAGCTGTCGCAGCTCGATACGAGAAACACGACGCCAATTACCTCGCCCTCGCCCTCGTCAAAATCGCAGCCACCAGAATTTGGATGCGATTTATGAGTCCGTGACCTAGAGGCAGCGCCGCATCCCCGGATGCTCCGCAGCACGAAGTGATGCGGTGCTGATCCGGGGTCTCGCAGGTTGGGGAGCATTTTTCTCCGTCCGTTGAGACCCCGGATCAAGTCCGGGGCTGCAAAAATTCCAAATGCGATCACCCTGCCCACACCTTCTCTACGGTCTGTGCGGATCGACCTCGGCTCCCTGCCCTTTGCCCATCCAGATGAACAGCGGCTTCAGCGGCAGAATCCAAGCTACCCCTAGAAACGCATACATCACCATCTCGATCAGTGCATGGGGCCGCGACGGCAACATCGCGATTACCGCCATCGCCACGAGGGCGAAGACGACCATCCATGTGAACAGCACGATGGACCCGACGAGTTTTCTGGTGCGCAATGACATCCGCCCGATGTACTGCGCGCCGCCGCGATTGCAAGAAGTTCGAGCCATTCAACCCGAAAGCAGACGCCCGCAGTCCGGCATGACGCACGATAATTCCAGATGATCCAGCGCCACCCGCATCATCGCCTGGTTCGACGTGATAACCGGTTTGCCTGTCGCCGCCTCCAGCCGCGCGATCGTCTCCACGCTCCGCATATCGGTGCAGGAGAGCACGAGCGCCTCCGCATCGTCGCTGTTCGCCTGCACCCCGAGATCGAACACGGCATCCGGGGTCAATTCCCCCTGCCCGTAATTACCGAGGGCGACCGGATAATCGGCGCGCGAGACGGTCTCGAAACCGCTATCGGCCAGAAATCCTACCGCCAGATCGTTCAGCGATGCGACATAGGGCGAGGCAAACGCGATCTTCTTCAAGCCCAACATCGAAAGCGCCGCCACCAGTGCCCCCGCCGCCGTCACGGTCTTCGCGCCGCTCATGGCCGCAACCTTTGCGCTCAGATCACGGTCGAACGCGACCCCGTGGGACAGCGTCGCGGAGGTGCACCCATAGAGAACCACATCGGGCCGCACCCCTGCAATCAGGCGCAACGGCTCTTCGATATCCGACGCGCCAAGCCCCGCCATCTGCTCTGCATCGGGAATTTCATCGACATCATAGCCTCCGAGTCTGGCCGCATGGATCGACACACCGCGCGGGGCGAGCAGGGCGATATCCGGTTCCAGATTCGTATTGGTGAACGGCACGAGGACACCGATCCTCCCAACACCCCGGTTCGAGATCGTCATTGCTGCCCTCCTGCAAAGCGCTCCAGAGACTGCGCGGCGCGGTCCATTGCGGCCTCGCCCGCTATCGTCGCCCGCAGGCAATGCGCCAGACCATAGCCCCCCATGCCGCGCATCGCGATCTCGTCGGCGCGCAGGGCCTCGTCTGCCGCGATTGCATCCTCCGGCGAGTCGAAGGTGAGGATCACAAAATTCGTATAGCTCTCCGGCACGCCCAGCCCGATTGCCCGAATCCGTTCGATAAAGCGATCCCGGATACCGGCAGTCTCGCGCACGGTCTCCTGCATATATTCCTGATCGAGCATAGCGGCAGTCGCGCCCGCCTGCGACACCCCGCTGACATTGTTCGGGTTCAGGATTTTCCGCATTTCCGCTGCGACGGCGGGCGGAAACACCCCCCACCCAACCCGCAATCCCGCGCAGCCATACGCCTTGGAAAACGTCCGCAGCACAGCGGTGTTCCCCCGCCCGACCAGATCGAAGACTCCGGCATCTAGCCCATCGGCAAACTCGCCATAGGCCTCATCGATCACCAGCATCACGTCATCCGGCAAGCCATTGCGAAGCCGTTCCAAAGCCCCCCGCCCGATGCGGGTGCCGGTCGGATTTCCCGGATTTGCGACGAACACGATCTTCGTTGCCGGACCAACCGCGCCAATCAGTGCATCCACATCGACGGTCAAATCGGTTTCGGGCGCAAGATCGAACGCGGCACCTGATAGCTGCGTTGCCGTGCGGAAATAGAGATAGGCGAACTCGGTCGTCACCATCCGATCGCCCACCGACAGATAGGCTGAGGCCAGCGCCCCGATCAACTCCATCGACCCCGCCCCGCAGAGGATCGCCTCAGACGGAACGGCATGGACGCCCACAATAGCCGCCCGCAGATCGGTCCAGTCCGGGTCCGGATAGAGATGCGTCTCGGCCAAAGCCCGCTGGGCCGCCTCCAGCGCATTCGGGCTGGGAGGGCGCAGGCTTTCGTTCTGGGCCAGCGATGTCAGTTCCGGCGCAAGATCGGCCAATGCATAGGGCGCGAGTGCTGCGATATGAGGAACAGGTTTCATTCGAGATGTCCCTGTTCCGCTCGGTTGTTGCCGGAAGTGTTTTCTGCTCCCTCTCCCGCTTGCAGGGGAGGGCTGGGGAGGGGGTCTTTCCGTTGGGGCGATTGTTCGTATTTAAATACCGCGCCCCCCTCCCGGCCTCCCCCCGCAAGTGGGGAGAGGAGAAGATGACCAGGCGGATCAGTCGAAAATCGGATCATTCGCTCCCCCATCCATAAGACGCGCGCGCGACATGGGCACTGACCACGCGGTCCTCCACGTCACGGGCAACCGCATCCCGCGCGCGCTCGGAAGGCGGGCCGAATCCGCCGCCACCGGGGGTCTCGAAGATCAGCGTCTCTCCTGCCTCGACCCGCACCTCCCCCTTGCTCGGCAAATCCTCGCCATCCCCAACACGAATACGCCCGGGCATCCCCGCCTGCCCCCCCGCGCGGCCCATGGCGGGATATTTCACCCGTTCGACCGACAGGAACAGCAGGAACGGATTCCCGTTCGCCGACTCCACCTCGATATGCTGACCAAGACCGCCCCGCATACGGCCGGCACCGCCACTATCCGGGCGCAGTTCTCGCCGTTTGATAAGCACGGGCGCAACGCTCTCACTGATTTCGACCTGCGAGCCGAGAACACCGCTGGGATACGCCGTTGCCGACAGCCCGTCCTTTGCCGGTCGCGCGCCCGTCCCGCCATTATGGACGAACTCGATGGCGAAGACGTCGCCGCCCTCGCGCGCCACTTCTGGTGCATTGCGCAGGGGCAGGTCATACATCGCCGACGCCCCTTCCGCCGGAACCCGGTCAGGCAAAGCCTGATGCAGACAGCCGAAGACCAGATCGGGCGTCATCTGCCCCAGCGTATGCCGCATCGCAACGGGTGCAGGAGCCACCGCATTGAGGATGCAGCCCTCCGGCCCGACCACGCGAAACGGATCGAGCGACCCCGCATTGTTGGGAATCTCAGGCCCGATGATGCACCGCATCGCAAACACCGAATAGGCCGTCGCATAGTTGAGCGGTACGTTGATGCCATAGCGCGAACACCCCGACGTCCCCTCGAAATCGAGCGTGATCCCCTCCGCCTCGACCTTCAGTGTCGCAAACAGTTCGATATCGTTCTCATACCCGTCGACCATCAGTCGATTGCGATAGACGCCCTGTGGCACCTCGGCAATCGCCGCCAGCGTCCCACGGCGCGACGTCTCGATGATATGATCCGCGAGGGGGTCGAGATGATCGAGACCGAACTCCGCCATCATCCCCGACAACCGCGCGCTCCCGGTCTCGCAGCATGCGATCAGCGCGTAGATATCGCCCTCGTTCGCAATCGGTTCCCGCGAATTCGCCTTGACGATATCCACCAGCAGCGCGTTGATTTCCCCTGCATTGACCAGCTTGCAGGGCGGCACCCGCAATCCCTCATCGAAGATATCAGTCCCCTCCGGCCCCATGCCCTTGCCGCCCAGATCGACCAGATGAGAGGTGCAAGACGTGAAGCCGATAACGTGGTCCTCATGGAAGACGGGCATGAGCAGCAGAAAGTCATTCAGATGCCCCGACGCGATCCACGGATCGTTGGTCACATAGATATCGCCTGGCTCCATCGCCTCGACCGGGAACAGCGTCAATAGCGTCTTGACCGCTTCGGCCATCGTATTGATATGGCCCGGTGTTCCGGTGACGGCTTGTGCCAGCATCCGACCCCGAAGATCGAAGATACCGGCAGAAATATCCCCACATTCGCGCACGATAGGGCTGAACGCTGCGCGGATCAGGGCCTGACCCTGTTCCTCTACGACGGAGAGCAGCCGGTTCCACATGACGTGCAGCATGGTGATATCGGGGGTCATATCTGCCCCTCCCTTCGCGTCAGGACGAGGTTTCGATGCCCGTCGACCGAGAGCGCGAAATCGACGCTCACCAGTGTCGTGGTCTGCGGCTCGACGATCAGGGCAGGGCCGTCGAGCGTATCGCCGGGGCGCAGGTCAGAGCGGAAGACGATATCTGCTTCCACCATATCGCCGGTCACATCACACTGGATCGGACGTTTTTCGGCTGGCTTCACCGACCGCCCCCTCGGTACGGTTGCTTCACCCGAAACAGGTGTGGCAGACGTGGATACCAGCACCGACCAGTTCAGGATTTCGATGCTCATCCCCGGCACCGGACGCGAGAATTGCGCACTATAGGCCGTCTCGAACGCCTCGCGCAGCACCGCTTTGTCGCTTTCCGCGAGCGCATGATCGGGAAGCGTGATTTCGATCTCGTGGCCTTGCCCGTGATAGCGCATGAAGGCAGCACGATGGATCGACAGCGCGTCCTCCGGAGCACCGCTGCGAACCACCGCCGCCGCATCGGACACCATCGTGTCGAGCAGGGCGTTGATGGCATCGAGATCGAGCGTATCGAGCCGTGCATACCGACTGCGCACAAGTTCGAACGAAACCGGCGCATCCAGAAAACCCACTGCCGATCCCACCCCCGGATCGGGCGGGATCACCACATGGCCAATTCCGGCCCGCCGCGCAACGCGCGTGGCGTGCAGTGGTCCATTGCCGCCAAAGGCGATCATCGTGCGTCCGCCGAGTTCCTTGCCCGACTCGACGGCGTGCATCCGTCCGGCGCTCGCCATGTTCTCATCGACGATCTGGCTGATTCCCCGTGCGGCCTGTGCGGGAGGAAGCTGAAGGGCCGTACCGACCGAGCGGGTGAGGGCAGCCTCCGCTGCCTGCGTGTCGATGCGCAGCCGCCCTTCGGCAAACCGCTCGGGATCGATATATCCCAGCACCACATCGGCATCCGTCACCGTTGCATCGACACCCCCACGGGCAAAAGCGGCGGGTCCGGGTTCCGACCCCGCACTGCGCGGGCCGACAGCGATCCGCCCCAGCGAGTCCACCGCCGCGATGGAGCCTCCCCCTGCCCCGATCTCGATCATCTCTACCACCGGAATCCGCACCGGCATCCCGCTACCCTTGATGAAGCGCGCCGCCCGCGCAATCTCGAAATTCCGCGAGGTCTGCGGCGCGTAATCGTCGATCAGGCAAAGTTTCGCCGTCGTCCCCCCGATATCGAACGACAGCACCCGGTCCAGCCCGCTGCGCTCGGCAACTCTGGCGGCGAGAATGGCCCCGCCGCATGGCCCGCTTTCGACCAGCCGGACTGGCAGGCGCTGCGCCGTTTCCACCGTGGTCATGCCACCCCCCGAAGTCATCATCAGAATCGGGCATTGCAATCCCTGCGCGGCGAAAGTTTCCGCGAAACGGGCCAGATAAGTCGCCATCAGCGGTTGGATATACGCATTCGCGACGGTCGTGCAGAGCCGCTCGAACTCACGAGCCTCGGGGCTGACATCGGAAGAGAGCGAGACGAACAGCCCCGGTCTGCGCGCCGCGATCAGGTCGCGCAACCGCCGCTCATGGGCCGGGTTCGCGTAGGAATGCAGCAGGCAAACCGCCACCGCCTCGGCGTCACAGGCGTCCAGTTCGGCGATCAAGCGGTCGATAGCCGTCTCATCCAGCGGCGTGAGGATTTCGCCCTGCACGTTCATCCGCTCCGGCACCGTAAAGCACCGTGAGCGCGGTACGATCAGGTCGGGCTTGTCGATATCGATGTCGTACTGGCTGTAGCGCCGCTCATAGGCGATCTCCAGAATATCGCGGAACCCCTTGGTCGTGACCCCGGCAACCACCGCCCCGCGCCGCTCGATCAGCGCATTGGTCGCGAGGGTCGTGCCGTGGACGAAGGCCCCGATTGCCTCGATCCCTATACCGAGTTGTTCCAGCACGATCCTCGTTCCGACTAGCGCCCCTTCGGTTGGATCGGAGGGCGTCGTCGGAGTCTTGGCGGTCGCACAGACGACGCCATCGCCGTTCGCAACCGCGATGTCGGTGAAGGTACCGCCGATATCGACGGCCAGTCGGTACGAATTTTGTGAAGGCATGGGTCTATCTGAATAGCTGCGGCCAAACGGGTTCCGGTCTGTCGCTATTCAGGTAACGAGATCACACCCCGTCGCCCGCCGCCCTCTCTGGCGGTCGCCGCCTTGATGCACCCACAGGATCGTTGGTTCATTCATGCTCCAGCGTTGTCCCGAAGACCCTACCCTGTCAATCATCCGGTTCCGAATTTCGCGGCCCCCTCCGAGAAGACCGGCATCAACTTGAGCAGGTGTTGCGTGTAGCTGTGCTGTGGGTCGTTGAAGAGCGCTTCCGTTTCGGCCACCTCCAACAATTGCCCATTCCGCATCACGCCTACCCGGTCGCACATCTGGCGGATCACGGGCAGGTCATGGCTGATGAACAGCATCGTCAGGTTCAGTTCCTGCTGCAAATCCTTGAGCAGATTCAGCACTTGCGCCTGAATCGAGACGTCCAGGGCCGAGGTCGGCTCATCGCAGATCAGGAACCGGGGCCGGGTCGCCAGAGCACGCGCGATTGAGATGCGCTGGCGCTGGCCACCCGAGAACTCATGCGGAAATTTTCCAGCAGCCTGCGACCCAAGCCCAACGACATCGAGCAGATCGTTCACGATCTTCTGCGCTTCGGCGTTGCTGTCCGCGAGTTGGTGAAAATGGATCGGCTCCGCGATGATATCCTTCACCCGCATCCGCGAATTGAGCGAGGAGAACGGGTCTTGAAAGATCATCTGCATCTGGCGCCGCCAGGGCGAGGCCTCCTTGCGGGTCTTCAGGCTCGTCAGTTCGGTTCCCGCAAACTGGATCGAGCCGGAGGTCGGCGTGTAGATGCCGGTGATGATTCGAGCGATCGTGGATTTGCCTGAGCCACTTTCTCCGACCAGCCCGAAGACTTCACCGGACTTGATCGACAGGCTGACATCCTTCACCGCATCGAGAAAGATGCGCCGGGACGGAAAGATCGAATGGCGTGTCACGAACCGCATGTGCAGGTTTTCGATCCGCAGCAACTCCTCGCTGGCCGCGCCATAATCGCGTGTCTGCCCGAGCCAGTGGGTCGCAAGATCCAGTCCCTCCGGGCGCTCCTGAGCGTCTTCGATATACGTCACAAGCGGAAAGCGGTCGAGGCGTCGGTCGGGCGGCGGCACGGCGGATATCAGGCTGCGCGTGTAGTCGTGGACGGGCGCATTGATGATCTGCGCTGTCGTACCGGTTTCCACCACCCGGCCCCGGTACATGACGGCCACGCGATCCGCCGTCTCCGCGATCACGCCCATGTCGTGCGTGATGAGAATCATCCCGACATTCCGGTCCCGGCAGAGCCCCTTGAGAAGATCGAGAATCTGCGCCTGAACCGACACATCGAGGGCCGTGGTCGGCTCGTCCGCGATGATGAGATCGGGTTCACCGCAGAGCGCGAGGGCGATGACCACCCGCTGGCGCATCCCGCCCGAGAACTGGTGCGGATACTGCTTGATGCGGATGTCTGGATCAGGGATGCCCACCGCGTCCAGCAGGGCCACCGCGCGACCGGAGGCATCCGATTCCGAGACGCCGAGGTTTTCGCGGATCGTATCGATCAACTGCGTCTCAATCGTTTGCAGCGGGTCGAGCGATGTGAGCGGGTCTTGGAAAATCATGCCGATGCGCGCCCCGCGCACGCTGCGTTTCTGGGCGTCGGTGAGCGTGTCGATACGCTCGCCATGGAGGGCAATCGCTCCCGCCGTCATCTCGCCGGGCGGTTCCAGCAGGCCGATGACCGCGTTGCCGATGGTCGATTTCCCCGCACCGGACTCGCCGACGATCCCGAGGATTTCCCCCGGCTCCACAGTGATGGTCAGGTCTTCGACGGCGGTGACATGGCCGCGCCGGGAGGGGAACTCGACGCGCATCCCGTCGATGGTCAGAAGGGTCATGCGCTTACCTCAGTTTTGGATTGAGCGCGTCACGCAGCCAATCCCCGAAGAGGTTAATGGCCAGTACCAGCACGGCCAGTGCAATGCCGGGGAAGATCGTGATCCACCATTCACCGGAGAACAGATAGTCCTGCCCGACCTGAATCAGCGTGCCCATCGAGGGTGTCGTGGGCGGGACGCCGACGCCGAGGAAGGACAGCGTTGCCTCGGTGATGATCGCGATGGCCAGATGGATCGTCGCGATGACCAGCACGGGACCGGTGACGTTCGGTAGGACATGCCGCCAGAGGATCGTGACGGGGCCGATCCCGATGACGCGGGCGGCCTGCACATATTCCTTGTTTTTCTCCACCAGCGTCGAGCCGCGCACGGTGCGCGCATATTGCACCCAGCCCGAAATCCCGATGGCGAAGACCAGCACGTAGATCGCGACATCGCCATGCATGTCTCGCGGGAGCAGGCCGCGCACCACGCCGTCGATCAGCATCGCGATGAGAATGGCGGGGAAGGCGAGCTGCACATCAGCAACCCGCATGATGATCGCATCCGTACGCCCGCCGACATAGCCGGAGATCAGCCCGAGCGTGATGCCCAAGACCATCGAGAACACGACTGCCGCGACACTGACCAGCAGCGAGATGCGCGCCCCATAGATGATGGTCGAGAGGATATCCCGCCCTTGATCGTCCGTCCCGAGCAGGAAGCGCGGATCGCCGTCCTCCAGCCACATCGGCGGCAGGCTCGAATCCATCAGGTCAATGGAGGCAAGATCGAACGGATTATGCGGCGCGATCCACGGCGCGAAGATCGCAGCAGCGAAGATCGCGATACTGATCACCGCTGACAGGATCACCAACGGCGAGCGGATGAAACTGTGCCAGATATCGCTGTCGAAGGCGCGTCCCAGACGTGTGCGCGGAGTCCGTTGGAGGGTATCGGCCATCGGTCAATGCCCCGTAGCGGCGCGGTCGACGCGCAGTCTGGGATCGACGACGTAGTAGAGGATATCGACGACCAGGTTGATGACGACGAAAATCAGTGCGATCATCACGAGATACGCCGCCATGATCGGAATATCGACCTCGCGCACAGCCTGAATGAACATCAGGCCCATGCCCGGCCATTGAAAGACCGTCTCGGTGATGATGGCGAAGGCGATGATCGCCCCCAGTTGTAGCCCGATGATCGTGATGACCGGGACCATGGTATTCTTCAGGGCCGTCTTGAAGTGGATGTAGCGGTCGGGCAGGCCCCGCGCTCGACCGAACTTGACGAAATCCGTACGCAGCACTTCCAGCATTTCCGCGCGCACGAGGCGCATGATGAGGGTCATTTGGAACAGGGCCAGCGTGATGGCGGGCATGATGAGGGCCTTGAGGCCTGAAGCCGTCAGCAGGCCGGTACTCCACCAGCCGAGTTGCACGACCTCCCCGCGCCCGAAGGTCGGTAGCCATCGCAGAATGACCCCGAAGAGCAGGATGAGCAGAATCCCTATCAGGAAGGTGGGCAGCGAGATGCCTATCAATGACAGTGACATGAACGCCCGACTGAGCCAGCCGTCTCGCCGGATCGCCGTATAAACCCCCATCGGTATCCCCACGGCAATCGCGAGAAGCGCCGACAGCAGCGACAGTTCCAGCGTCGCGGGCGCGCGTTCGGCAATAAGGTCGCTGACGGGGCGGCGGTGCTGGTACGAAATGCCGAACTCACCCTGCGCTGCATTTTTCGCAAAGCGCCCGAACTGGACGAGAAAGGGATCGTCGAGGCCGAGGCGTTCCTTGAGCGCGGCGCGTTCTTCCTGCGTCGTGTCCTGCCCGACCATGTTATTGATCGGATCGCCGACATAACGGAACAGGGCAAAGGCGATCAGCGCGACCGTCAACATGACGATGACGGATTGCAGCAGGCGTTTGAAGATAAAACCGATCATCTACCGTGAAACCCGATCAAGTTGAACCAAAGAGTGTCTAAAAATGCCCACCTGCGGCGTGCAGCGCTTGGGGTAATTTTCGACTCAAGCTGATTGTGTTTCACTCGAAGGTTATCCCTCCCCCCGCGAACGGGGAGAAGGTTTTCGGTACGCATCGCCCTCACTTGACGACCACGTACCGCAGGTCGAAGGCGTTGTCGGGGCGCTGTACGACGTCCACACTGTCCGATACGCCCCAGCTCAGCGGCTGCTGGTGCAGCGTGATATGGCCGTACTCGTCCTTGTGGATCTGGAACACCTCGTCGATCATCTCCTGACGTTTTTCCTGATCCGTCTCGGACTGAATCGAAGCAGCCAACCCGTTGATCTTCTCGTTGCAATAGTTGCCGAGGTTGAATGCGCCGAGCTTGTCGTCGCCGCCCCGACACGCGATCAGCGAGGAGATCACGTTATGGCTGTCGAAGGTCGAGGGCGTCCAGCCGAGCAGGAAGAAATCGGTGTCATAATCGTTCTGCGCCAATACCTTGCCGAAGTACTTCGACTTGGTTTGGGCGAGCAGATTCACTTTCACGCCGATCTTGGCGAGCATCGAGGCCGCTGCCTGACAGATCTTCTCGTCGTTCACGTAGCGGTCGTTCGGGCAGTCCATCGTGACTTCGAAGCCGTCAGCATAGCCCGCTTCTTCCATCAGCTTTTTCGCGCCATCGACGTCGAGCGCCGGACGCTCGTTCATGGACTCGGTGAAACCGTTGATCTGAGGGGCGATCATCAGGCCAGCCGGTGTGGCCGCGCCACGCATGATCTTTTTCTTGATCGCCTCGATATCGATGGCCTTGAAGAAGGCTTCGCGCACCCGCACGTCGGCAAAGGGGTTCTTGCCCTTGATATCCGAGGTCGAGAGTTCCTCGTCGTCCTGATTGAAGCCAAGGAAGATCGTCCGCGCTTCCGGGCCGGTCAGCGGCTTGACGCCATCGGCGCTTTCGAGGCGCTTCCAGTCCTGCACCGGGATCGGCCATGCCATGTGAACATCGCCAGAGATCAGGGCTGCCACACGGGTTGCATCCTGGTCGATAGGGGTGAAGATCGCCGTCGTGACATTCGTTGGAACGTCGCCCCAGTAATCCTCGTTACGCTCCAGCACGGTCTTGACGCCCGATTGCCGTGAGCCGAGCTTGAACGGGCCGGTGCCATTGGCATTGAGGTTGGCATAGTTGCCCTCGTCCCCGCCCGCGACGTTGGTGGCTTCCGTCGCCTTATTTTCCTCGGCCCACTGCTTATCCATGATGTAGAAGATTTCGAGTTGCAGCGGCAGGATCGGGTTCGGTGCAGGTGTAATGAGATCGACGGTCATGTCATCGACCGCCTTGGCTTCCTCGATGAGGGCGGCGACCACCTTCATGTCCGAACCTTCGGTATTGATCCGCTCGACCGAGAAGACGACGTCATCGGCCTTCAGATCGTTGCCGTTGTGGAACTTGACGCCTTCGCGCAGCTTGAAGCGCCAGACATTCGGCTCCGGGTTGCTCCATTCTTCGGCCAGCGCACCGACCGTCTCCATCTTGTCGTTGCGGATGACGAGGCCCTCGTAGACGTTCCGCTGGAAGCCGAGCGTGAAGGTCTCGAACAGGCCGTGCGGGTCCATCGTCTGCGCGTCGCCCTGGAAGGCAAACTTGAATTCTTCGGCGCCTGCCGGTGCGGCGAGCATCGTTCCGCCGATGAGGGCCGCCGTGAGCGTTCTGGTCAGTCGTCGCATGGTTCTTTCTCCCTGAGTGATGGCCGTTGTTCAGCCGTTATGCCGTGTCCCGTTCATCCTTGAAGACGATGCCGTCCCGCATGACGAAGGGTATCTTGGCACCATCGTTTTCGAGGCAGGATATGTCTTCGAGCGGGTTGCCGTCCACGATGATGAGGTCAGCCTTGAAGCCCGCCTTCACCTTGCCGATCTCGTCCTCCATATACATGATCTCGGCATTGGTTTCGAGCGCGGCCTTCAGGACACCGTGGTTCCCGAGTACCTGCGCGGATAGGCCGAACTCGTTCGCCTGATAGCGATGGCATGGGCCGAGCAGGTCGCTGCCGAAGCCGATCTTCACGCCCGCATTCTTCGAGATTTCGACCGCCCCTAGGCCCGCATCCACGATGGTCTTCAGCTTCTCGATGCTGATATCGGGAAAGCCGTATTCCTTGCCGTGCTTGTTGAGCGCAAAATAGGTGATGTTGGTGGGCACATGATAGGCATCATGCTCTGCCATCATCTCGGCGGTTTCCTGGTCGATCAGGTTGCAGTGTTCGAGGGTGCGGGTTCCTGCCTCGACGCACATCTGAATCGCGCGCGGCGTATAGGTATGCGCCATCGTGTAGGTGTTCCACGCGGCGGCTTCTTGGTTGATCGCGATCAGTTCCTCCATCGAGTATTGGGTGTTTTCGATGGGATCGGTGGGTGAGGAAACCCCGCCCCCTGCCATGATCTTGACGTGATGCGCGCCCTTGCGAAGCTCATCGCGCGCGGCCCGGCGGCATTCATCGACGCCATCCGCGATGCGCCCGAGGTGCTGGGTCATGTTGTGGCGCTCGTTCGAGCTG
>CALHLW010000194.1 GCA_938034615.1 uncultured Neomegalonema sp. | reverse complement strand
CCGGAATCCCGCTGACAGGAATCCTGACAAATCTTGTATTCGGGAATATCGAGGACCGTCCGCTGGTAGTCGTTTCCCTGAATATCGATATCGAACATCGCCCCTTCGTGTTCGGGGCGCGTTCCTGACGCGGTGCCAAGATTATGAATGCGCGAGGCAACGCCGGTCTTGAGGTAGCAAACATTGCTTTCCGCCGCCCCCGGCATGTTGGGATAGACGTAGGTCCAAGCCTGACACCGCTTGTCGAGCCTGCATTCCAGATGACACTTGGCGTAATAACCCCGCCCCGAAGGATTGCCCCCGAACTGGATGCGGCGGAAATCGTTTCTCGGAAAGTCCGTCTCAAACGCCGCCCCGATATCGGGCCGCTCGGTTCCGATCTGTTTGGGGTCGGATGCTCCGGTGCCGGAAGGATTCCACCCAAAACCGGAACTCGTTCCGAGAAGGATGCCAAGTATGGCGAGAACAGCCAGCTTGCCGGGTTTCATGACGATAACTCCTGCTACAACACACACTGATCCGAAAACGTCGCGACAACTGTACCACAGTGGGACTCTTCGCAGAAGTAACGCAGATCACACGCGCACCATCGCTTGCGAAACCTCCCTTACCCCGCTAACAGGAGCGCGATTTCGCGCAAGGGAGGCGGGCTGCGGCCCGGAACGGATTCATGGCCATTCTGGTGATGAAATTCGGCGGCACGTCCGTCGCTGACCTCGACTGCATCCGCAATGCCGCGCAGAAGGTGAAGCGCGAGGTGGATGCGGGATGGCAGGTGGCCGTCATCGTCTCCGCCATGTCGGGCGAGACAAACAAGCTCGTCGGCCTCGTGCGCGAGGTCTCCTCGCTCTATGACGCGCGCGAATACGACGCCGTGGTCGCTTCGGGCGAGCAGGTAACGTCGGGCCTCATGGCGCTGACCCTGCAATCCATGGGTGTCAATGCGCGCTCTTGGCAAGGCTGGCAGATGCCGCTCAAAACCAATTCCTCCCACGGGGCCGCACGGATCGAAGAAATCGACACCACGGCAATGCTGGCGAAATTCGCGGATGGCTTCGACGTCGCCGTCTGCGCAGGGTTTCAGGGCATCTCTCCCGATAACCGGATCGCCACGCTGGGCAGGGGCGGTTCGGATACAAGCGCCGTAGCCCTCGCCGCCGCTTTGGAGGCGGATCGCTGCGACATCTATACTGATGTGGACGGGGTCTACACCACCGACCCGCGCGTCGAACCCGATGCCCGCAAGATCGACCGCATCGCTTTCGAGGAAATGCTGGAACTCGCCTCGCAAGGCGCAAAAGTGCTACAGACACGGTCAGTCGAACTGGCCATGCGCTACAAGGTGCCGCTACAGGTGCGCTCCAGCTTTTCGGATGCGCCCGGCACCATCGTCTGCGACGAGGAGGAAATCGTGGAAAGCAACGTCGTCACCGGAGTCGCCTTCTCGCGCGACGAGGCCAAGGTTACGCTCCAGAATGTCGCGGACCGCCCCGGCGTGGCCGCTGCGATCTTCGGACCGCTAGCCGAGGCAAATATCAACGTGGACATGATCGTGCAGAACATCTCCGACGATGGCCGCACCGACATGACTTTCACGGTCCATTCGGACGATTTCGAGCGCGCAAAAGCGACTATCGAGGCAGCAAAAGACGATATCGGTTTCGAAGGTCTGGTCGCCGACCGCGACGTCGCCAAGGTCTCCGTCGTCGGAATCGGGATGCGCTCGCATACGGGCGTCGCCCAGCGCATGTTCGCTGCCCTGGCCAATGAGGGCGTGAACATTCAGGTCATCACGACCTCCGAGATCAAGGTGAGCGTGCTGGTCCAGCGCAAGTATATGGAACTTGCCGTCCGGTCCCTCCACGCGGCCTTCGATCTGGCGGCAACCGCTCAGGCCGAGGCATGACCCTGCCATGAGTGACCCCTTCGCCAGCGGATGGGGTGCGGGCAAAAAGCCCGGACCGGGGGCGGCATCGTCCCCGAAGCTGCTGCTGCGTCGGTTGCGTCAGGCCCTTGCGGCACCGGGTGACGGGCAACAACGCCTCGACCAGATCGTCACGCTGATCGCGCAGTCGATGGCCGCCGAGGTCTGTTCCGTCTATCTGATTAGGGGGCAGGACACGCTCCAGCTTTCCGCCACCGAAGGCCTCAAGAGCGAAGCGGTGCACGAGGCGCGGCTGAAGATCGGCGAAGGTCTCGTCGGCATCATCGCCCGCGATGGACGGGCCATCGTCACCGCCAAGGCCCGTGAGCATCCCGAATTCCGCTACCTGCCGGAAACAGGCGAGGAGCGGTATTCGTCTTTCCTCGGTGTGCCGATCCAGAAACTCGGGCGCACCATGGGCGTGCTCACCGTCCAAAACGAACGCCCGATGACCTATACCGAGGAGGAAAGCGAAGCCCTCGCCCTCGTCGCCATGGTGATCGCGGAAATGGCCGAAGCCGGGACGCTGATCCCCCGCGCCCCGAATGACGGCGAAGAAGACGAGCGCGAGCCAATCCACATCCAGGCCCAGGGCGCGGCGGACGGCGTCGCCATCGGCCCCGCGCATCTGCACGAGCCTAAACTGCTGCTTCCCAATCCTATCGCCGAAGACCCCCTCCACGAGCGGGCGCGCCTACGCGACGCACTGGACCGGCTGCGCGCCGATATCGACGCTATGCTCGATGGCGATGACATGGCCGATACCGGCGAACATATCGAAGTGCTGGAAACCTATCGCCTCTTCGCCAATGACCGGGGCTGGGTGCGCAAGCTGGAGGAATTCATCGTCTCCGGCCTGACGGCGGAAGCGGCGGTCGATGCGGCCCGCACAGAAGCCCGGCTAAAACTCGGCACGGCGAGCGACGCCTACCTGCGCCAGCGTTTCGACGACATGGACGATATCGCCCAGCGTCTGATGCGCCGCCTCATTCTGCCCGATGGCGAGCGGGCGATGCCCGAAGACGGCGCGATCCTCATCGCCCGCGCCCTCGGCCCCGGCTAGTTGATGGACTATCCGCGGGGGACGCTGGCCGGGATCGTCCTCGAAGACGGGGCCATCGGCTCCCATGCGGCCATCGTCGCACGGGCCATGGAAATCCCCCTCATCGTGCAGGCGAAGGGCGTCCTGCGCGCAGGCGAGGGGGGCGATATCGTGATCGTCAACGGCGATCAGGGCCATTTGCATGTGCGTCCCCGCGAAGACGTCGTCACGGCCTATGAGGAAAAGCTGTCGCTGCGTTTGCAAGAAAAAGCCAGCTTTGCGACCCTGCGCGACCTGCCCTGCCGCACACTCGATTCTTGCGAGATCAAGCTCTACATGAACGGCG
>CALHLW010000193.1 GCA_938034615.1 uncultured Neomegalonema sp. | reverse complement strand
AAAGGCCCCGGCTCAAGGCCGGGGCAGCGAGCAAAATCCATGACCCTCGCGACCCGCCACTCATCAGATTACCTCGCCTTCACCCGTAAACCCGGTTCGATCCCCGAACTCGACGGGCTGCGCGCCATCGCGGTGTTGCTGGTGCTGGCACGGCACATCTTTTGGCCCATGCAGCAGCGCGACCCCGATCTGCTGGTCGCCTTCGGATATGATTTCGCGACGCCCTTCGTGAATGGATGGGTCGGGGTGGACCTGTTCTTCGTCTTGAGCGGGTTCCTGATATCGCGTCATCTGCTCTCCCGCTCACGGCAGGGGCGCACGATCAACATGGGGCAATATCTCGGTGCACGAGCGCTTCGCATTCTGCCCGCCTATTTTGCTGTCCTCGGCCTTGTGCTGATTGGAGCATTTCCGTTCTACGCGCCGGAGGTCAGCGTGCGCAGCGTGCTCATCCATCTGTTGATCGTGCAGGATTATCTTGGCTCCGACATTGTCGTGGCGTTCTGGTCGCTGGGCGTGGAGGAGAAATTCTACCTCTGCGCGCCCTTCATCGTGCTCGTAGCGGCACGGTTGAAAGGGATGGTACGATACAGTCTGCTCGCAGCGCTCGTCCTTCTGCCCATGATCCTTCGAACGGCAACCCTCGCCAATGGCGCGGATATCGGATCTTATCCGGCGTTGTTCCAGAACTTCCGCAGCCCATTCCACCTCACCTTCGACGGCCTCGCCATCGGCACCCTCGTTGCCTTCCTCCAGGCCGATGACGTGATCCGTGGCCTGGGTGCGGGTACGCGCCGCGCGATCCTCACGATTGCGCTCGTGACGCTCGCTTGCCTGATGTTCTGCACACAGATGATGGCAAAGATCGATGCTTTCGATGCGACGGCGCAGCCCTTGTTGATCGCGCTCGGTTTCGGCGGTGTCTTGGTCGGCGTTCTCGACCGGGAAGCCGCCCCCGGCTGGCTCGGCGCGCGGCCGCTCTTCGTCATCGCGATCCTGAGCTACACGCTGTACCTCGTTCATATGCCATTGATTCCACTGGCAACGGTCGTCAGCATCGCTATCGGCGGAGCGCTCCAACCGGCGGTCTTCGGCACTGCCGTGCTGGTGCTGAGTTTCATCGCCGCGCTCGTCATCCATTTCGGGGTGGAGAAGCCGTTTCTGATCCTCAAGGAAGTATGGGCGCGCAATCGTGACTCCGTGAAAGCTCTGCGCTAGGAAGTCCGGGCAACGATCCCGGATGAGAAGCATGAGCCTGACGCCCGAACAAGCCGCCGAAATTGCCGCCCAGCGTGATGCGCGGGCCGAAACGCGCCGCGCCATCTCACCGGGCCTGGAAGCGCGTCTCTACGATGTGATTCCCGTCCTTGATCATGGCTTCGTTCGCGCCATCGATTACATGGGCGACGACGAGGCCATCGTACAGGCGGCGCGGGTTTCCTATGGGCGAGGCACCAAGGCGGCACGAAACGACGAGGGGTTGATCCGCTATCTGATGCGGCACTGGCATTCGACGCCCTTCGAGATGTGCGAGATCAAGCTTCATGTGAAGCTGCCGATCTTCATCGCGCGCCAGTGGATCAGGCACCGCACCGCAAATGTAAACGAGTATTCCGCACGCTACTCGATCCTCGACAAGGAATATTATATCCCTGCCGCCGAACACCTCGCCGCACAGTCCGATACCAATCGGCAAGGGCGTGGCGACGTGCTGACGGGTGACGAAGCCCAGCATGTTCTCGATCTGCTGCGCGGGGATGCTGAACGCACGTATTCGCATTACGAGGAAATGCTGTCGGAGGATGGCAAAGCGGGTTTGTCGCGCGAGTTGGCTCGGATGAACCTGACCCTCAACACGTATACGCAATGGTACTGGAAAACCGATCTACATAATCTTTTCCATTTCCTGCGGTTAAGAGCGGATGCTCATGCCCAGTATGAAATACGGGTCTATGCGGACGCGATCTGCGACCTGACGAAAGCCTGGGTGCCGATGGCCTATGGCGCATTCGAAGATTATCGTTTGGGGGCTGTCACACTCTCCGGCCCTGCCCTCGATGCAGTGCGTCGGATGATTGCGGGGGAGCAGGTAACGCAAGAGACAAGCGGCCTGTCGGCGGGCGAATGGCGGGAAGTCATGGCGCAAATGGCGCTGTAAGCACCGCTAAGCATCGAAAAAATCCGCCGCTTCGACGGATAAACCGTGCATGTGACATGAATCCCTTTACCCTTTCGTCCAAAGCGACGTCAGATATCCATAATCCGTCGAAAGCACGGATCTGGCGCGGGACGCAATACGGGGGAGACGGTCGATGTCGGATGACAGGTTGCGCGAGGATGCGCTGAATTTCCATGAGTTTCCGGTGCCGGGCAAGCTGGCAATATCGCCGACCAAGCCGCTGAATACACAACGCGATCTGTCGCTGGCGTATTCGCCTGGTGTCGCCGAAGCCTGCACGGAGATTGCCCGCGATCCGGCGAATGCCGCGCGCTTCACGGGGCGCGCGAATATGGTCGCGGTGATCTCGAACGGCACGGCAGTGCTGGGCCTCGGCAATATCGGGGCGCTGGCATCGAAGCCGGTGATGGAAGGGAAAGCCGTGCTTTTCAAGAAGTTCGCAGGGATCGATGCTTTCGATATCGAAGTCGATGAGAACGACCCTGAAAAGCTGGCCGCTGTCGTGCGGGCGCTGGAGCCGACTTTCGGGGCCGTGAACCTCGAAGATATCAAGGCCCCGGATTGCTTCACCGTTGAAGCGGAATGCCGTAAGCATATGAAAATTCCCGTCTTTCACGACGACCAACACGGCACCGCCATCGTCGTGGCCGCCGCGATCCTCAACGCGGTCAGCCTCGTGGAGAAGGACTTGTCCTCGCTCAAGCTGGTTTCGACGGGTGGAGGCGCAGCCGGAATTGCGTGCCTCAACCTCTTGTTGGCACTGGGTTTAAAGCGCGAGAATGTGTGGCTCTGCGATATCGACGGATTGGTCTGGAAGGGCCGCGCCGCCGATCCGCAGAAAGCGGCCTTCGCGCAGGACAGCGAGCATCGGACGTTGGGCGACGTGATTGACGATGCCGATATCTTCCTCGGGCTTTCCGGCCCCGGCGTACTGAAGCCCGAACTTCTCTCACGCATGGCAAAAGACCCCATTATCCTCGCCCTCGCCAATCCGGACCCGGAGATCGATCCGGCTGTGGCCAAGGAAACACGCGACGACGCGATCATCGCCACGGGGCGGTCGGATTATCCCAATCAGGTCAACAATGTCCTCTGCTTTCCGTTCATCTTTCGGGGGGCGCTTGATGTTGGAGCGACGACGATCAACGAAGAGATGAAGATGGCCGCCGCGCATGCCATCGCCGATCTGGCGCGCAAGTCGTCGGTCGCGGAGGTGGCAAATACATATCGCGACGAACGGCTCGTCTTCGGGCGCGAATATCTGATTCCCAAGCCGTTCGACCCCCGTTTGTTGGCCCGCGTGGCAACGGCAGTAGCACAGGCGGCGATGGACTCGGGCGTAGCCGAACGACCCATCGAGGATTTCGACGCCTACGAGGCGAAGCTGACACGCTTCGTCTATCGCTCAGGAATGTTGATGAAGCCTCTTTATGAAAAGACAAAGGAGAACCGGCGGCGGATCGTCTATGCCGAAGGTGAAGACGAACGCGTCCTGCGTGCGGTTCGCACGATCCTAGATGAGGGGTATGCGGAACCGGTCCTGATCGGACGCCCGTCCGTGCTTGCCATGCGATGCGAACGCGCAGGGATAAACCTCGAACCGGGCAAGGATTTCGAGGTCGTAAATCCTGAAGACGATGAGCGATACGGCGAATACTGGCGCACCTACCATGCGCTGAACGCGCGGCGTGGATGCAGCATCGACGCCGCCCGCGCGATCATGCGGACGAACACGACGGCCATCGCCGCCGTCATGGTACAGCGGGGCGAAGCGGATGCGATGATCTGCGGTCTTGCCGGGGATTACGACTGGCACGTCCGATATATCGACAATGCTCTCCAGAACGAAACCATCGGGTCGGTCTATGCGGCTCTCGGTGTCATCATTCTGAAACATGGGCCGATCTTCATCGCGGACCCCTATGTGAACTATGACCCGTCAGCGGAGGAACTGGCCGATATCGTCGAAATGGCAGCCGCTGAAGTCCGTCATTTCGATATCACTCCCATCGTGGGCCTGATCAGCCACTCCAATTTTGGGAGCGCGAACACGCCCAGCGCACAGAAGATGCGAGAGTTGCTCAGTATCCTGCGAACGCGCGATATCGACTTTCAGGTCGAGGGCGAAATGCGAGCTTCTACGGCGCTCAACGGCACCCTTCGGGAGCAATTCATCCCGGACGCACAATATAGCGAACCTGCAAACCTGCTGATCTTTCCTTCACTCGATTCCGCAAATGCCGCCATGAACGTCTTGAAAAGCCTAGCAGATGGCCAACCTGTCGGGCCGCTGCTGCTCGGGGCCGGAGGGCGTGCGCAGATCTTGACTCCCTCGGCAACATCGCGGGGCCTCTTGAATATCACGGCTGTCGCAGGCACATGGGATCAGGTAGCGAGACCCGATGCTGATGTGCCACGCCTTTTGTAATGCGGTTCGCTCAGGACGACGACAAGACAGGATAACACGATGAATATGTTCGACATTTTGCGCGAAGCGCAGGGCGGCAACGGTATCGACAATCTCGCGCGCCAGTTCGGCCTTGGTCGCGACGAGACGGAAAAGGTGCTCCAGCAGGTTCTCCCTGCCATGTCCGCCGGTTTCAAGCAGCGGACGCAGAATCCGGACGGGCTGGAATCCCTGCTGCGCAAAATTCAGGGCACCGATTACGAAGACATCTACGAAGACGCTTCCGCGCTTCAGCAGGATGCGACGAAGACGCGGGGCAATCAGGTTCTTGCGGAAGTCTTCGGATCGAAGGATGTCAGCCGCGCCGTCGCGCAGAAAGCCGAATTCGCCTCCGGCATCGGTGGGACGGTCATCAAGGCGATGCTGCCAATGATCGCCTCCATGATCCTCGGCGGGATGCAGAAGAAAACGTCAGCCGATTCCGGCATGGGCGGCATTCTCGGATCGCTGATTCAGGGCATGGCGGGCGGGGGCGGACGGCGCTCCAGCGGTGGTCTGGATGATCTGCTCGGTGCCGTCCTCGGCGGCGGCGCACAGCCACAACAGCGTGGCGGCGGTGGACTCGGTGGCATCCTTGGTGGATTGCTTGGCGGTGGTCGCCAGCAACAACAGCAGCCCCGCAGCGGTGGTGGTCTTGGCGGCATCCTCGGCGGGATATTGGGCGGCAATCGTCAGGCCCAACCACAGCGCCAAACCCGCCAGCAGCCCCAGTCCGGGGGCCTCGATGACCTGCTCGGGGGCATCCTCGGCACCAGCCCACGCCAGCGGCACAGCACCGGCGACCGCAGCCTCGACAACGTTATCGGGATGTTCGATTCCGACGGCGATGGCAGCGTCGATATGGACGTCCTGCGCCAGCTTTCGCGCCGTCGTTAGACGGGCTCGATCAACGAAGGCGCGTCCGAACGGGCGCTGTTCACGTTGCGCGAGACCTCGTACATCGCGAAGAAATGATCGGGGGCCGCGTGCATCAATCGCGCGGCCCCTTTTCCTTCTTCGCCCAACCACAGGCCATAGCTTTCAGGTTGAATGACCACCGGCAACCTATGATGGATCGGACGCATGCCATCATTTGCATCGCAGGTGACGATGGCGCAGGTATCGACCGGCTCATGGCCTTCGGCGGACCAGCTCTGCCAGATACCCGCAAAGGCGAAGACGGGCTGTTTTAGTGCGTGGATAAAGAACGGGGTCTTGGGTTTCGGATCGCTCGACCGCCATTCGTAGAAGCCGGAAGCGGGGATCAGGCATCGCCGCTCACGACAGGCGACACGGAAGGCGGGCTTCTCGGCGATGGTCTCGGACCGGGCATTAATGAGCAAAGGGCCGTCGGTCGGAGTCTTGTACCAATGCGGCAGGAAGCCCCAACGCATCGGCACCGCATGACGGTCGCCCTCCTCGCTGCGAATCGTCAGGACGGGCTGTGTCGGGCAGATGTTGTAGCGGGGGCGTGAGAGATGCGGCGCGTCCGACAGGTCTTCGGTTGCGGCCCCGAAGATCTCTGCGACTTCCTCAGTTAGTGTAGCGAGAACGAAGCGTCCGCACATCTCACAGCGACCGCAGGTGCAAATCACGCCAGATGACGGTGCGCGCAGCAAGGTCGATCCGCATGAGATCTTCACCAATGAGGACAGGTCCATCGAAGTTCTCCGTGACTTCGGAGAGCAGCGCCGCACGATCTATATCGGGTGGTACGAAATGGGTCAGCGCGAGGATTCTTGCGGCCATATCGCAGGCGATACCGCCGACTTGTGACGACAACGTATGGTAGGAAGCGACATTACCCATCGTGGCGGCGGATCGGTGGGCGTCGGGTGGAGCCTCCCGGTGCAACATGACTTCGTGGACCAGCAGGTCGGCACCCTGCCCCGCTGCAATCAGCGCCTCGCAACGTGCGGTATCGCCGGAATGGACGGCGGTAAGACCGTCGACGCGAAACACGAAACCGAAGGCGGGGACGACGGGGCCATGATCAACCTCGACGACTTCGACTTGCATGCCGCCGAATGACAGGCAGTCGCCGCCTGCGATCTCATGGGGTTCGATTTCAAGTCCGGTGTGGGAGTTGCGTTGCTCGAAGGCAATGCGCTGGGAGCGTTCCGGCTCCCACGCAGCAAGAATTGCCGCCAGATGATCGAGAACGGTGCGCGGGGCGTAGACGGGCCACGGGCGCGTCCGGCCCTGATGCCATGACGAGATCACCAATTGATAGAAATCGACCAGATGGTCGGTGTGAAAATGGGTGATGAGCAACGCATCGACCGCCGCGCCGGTCGTATCCGCCTCCACGAGTCGCTGGCTCACACCGGAGCCACAGTCGATCAGCAGACGCGCCCCGCCGCCCTCCACCATCGTCGCCGCCCCACGCCGCCCGCTATGGACGACGGGACAGCCAGTGCCGAGCAACGTGACCTGCATATCAGGCCGCATCCTCGACAGGTTCATCGGAGCGAACCCGGACATAGGAACCGGGGGCCGGTTCGATGGGGCCTAAGGTCGAGCCGGGTTTGCGGGCCGCGATCTTTTTGCCGGATTTCTTCGAGAGCCATTTATCCCAGTCGGGCCACCACGATCCGGGGGTCTCGACCGCATCCTCCAGCCATTCGGCAAGAGTTTCAGGCCATTCGGATTGCGGCCTGTCATTCGTCCAGTATTGGTATTTGACGCGATTCGGGTCGGGTGGGTTGATGACCCCGGCGATATGGCCGGAGCCGCCGACGACGAGATGGACAGGCCCCCCGTACAGCTTCACGCCCCGGAACACCGACTCGGCGGGGGCGATGTGGTCGTCGCGGGCACAGATCGAATAGATCGGCGTCTTTACCTTGCCGAGATCGAGAGTCTTGCCACCGAGCGTCATCTTGCCCTCCGCCAAGGCATTATCGCGGTAATAGTCGCGCAGATAGGCGAGATGGCATTTCGCGGGCATATGGGTGGAATCCGCATTCCAGTAAAGCAGATCGAACGCGCTCGGTTCCTTACCCAAATAGTAGTTGTTGACGACGTAGTTCCAGATCAGCTCGTTCCCGCGAAGCATGTTGAAGGCCTGCGCCATGTGGCGCGCGTCGATCACACCGCCCGCCTCTTTGGATTCCTTCTCCAGTTCGTTCAGTATCTTGTCGTCCAGCAGGATGCGCAATTCGCCGCCCTTCACGAAATCGGCCTGTGCCGTGAAGAAGGTCGCCGCCTTGATGCGCTTGTCGCCGGTCTGGGCCATATGGGCGAGCGCCGTCGCGAGCATGGTGCCGCCAATGCAATAGCCACCGACATTCACCGATTTCGCGCCGGTTTCCTCGATCACGGCATCGAGAGCCGGGTACAGCCCTTCGGTAATATAGTCCTCGAAGGTGCGTTCGATCTTTCTGCCAGTGCCCTTTGCAGGCTCGGGATTGCGCCAGGAAATCATGAAGACCGTGTAGCCCTGCGCGACAAGCCAGCGGACCATGGATTTCTTCTCGTTCAAATCCATGATGTAGAACTTGTTGATCCACGGCGGTGCGATCAACAGAGGTGTCTCGTGCACCTTTTCAGTCGTTGGTGTGTATTGGATCAGCTCGAACAAATCGTTGCGGAAGATGACTTCGCCGGGGGTGACGGCAATGTTCTTACCTACCTCGAAAGCGTTCATGTCGGTCTGGCTGATAAGTAATTCGCCCTTGCCGCGCTTCATGTCCTTGAGCATCTGACGCATCCCGCGCACTATGTTCGCGCCGCCCTCCTCGGCGGTCGCCTTGAGGACTTGTGGATTCATCGCAAAGACGTTCGAGGGGGACATCGCCTCGGAAAAGCGTTCGGCAAAGAATTCGAGTTTCTGCTGATCCTCGGGCGGCAAAGACTTATCCGCCTTCACGACCGTATCACGCATCCAGCTGGAGGATAGCAGATAGGATTGCTTGAGGTAGCTGAAGACGGCGTGGTTGTTCCAGTCATCATCCGCGAACCGCTTGTCCTTGCTTGCAGTATCCAACCCCGGAACAGGCTTGGGTTCAACCCCGGCGGCCTGTGCGAGCGCATTGGTCCAGAGCGTTGCCTGACGGTGCCATAGGTCGATCCCGGCTTCGATCATGGCTTCGGGCTTCTCGATCATTGATTTCTGGAGGTCAGCAATCGAGGGGCCGAGATTGTAGGGGTCAGGATTGGATGCCTTCCCGTCGGCATGAGTCTGCATATAATAGGCCCATGTTTCCTGCGCGAGAGCGTAGGCCTGAGCCATGTTCTCTGCGGCAACCATGGGATCGGTGGATGCCTTCGTCCGTTGTTCCGGCTTGTCACTCATGATGTGTAAACCCCCCTTAGACCTATACTCCGACCGTTCACGGCGGTACGATCATCACGTCATACCAAACGGATCACCCGACGATATACCGCGAACGTCGGCCAATGACAGGGAAGACGATGAACCGCCTGCACAAAACTGCACCGATTCCAGTTCTCTTCGCCCTTCTCCTCTCCGGTTGCGGAGGGGAGATCGCACGGATCGACGGATTGCCGGAAACGCGAGATGTCTCCGATGTGCCGTGGCCGCGTTTGGTGGATACCCCCGCTGTGCCGACCGATGCCCTGCTGCCCGCCCAAGGCGAACGGACCTTCGCGATGCTCAATGACGCGCAGCAAACCGTGCTGACGCGCGCGGCACTGCCCGGTTCGGCGCCGGTGCCGATGGCAGAACTTGATGGACGGGTCGCACGGATCAGACAGCAAACGACGGTGACGACGCCCGGCGTGGATCAGGCCGATCTGGCTGCGCGGGCCGCGCGGTTGTCACAGGTTCGGGCAGCGCCGGTCGTTGCTGTATCGGAGGCCGAGTTGCAAGCCAGGGCGCAACGGATCGCGGTTGCACGGCAACAGGCGGAAAGTGGTGTCGATGCGGCTGAACTGCGCAATCGCGGCCAAAGGGTTGCGGCGGCACGGGCGCAAGGAACGACTGGCCTTGACAGTGCTGTTCTGGCAGCGCGGGCGAATCGGGTGACTGCCGGATCGCAAACCTATTACGGCAGTCTTGTTGATCGGGACGATCTGGCGCAACGCTCGCAACGGATCGATGCGGTCACGATGTCCCCTTCCTCTTCCTCGCCTGCTTCAACCCCCTCTGCACTCACCGCGAAACGGGATGAGGCGGCGGCACGGCGCGCTACGCCGGAGCAAGCATCCGCGAAAGCGCCGGTCGCCAGTCGACCCGAGCGTGAAAAGCCGGTTATCTCCGACTCTTTCCGCAAACGCGCAGAGGAAGCTCGCAGGAAAGCGCGCGAACGGGCAAAGAAAGCGAGCGCGGAATAGGCTCTTTGCGCTTCCGTTGCGGGCGGACGCGCGATAAGCACAGCGCGCCATGAACACCGATTTTTACCGCGTCAAACGCTTGCCCCCTTACGTCTTCGCGGAAGTGAACCGCATGAAGGCCGATCTGCGTGCAGCGGGGCATGACGTCATCGATTTCGGGATGGGCAATCCGGACATGGATACGCCCTCGCATATCGTCGAGAAACTGGTCGAGACGGTTCAGCGCCCGCGCACGCATCGCTACTCGGCATCGAAGGGGATACCGGGGCTGCGCAAGGCTCAAGCGGCCTATTATGAGCGCCGCTTCGGAGTGACTGTCGATCCCGAGACTGAAATCGTCGCAACCCTGGGTTCGAAGGAAGGTTTGGCGAATCTTGCCGCTGCGATCTCGGCCCCCGGCGACGTGATCCTTGCGCCGAATCCGTCCTATCCGATCCATGCTTTCGGGTTCATGATCGCGGGTGGAACCTTGCGGCACATCCCCGTGCCTACGACGCCAGAAGGCATGTTCGATGGCGGCGAGTATCTGCGAGTGCTGGATCGGGCCGTACGGCATTCGGTGCCTAAACCGACGGCCATCGTCGTGAACTTTCCGTCTAATCCGACGGCGCTGATCTGCGATCTGGATTTCTACCGCGATCTCGTGGCCTTTGCCCGAAAACATGAAATCTGGCTGCTTTCGGACGTGGCCTATGCCGAGATGTATTACGATGATAACCCGCCGCATTCTATTTTGGAGGTGCCGGGGGCCATCGACGTGGCGGTGGAGTTCACTTCGCTGTCGAAGACCTATGCGATGCCGGGATGGCGGATGGGTTTTGCGGTCGGGAACCGTCACCTGATCGGCGCGCTGACGCGGATCAAGAGCTATCTCGATTACGGGGCTTTCACACCGATACAGGTCGCCGCAGCCACCGCGCTGAATGGTCCGCAGGACTGCATCGGGGAAATCCGGAAGGTTTATCAGGACCGGCGCGACGTGCTGGTCGAAGCGATGGGGCGTGCCGGGTGGGCTATTCCTGCCCCGCCCGCGACGATGTTCGCGTGGTCGAAAGTTCCTTCGCCCTTCGACAAGCTCGGCTCGATGGCGTTTGCGAAGATCGTGCTGCAAGAGGCCGATGTTGCCATCTCGCCGGGGGTTGGTTTCGGTGAATATGGTGAGGGATTCGTTCGTCTCGCGCTGGTCGAAAACGAACAACGCATCCGACAAGCGGCGCGCGGAATACGCAAGCTGATGGACGATGCGGATACGGTGGTTGAAAAGTATCTCGCCTCTGAGGAGGCGGCAGAGTGACGCCTGAAGCAATGCGGCAAGCGGTAGAGTCTGCCCACGCATTTCTCGAACCTCGTTGGCGAGACCACTGGCATACCATCTGTGCCGTCGTTTCTATGAAATCGGGTAATCGATACACGGCGCTCAACGTGGCAAGTCGCCTGGCCCGTGCCGGAGTCTGTGCCGAACCTATCGCAATCGGCATGGCGGCGAGCGCCGATCCGGATGACGCCATCGTTTTCTGCGCGACCGTGAATCGGCATGGCCTGATAATACCGCCCTGCGGCGTCTGCCGGGAATTGCTGCTCGACTACGCGCGTGGTGCCAAAATCGGTCTTCCGGGCATCGATGGAAGCGGGATGCGCCTCGCACCACTGGACGAACTCATTCCCGATGCTTACGAAAGCACGGATCGCAAGCCCTCGGCGGCTGCGACATGAGGATGCTACAGGAAAGATGAACGTGATGACCGACGGTGAACCCCTCAAGATCGGGATTGCAGGGCTGGGTACGGTCGGTGCGGCCACGCTGGGCTATTTGGTCAATGAAAATGCACGCATCGCGGCGCGGGCCGGACGCGCGCTTCAGGTCGATGCCATCGTTGCGAGGGATCGGAAGAAAGATCGCGGTGTCGACACGTCGGGCTTGCGCTGGTTCGACGATCCGGTCGCGCTCGCCAAAGATGACGGGATCGATCTGTTCATCGAGTTGATCGGTGGCGCAGACGGTGTTGCCAAGGCGTCCGTCGAAGCGGCATTGGCGGCAGGAAAGCCGGTCGTGACGGCAAACAAGGCTCTGCTGGCCCATCACGGGGCTGCGCTTTCGAAACTGGCCGAGGAGACGCCCGGTGCCTCGCTACATTACGAAGCGGCTGTAGCGGGAGGTATCCCAGCGGTCAAAGCGCTGCGCGAAGGGTTGGCCGGTAACGGCGTCACGCGGGTCAGCGGTATCCTGAACGGTACCTGCAACTATATCCTGACCGAAATGGAAGAGACCGGCGCGGCCTTCGGCGATGTGCTGCTCGACGCGCAAAAACTGGGCTATGCGGAGACCGATCCGACGGCGGATGTGGGCGGGTTCGATGCTGCACACAAGCTGGCGATCATGGCAGCCATCGCCTTCGGGCGGCAGATTGATTTTGCCGGGGTTGAGATTGAGGGGATCGAGAATGTCTCCTCCGAGGATATCGTTGCCGCCGGAGATATGGGCTATCGCATCAGGTTGCTCGGCATGGCCGAACTTACGGCGGAGGGCGTGTCGCAACGATTGCGGCCGTGCCTCACCCCTATTGATTCGCCGCTCGGGGCCATCGAAGGCGTCACAAATGCTGTGATGGTGGAAGGTGACGCTATAGGCGCCATGGTCCTTACCGGCCCCGGCGCAGGGGGCGGACCCACCGCAAGCGCCGTTCTTGCGGATATCGTCGATCTGGCGCGGGGCAACACGCCGCCGACCTTCGGCATCGCGCACGACGATCTTTCCCCGGTGGTAAGCGGCAAGACGATCAGCGACGAAGGCGCGTTCTACCTGCGCGTCTCGCTTGAGGATCGTCCCGGCACTCTGGCCGAAGTCGCAGCGGCCCTCGGCGAAGAAAGTGTGTCGATCCACCGGATGCGCCAGCACGACCATGTCGGCAATGCGGCCCCTGTCACCATCGTCACCCATACCTGCGATCTGGCGGCCATCGAGAAGGCAATGACCCGCATCGCAGCCCTACCCGCTTCGGTCGCACGGCCGGTCGCGATGCGGATCGTCGAAAGCTGAATCGATATGCGATTGAGGCGAATTGGACTTTGTCCCAGGATCGGGGATTGCCATGCGCTTCCGGGATCGAACTGATCGCATTTCAATGGGACGTTGCAACGGGGCGCGTTTTGACCGATTAAGCCCCAATCTTTTTTCGCGAAGAAACAAACTGGACCTGACCGCCAATGGCCAATTACACGCCGGAATACGAGTTCAAGGACCGAATGCTGTCGCTGGGCCTCGCCCGCGTGTCCGAAGCCGCCGCCATCGCGTCGGCGAAGCTGATCGGACGCGGTGACGAGAAGGCCGCCGATCAGGCCGCCGTCGATGCCATGCGGACCGAGCTGAACAAGCTCGACATCCGGGGCGTGGTCGTCATCGGCGAAGGCGAACGCGACGAGGCACCGATGCTTTATATCGGCGAGGAAGTCGGCAGTGGTAGCGACGACGCTCCGGAAGTCGATATTGCTCTCGATCCGCTGGAAGGGACGACCCTGACAGCCAAGGCAATGCCAAACGCTCTCGCGGTTATCTCGATGGGCGCGCGCGGGTCTATGCTGCATGCGCCGGACGTCTACATGGACAAACTGGCCATCGGACCGGGCTTCGAGCCGGATCTCGTTACCCTAGATATGTCGCCGACCGAACGGATCGAAGTGTTGGCGAAGGCAAAGGGCTGCAAACCGTCCGATATTACCGTCTGTATGCTTGAGCGCCCTCGCCATAATGAAGCGCTGATGGAACTGCGCGAGACCGGCGCGGCGATCCGGCTTATTACCGATGGCGATGTGGCAGGCGTGATCCACTGCGCGGAACCCGACATTACAGGCATCGACATCTACATGGGATCGGGCGGCGCGCCCGAAGGTGTACTTGCGGCTTCAGCCCTCAAGTGCATGGGCGGCCAGATTCAAGGGCGCCTGTTGTTCCGCAACGATGACGAGCGCGGACGGGCCGCGAAAGCGGGCATCACCGACTTCGACCGAATCTATACGCGCGACGACATGGTGCAGGGCGACGTGATCTTTGCGGCTACAGGTGTCACGGATGGCTCAATCGTCCGTGGACTGCGCCGCGTCGGCGGCTATATCGAAACCGAGACGATGCTGATGCGCTCGCGCACCGGATCGCTGCGCCGCCTGATTTACCGGAACCCGATCAAGGACTGACCGCATGACACTCTTGGGATTTCTCTGGTTCGTTCTCGCGATCATCGGCGCGTTTATCCTCGGGATACTCGTCGGGCGCTTCTGGGAAGGCAAGTTGATCGTGGATGGTGAGCCGGTCGGCGGCCATCATCACGGGGCCGATGAGGGCCATCACTGAGGCTCTTCCGGTTCAGCGGTTTCGGCCTGACCGATCGGTTTGCGCCCCAACAAACGAAGCGTCGCGTTGCGACCTCGAACCATCAATGGATATAGCGCTGCTGCACGCTTCGGTGTGCGGAAGATCGCGCGCATTGCCCGGTTCACGAAACCCGCCGGCGTCGACAGGACTGAAAGCGCCATCATTGCGGCGGGCCCGTGAAGGTATTCACCGTCGAGCCGCACGACCATTCCCTCATCGAGATCCAGGTCGCGCGCCCGCACCTCATCGAGGACCGGATGAGGCTGGCGCGCATTCACCAACTCGACCGGCCCCACTGTCTCGCGCAGGCGCACCAACCGAATGTAGCTTGCACAGAACGGACATTCACCATCGTAGACGATGGTGAGTCCGGCGAGTTCGGTTTTCGGCAAAGTCATGCTGTACTTTCCTGCAACCATGAAGTCGGCTAGCGTCGGGTGCCCTACATTCAGACATCAGGACAGAGTCGAGTGAGCACTCAGACCATGCCGAACTCCGGGAGACTTGGCAAACTGCGCGCGCGGCTTTCCAAACCGATCTCGGGTCAGTCGCTCGCGGTGGTGCGTATGCTCTTCGGGGCGATTCTCGTCTGGGACTATTTCCGATATGCGAACGGCGGACGTATACTGCACTACTATGTGCTCAGCCCAGTTCAGTTTCCCTATTTCGGTCTGGATTTCATCAAGCCGTTTCCCGAGCCGTGGATTCATATCGCATGGGGGGTCGTTGGCGTCTCTGCCGCCTTGGTGGCGGTCGGCTTGTTTTTCCGGGTTGCCATCGTCGCTTTCATCCTCTCGTTCGGTTACTTTTTCCTGCTCGACCGCGTTCAATACCTGAACCACAATTATATGGTTCTTCTCTACGCCGGCCTTCTCGCTCTCTCACCTGCGAACAGGGTCTGGTCCCTCGACGCCCTGTTCGGCCTGACAGAACGAACCAACTGGATTCCCAGATGGCCCGTCACTGCGATCAGGCTGCAAACCGAGATTATTCTTGTCTTCGCCGGGCTGGTAAAGATCACCGATGACTGGCTGCGTGGGCAACCGCTGCTCAACTGGCTTCCCGCTAGCAAGGACGCCGTCTTCTATGGCGCGTTGTTCGAGAATGATATCATTATCGTGGCGGCATCCTGGGGCGTGGTGGCATTGCACATCATCGGTGCGCCGCTTCTGATGTATCGTAAGACACGCTTGCCCGTGTTTCTGGTCTACGTGTTCTTTCACATCTCCAATGCCGTGCTTTTCAATATCGGCATCTTTCCATGGCTCACGATCGCCATCACCTTGATCTTCTTCGATCCGGATTGGCCATCCCAACTCTGGCAATGGGTCCGTACACGCCTGCGGCCAAAGGTCGAGAACATCCCTGATTATTCCGAAGCGATGTCGCAGGCGACCCGCCCAGTCGGGGCGGGAATCATGGCTTTGCTGCTCGTCTGGTTCTCGATTCAACTCTTATTGCCCGTTCGTCAGGCGATGTTTCCCAACCTTGTCGGATGGACAGGCGACGGGCATCGTTTCTCATGGCGAATGCGCGCCTATAGCAGACAGAGAGAAGGGGGCTATCTCGTCGTGAATCCGGCGACCGGAAATCAGTATTCGGTCGATCCAGCTGAATTTCTGGGGGATCGCAGTGCGGGCTATGTCATGACGCGGGCGGATATTTCGCGCGATTTCGCCATTTGGTTGGAGAAAAGACTCCAGACGAATAGCGGCTGGCCCTCAGCCGAAATCTATGCGCGCTATAAAGTCAGAT
Source organism: uncultured Neomegalonema sp. (assembly GCA_938034615.1). GTDB lineage: Bacteria > Pseudomonadota > Alphaproteobacteria > Rhodobacterales > Rhodobacteraceae > JAHDDY01. The sequence goes on along the minus strand of CALHLW010000193.1, from coordinate 33,154 downwards.
TCAATGGGCGACCGGCGCAGGCCTTCATCGACCCGACCGTCGATCTCACGGAAGTCGAGCGAAATAACTGGGGGCCTGATCCGTGGGTCATGCCGCTGGAGAACCGTGCTTCCACGGATTTGTTGCCGGACTGGTTTCCACCGCTGCCGCTTCAGAAGCCTTGAACGCGGTCGTCCAGAGTTGACAGGAAATGCGAAGCACGACGCAACGCGGGTTTGCGCCATGCTTCGCCTTGTGAAAAGACTTCAAGAATGGACGGTTCGTCTTCCCCTTCTCTCTCCCTAACGGGTCGTTCGTGGCGAATGCCCGATGCCGCCGCCGAACGGGCAGGTCTGGCCATCGCCCAGCGGCATGGCTTGCCCGAGATCGTAGGGCGTGTACTGGCGATCCGGGGTGTCGAGATCGACGAAGCACAGGGGTATCTTGCGCCGACCCTGCGCGAGATGATGCCCGACCCCTCCACACTCATGGACATGGACGCCGCCGCCGACAGGCTGGCACGGGCGGTGCGGGATCGTGAGCAGGTCGGTTTGTTCGGCGATTACGACGTCGATGGCGGGGCGTCTGTCGCGTTGGTGCAGCGGTGGCTGCGGGCGCTTGGCATCAAAGCGCGAGTGCATATTCCTGACCGGATCGACGAAGGTTACGGGCCGAACGATCCGGCGATGCAGGCGTTGGCGCAGGACTGTCCGCTAATCTTGTGCCTCGATTGCGGAACACTGAGTCATGGTCCTATCGCGGCGGCGCTGGAGGCTGGGGCCGATGTGATCGTCGCGGACCATCACATCGCGGGGGAAACTCTGCCGGACTGTACGGCGGTGGTGAACCCCAACCGGCATGACGACGAGTCGGGCTTGGGGCAGCTTTGTGCCGCCGGGGTCGCGTTCCTGCTGCTGGCCGCAACGAACCGGGTTTTGCGCAAGACCGGGACGGTGAAGGAGCCGAACCTGCTGCAATGGCTCGATCTGGTTGCGCTGGCGACCGTCGCCGATGTGGCCCCGCTGATCGGCCTGAATCGGGCGCTGGTGCGTCAGGGATTGCAGGTGATGCGACAGCGCAAGAACGCGGGGTTGCGGGCGCTGGCCGATGTGGCGCGCATGGATGCTGCGCCGACGCCGTTTCATCTCGGGTTTCTGCTAGGCCCGCGCGTCAATGCGGGTGGGCGGATCGGGAAGGCGGATATGGGCGCTACTTTGCTCGCCTGTGACAATGCGGAGGAAGCGGCGGGGATGGCCGCGCAACTCGACACGTATAACCACGATCGGCGCGAGATCGAGGCGGCGGTGCTGGAAGCGGCCATCGAGCAGGTCGAGACGCGCGGGATCGAGGGTGGGCTGGTCTGGGCGGCTGATGAGGGATGGCATCCGGGGGTAGTCGGGATCGTCGCGAGCCGCCTCAAGGAACGCTACAACCGGCCCGCCATCGTGATCGGGATGGCGGATGGTATCGGCAAGGGATCGGGGCGCTCGGTCTCGGGGGTCGATCTCGGGCGCACGATCCATGGGGCGACGGATGCCGGGATGCTGCTGAAAGGCGGCGGGCACAGGATGGCTGCGGGGCTGACGGTGGCCGAGGACCGTCTGGTCGAAGCGATGGACTGGATCGATGCGGCGTTGTGCAAGCAAGGCGCGGACAAGATCGGGCCACGGACCCTTGTGCTCGACGGATCGCTTTCGCCGCGCGGGGCGACGATGGACCTGTGTGAATTGCTGGAGCGTGCGGGGCCATTCGGGGCAGGATCGCCTGCTCCGCGATTCTCGTTCCCGAATGTTCGGCTGGACAAGACGCGCGAGGTCGGAACCGGGCATTTCGCCTGTTCGGTAACAGACGGTACGGCGTGGTTGGATGCCATCGCGTTTCGGGCCTTCGAGACTGATCTGGGGCCGGTGCTGATGGCGAATCAGGGGCGTCCGCTCACGGCGGCTGGGCGCATCCAGATCGACGAATGGAAGGGGCGCAAGCAGGTGAAACTGTTTCTGGAGGACGCGGCGCTGCCGCGGGAGAAAGCATGACGAAAACGGTTCTCATTACCGGCGGCAGCCGGGGTATCGGACGGGCCACCGCGCTGCTCTGCGGCGCGCGGGGCTGGAACGTCGCCATCAACTATGCGAGCGACGGTGACGCTGCGAACAGTGCGGTTGCGGCCGTTGAAACATCGGGCGGGTCGGCCTTTGCGATGCAGGGCGATGTACGCGACGAGGCGGCGATGATTGCCCTCTTCGACCGAACCGCCGAGACGTATGGAGCGATCGACGGCGTCGTGAACAATGCCGGGATCGTTGCCCCGAAATCGACTGTCGCGGAGATGGAAGTCGAGCGAATGCGCCGGGTGTTCGATACGAATGTGCTTGGCGCCTATATCGTCGCGAGAGAGGCGGCACGGCGGATGGAGGGAGGCAGTATCGTCAACGTCTCCTCCGCCGCCGCACGGCTCGGGAGTGCGAATGAATATGTCGATTACGCAGGATCGAAAGGGGCCATCGATACGATGACGACAGGCCTTGCCAACGAACTCGCGCCGAAGGGTCTTCGCGTCAATGCTGTTCGTCCGGGGCTGATCGAAACCGATATTCATGCGAGCGGAGGGCAGCCCGGACGCGCCGCGCGCGTTGGTGCCCAAACGCCTCTGGGTCGGGCCGGTACCGCCGAAGAAGTAGCACAGACAATAATCTGGTTGCTGTCCGACGATGCTTCCTATGTTACTGGTGCATTCGTCGATGTCAGCGGAGGGCGCTAGGATGGCTACGGAACTTGACCATATCGTCGTCGGAACAAAAGACCTCGATTCAGGAGCACTCTGGTTGGAAGACATGCTCGGGGTGCCGCCTCTGGGCGGCGGCGAACATGCCAGCATGGGCACATACAACAAGCTGTGGAGCCTAGGCGGCGGAAGCTATCTGGAACTCGTCGCGATCAATCCGAACGCCCCGATGCCCTCGCGGCCCCGGTGGTTCGGTCTCGATGACCCGGATATTCAGGACAGTCTCGCCAGCGGCCCCCGGTTGCTGAACTGGGCCGTGCGCGTGGATGATATCGATCAGGTCATCAAGGATTGCCCCGTCAATATAGGCACGATCCACACCATGTCGCGGGGCGATTTCTCATGGAAGGTGGCAATCCGCGAGGATGGCGCGTTGATCCATCAGGGGCATATCCCGCTGGTGATCGAGTGGCAGACCGCGCATCCGGCCTCGACGATGCAGGATCAGGGCTTATCGCTCGTGCGCCTGAAAGCGCATCGCAGCGAAAAAACGGGTGTGGTGAAGGCGCTCGACTCCATCGGCGCGGACGATTTCATCAAGATTGAGGATGGTAGCGTCACCGCCGGGATCATGGCGGAAATCTCGACTGATGACGGCAACATCTCGCTGGTCGGATAGCCAAAACCGGCGATGGATTGGCGGGCGGCAATCAATGCTTATTGCGAACGGACGGGACCGGAATTCTGGTCCGAACCGTGGAATGCCGCTTCCAACGCCGCCTTCTTGCTCGCGGCGATCCTCCCCTACATTGCGATGCGGAGACGGGGGCAACATGATCCGCTATTGAGCGCCTTATGCGGTATCGCGTTCTGCGTCGGAGTCGGATCATTTCTGTTCCATACCTTCGCGGAACGATGGGCAGCCTTGGCCGATGTGCTTCCGATCCTGTTGTTCATTGTCGTGTTTCTGTATGCGGCGATGAGACGTCTGTTCGGACTGCGCGGGAAATGGGCTGCAATCGCGACCGTTCTCGCCTTCGGGTTATCGCTCTTTGCCCGGAATATCGGGCTTTCCGTTGCGGGTGGATCGCTCAACGGATCGGAAGGTTATTTTCCCGCCCTCGCGCTGCTCGGCGGATCGGCGATGGTACTGGGTTTACTCGGGAGAGCCTCAGCACGACCTGTCGCGGTGGCAACCGTCATCTTCGCAGTGTCACTGACGGCACGGACTGTGGATGCCGGAATCTGCCCGTATATCCCGGTGGGCAGCCATTTTATCTGGCACCTGCTGAACGGTGCAATGATCGCCATCCTACTGTTCACCCTACTTCAGCACGGGCGTAGGCACGACTGAGCTCACCCGGTCTGTCGAAAGGGCGTCTCGTTCGCCGGACGGGGCAACGGCTTTTCCCCGCGCCAATTCGTCGAAACGACGGCACTGACAGGGATACACATCCGAACCGACGTCCCGACACCCTCGCGGCTTTGCAACTCGACGAAACCGCTATGGGCATCCATCAGCGCTTTGACCATCGCCAGTCCGAGGCCTGCTCCCTCGCGGTCACATTTGCGGGTCAGGCTGGAGCGTGCATAGACCATCCAGATGCTTTGCAGATCACGCTCGGGAATACCGCAGCCCACATCGCGCACCTCGATCACGAGCATCCGTGCATCACGGATGTAGGCATCGACATAGATCGCGCCGCCCTTGTCCGAGAACTTGAGGGCATTCGACAGCACGTTCGTGATGCAGCGTTTGATCGCCAATCGGTCGCAATTGACGACCCATTCCGCTTCGATGCTCTGACGTATCGCAATGTCACGCTGTTCGGCGACCGATTGAAACTGAATGATCGAATCTTCGAGGAGTTGCGTGAACGGCACGTCCTCGCGATAGATATCGAATTTACCGGCGTCGATCTTCGACAGATCGAGGACATCCTCGGTCAGTTTGGCCAGATCACGGGCCGAGCGCGCAACGATGTCGACATATTCGAAGATGCGCTCCTGCGATATCGTATCCTTCTGATAGATGATCGCCTCCGAAAAACCCTGTATCGCGTTCAGGGGTGTGCGGAATTCATGACTCATATTCGCGAGGAATTGCTGACGATAGAAGCTGAGATCACGCAACTTGCTTTCAGATATCTCCAACGCGCGCGTCTTGGTGCTCAGATTCTTACGCCGATGCCACTCGACCTGAACGAGGAAAGCCACCGACATGATGAAGAGAGCGGCGAGTACGATGATGATCATCGCATTGCGCTTCATCGTGGCGCGCACATCCGCCGCAATTCCGATATTGTTTTCGTTCAGTGCCCGAGCCAGTTTCTTGACACTGGGCCGGGCATCGAAAAGGGCAGCGGTGAAATTGGCAGGGGAACTTTCGGGATCGCCATTGACGAAGGCGTCGATCCGATAGGTCAGATCGTGCAGTTCGCGGAATTCGTCGGACAGGCCCTTATCCCGTATGACATCGCGAAAGGCAGGCTGCATCAGCGTCAGGAATTGCAAATCGAAAGCTCGCACCCGTTCTGAAAGTGCGCGCGTGTCGCTGTCGGGATCGCCGGGTTCGATTTTCCGGGCTTCGTCGAGGACATCGTCATAAAGTTCCTGAAGCTCGAAAGCTGTGACATTTGACCGACCGTTCACCAACGCCTGGTTCAGAGCCTGCGATGTGGCGAGGTGATAGACGGCGTATCCCGCAACGGCGAGCGCGAGCAGAATCGTAATCATCAACGGCAGGGCCAGCGTTGCCTTGCGCCATTCGTTGAGCAATCGCTTCGCGGTCACGGAGGTTATCCCTGATTAATCACGTATAAATTAATAGGAGGATGAGGTTTCCGAAACCTTAATGGGTGGGGTAAGGCTTTGATCCCTTCGCAGATTGCTATCGGGAGATTCCAAAGCAATGCCGATCAAGATTCCTGCCGGATTGCCCGCCGAAACCATCCTTGCGCGTGAAGGCGTGATGCTGATGCGCGAGGACGAGGCGGCCCGTCAGGATATCCGCCCCCTGAAGATCGCCCTCGTCAATCTGATGCCCGACAAAATCAGGACGGAGGCACAGATCGCGCGGTTGGTCGGGGCGACACCGCTTCAGATCGAGTTGACCCTGTTGAAGATGGCGAGCCACACGCCAAAGACCGCTCCACCGTTTCACATGCTGTCCTTCTACGAACCGTGGGAGGCGGTGAAGGACACGCGATTTGACGGTCTGATCGTCACGGGGGCACCGATAGAGCAGATGCCGTTCGAGGATGTGCGATACTGGTCTGAATTGACGGAAATGTTCGAGTGGTCGCGGACGCATGTGCATTCGATGCTGTCGATTTGCTGGGGGGCGCAGGCCGCGCTCTATCATTTTCACGGCATTCCAAAACATGATCTGGAGAAAAAAGCGTTCGGCGTTTTCCGGCACCGAAATCTCGCGCCTGCGTCGCCTTACTTGCGCGGATTCTCGGATGATTTCTCGATCCCGGTGTCGCGATGGACGGAGGTTAGACGCAGTGACCTTCCGCCTGATGCGGGGCTTGAGGTACTCATGGAAAGCCCCGATGCGGGCCTGTGCCTGATTGCGCAACCGGAGGCACGGCGGCTCTATATGTTCAACCATATCGAGTATGACAGCACATCACTCGCTGAAGAATATGGACGTGACAAAGCAAAGGGAGTCGATATCACTCTTCCAAACAACTATTTCCCGAACGATGATGACACGAGGGAGCCTGAGAATCGCTGGCGCTCGCACGCACATTTGTTTTTCGGCAACTGGATCAACGAGGTCTACCAAAGTACCGCGTTCGACCCGAAGGAGATCGGTCGATGAAAGGCTTCGAAAAACCATTCGATGGCAAGATCTCGCGTTTTTTCGAGGAGGATTTCCCGAAGGACCAGCGCAAGCGTGTCCAGAAGGCGGATGATAAAGACCTGCTCGACCCGGACCATCCCTATGACAGCCGATGGAAGAAATCCGATTACGAGGACGATCTGGATGCGCTCCAGATCGAACTGGCGAAGATGCAGCGCTGGATGGTCGAAAGCGGCGAGCGGATCGTCGTGATCTTCGAGGGGCGCGATGCCGCCGGAAAGGGAGGCACGATCTCGCGCCTCACCGGCAATCTCAACCCGCGTGTCGCCCGCGTAGTAGCATTGAGCAAGCCATCTGACCGTGAACGGGGGCAGTGGTATTTTCAGCGTTATGTGGCGCATCTGCCGACTCGGGGCGAGATGACGATCTTCGACCGCTCTTGGTACAATCGCGCCGGGGTCGAAGCCGTGATGGGGTTCTGCACCCGGTCGGAGACGCTGAACTTCTTCAATCAGGCGCCCGAATTCGAGACGACGATCATCGAGGACGGGACGCGCTTGTTCAAGATATGGCTGACCGTATCGCGCGCCGAACAGATGCGTCGTTTTCTGGAACGCGAATCCGATCCGCTGAAACACTGGAAGCTGTCACCAATCGACGTGGCCTCGCTCGGCAAGTGGGATGAGTACACGGCGGCGCGCAACGAGATGTTCGAGCGAACCCATACGAACCATGCACCCTGGACGTTGATCCGGTCCGATGACAAGCGGCGGGCGCGGGTTGCGGCGATCCGGGCGATCCTGAACCGTCTTCCCTATGATGGAAAAGATGACAGTGTCGCGTGTCCGCCAGACCCTCTGATCTGTGGCGCACCTGGTCTGGTGGGGGCGGAAGTATGACCGCCATGAGCGTTAGCACGATCCCTGCAATGGCGGGCGCATGACAGAGCATTTCAAGTCGTCGCGCCTGCGCTTCTATCTGACCGAGCCGCAGCCCTGCCCCTATCTGCCCAATCGGGTGGAGCGGAAGATTTTTACGCCTCTGAGCGGGGGTCATGCGGCGGATGTGGGGGATGAGTTGTCCACCAATGGCTTCCGGCGGAGCCAGAACGTCGCCTATCGTCCGCAATGTCCGGGGTGCAATGCCTGTGTGGCGACCCGGATCGTGGCGGCGAAATACGAGACATCGCGTCGGGATCGGCGGATCATGCGGCGCAATGACGCGCTGCGGCGCGAGGTGAAGCCTGCGTTGGCAACCGAGGAGCAATATCAACTTTTTCGCCGCTACGTCACCGCGCGCCATTCGGAGGGTGGGATGGCGGCGATGGATGCCTATGATTACGCCTCCATGGTGGAGGACAGCACAGTGCGTACCCAAGTCGTTGAATACTGGGGGAAGGACGAGGATGGCGAGGATTCGCTTGAGGCGGTGTGCCTGACTGACGTGATGGCTGACGGGTTGTCGATGGTCTACAGCTTCTTCAATCCGGATCGGGAGAAGGACTCTCCGGGCAGGTTCATCATTCTCGACCATATCGACATCGTTCAGGCGCTCGGATTACCGTACGTCTACATGGGTTATTGGGTCGATGGATGCCGCAAGATGCAATACAAGGTCGAGTTCCCCGGAACCGAAGTGCTGATCGCGGGGCGATGGTTGACGCTGGAGGGGTGACGGACTTTCTCCGCGTGGGCATATGAAGTGCACTGTCATACCGCGCGAAGGCGCGGCGGTATCCATTTCGCAACATTCCTTGACGTCCGCCCGTTGACAACCTTTACCGTCAAGGCTTGCGGAGCGGTGGATACCGTGGTCAAGCCACGGTAAGACAAGAATTTTCTGTCCTGAAATATCCCAGACGTCAAAGCGCGGTTGCGAACGCCGTTCCCGGTGTCGCGCACTGCATATCTTAAAAGGGTACTCTTGCCCTCGCGTATTCGCCGCCCTAGTGTTCCTCCGAACGTCGCAGATACGTCTGCGGCTTATGAGCTGCCGATGATCGCGGTGGCCTCAACGGGAGAAAGAATACTATGAAAAGACGCGCGTTTCTCAAGGGTGCAGCCATCGCAGGAGCCGCCGCTCCGCTTGCTACACCAGCGCTTTCGCAGAACAAGGTCGAAATGGCCATCGTTTCAACCTGGCCACGGGACTTTCCCGGCCTCGGCATCAGCGCGCAGCGTTTCGCCGCCCGCGTCGGTGAACTGACCGACGGTGAGATCGACGTTACCTATTATGCAGCGGGCGAGAAAGTCGGCGCGTTCGACAGCTTCGACGAAGTCGCCTCCGGCAACTCGCAGGCTTACATCGCCGCCGATTACTACTGGAAGGGTAAGCACCCCGGCTGGGCACCGTTCACGGCCATTCCCTTCGGCCTGACCTATACTGAAATCGACGCCTGGATCAAATACGCGGGCGGTCAGGAACTCTGGGACGAGATCGCGGGCGAATTCGGCCTGAAGAACCTCGCCTGCGGCAACACCGGCGTGCAGATGGGCGGTTGGTTCAACAAAGAGATCAACAGCGCGGATGACCTCAAAGGTCTGAAAATGCGTATTCCGGGCCTCGGCGGCGACGTGATGTCGAAGCTGGGCGCATCCCCGGTCTCCCTGCCCGGCGGCCAGATCTACGAAAACCTCGTATCCGGTGCCGTGGACGCGACCGAGTGGGTCGGCCCCTACAATGACTACTTCATGAAGTTCTACGAAGCGGCCAAATACTACTACTGGCCCGGAATGCACGAGCCCGGCTCGCAGCTTGCCCTCGGCATGAACGGCGAGTGGTGGGGCGGCTTGTCCAAGACCCATCAGGCAATCATCACGGCGGCGGCGAACGAAGAAAACGCCCGCCAGATGGCTGAAACCAACGCTGCTAACGGTGAGTACCTCACGAAACTCATCGAGGAAAACGGTGTCGAACTGCGTGAATTCAACGACGACGTCTATGACGCCTTCGGTGAAGCCGCCGAAGAAGTGATCGAGGAAGCGCGGGACCACAGCGAGCTGTCCAAGCGCATCTTCGACAGCACTCTGGCCGCACGTGCGGATATCGGCGGCTACATGGCCATCGCCGACGTCGCCTACAGCGTGAAGCGCAACCGCGTCGTCGGGATCGGCGACGAGTAAACTACGCTTCGAATCTCACTACGGGATAGCGACCTTAACGCCACACTCTCATTGAGAGTGTGGCGTTTTTTCATTCTAATCGCCTCCCACGTGTTTACACTCCCTCAGCCTCGAATATTATGTACCGATACATAACGTAATTTGGCTGTATCGAGGGAAATCTGTGATGTATGTGTCAAAACAGTTCTTTAAGCGAACTTTCTGGAAAACGACTACTGCCGCTGTGGTTGCATTAGGGGCGACGGGAGCATTCGCGCAATCGATGTCGGATATCGTCTTCATCGTCGATGAGTCAGGGTCTATGTCCGGGGAACAGACTTTCCTGCAGAACTTCGTTCCGACTCTCGATCAGAATCTCAATAATAGCGGGATTCAGGCACGTTACGGACTGGTCGGTTTCGGTGAAGGGGGGCCCAACGATCTTGGCGTAATCTACGATGTGGGCGGCGGGCAGTTCGGAAATGCCATGCAATTCTCCAGCTCAGTGGCAGCGAACCTTGATACCAGTGGTGGCTTCGAAGACGGGTACAGCGCCATCGACGTGGCTGCAAACGGGTACACCTTCAACCCCAATTCGAGTGTCGTTTTGGTCGTCGTGACGGATGAAGACCGTGACGATGGCAACGCTGCACTCAATGCTCAGACCCTTCAGACCCAGTTGGCCGGCATCAACGGCGGCGCAACGCTGGTCGGGATCGTCGATGCCAATATCGAAGGCAACATGGGTGAAGCCGGTATTGGAACGGATGGAGCAAATGCGTTTCTCGTGGATATGGCCGGTAATGTTACGCAAGTGCCGTTGGGAACGCTGACAAGTGGTGCTGGAACGACTCTGGCAGATTACATCAACCCAGCACTCGCCTCTCCGAACGGATGTGTTGCGGACCTCAACCAGTTGCGCGCGGGCGGCGACGCCGCCACCGGATTTGCGAACGTCTTCAATCTATGTCTGGCGCAAGCAGCAAGCGGCGGCGGTGTCGTGAGAACGAACCTGTCGCATCCGTTGTTGTCGGTCATCCGTGATATCGGGATGAGCTATGCTCGCTCTCAAGCCAACATGACGCGCCTTCGGATGGATGGCCTCGATGGCGGTGGCGCGCATCGTGGTGCTGGATACCAGCCGCAGCGCGGTGAAGTCGTGATGGATGCCTATGGTCTCGATGGCGTTCGCATGTATGTCGATTTCCGTGCCACCGACGGTGATTTCGACGAACAGGGCGACAATGTTGGCTTCGACTACGACGGTTCTTCGATCTCCGCCGGCATCGACAAGAGCTTTAACGTCTGGGGCAATTCAGCCCTCGTCGGATTGGCGGTAAACGCGACCGATCTTTCAGGAACCGCCGATGGCGGTGTCGGAAACGTCAGCGTGAAGGGATACGGCGCGACGCTCTATGGCGGGATCGAAAGTGGCGGTGGTTTCTACAGCGACGCCCATATCGGATATTCCATGCTCGATATCGATGCCAACCGGGTCGAGAACATGAATTCCTTCTCAGGGGATACGGATGGGTCGCTGCTGAGCGCAGGTGTTCGGATCGGTTACGATTTCCCGGCGCGACTTCTCAATCCAGTGCGCGGGCGCAAGTTTTCGGTCGGCCCGTACATTAGCGCGAATTTCGCCATGCTCGATGTCGACAGCTTCGACGAGGATGACAACGGCCTGAATGTGAGCGATTACGATTCAGAACGCCTCGACGGCGAAATCGGTTTGCGCGGACAGGTCGGGATGGAAGTGAACGGCGCGACCGCCTTCGCGAAGGCCAAGATCGGCTATCGTCACGATTTCCTCGATGATGGCGAGAACGTCGGGCTGAGCACGACGGGCGGCGCAACCGACTCACAACGTATCGATGCCAGCGATGAGAGCGCGTTCGTGTTGGGGATTGGCCTCGGTGCCGCCGTGAACCAGAACCTGACCTTCGCCGTGGAATATGACGGTCAGTATGGTGACGACGTTCGAGAGCACGGGATACTGGCGCGGGTCCGGCTTGCGTTCTGAGACGGCGCGCTCTTTCGGAAGCTATTACGCGACCATTGAACAGCATCATAAATGATCTATACGTTAAGAGGCTTCGGTTCACGCCGAGGCCTCTGTCTTTTGCACGTCACTAACCTTCACGAGGCATCCCTTCGGATGCAGGCTACGGTGCTATACAGAAACGGGAGACGATATGACCGATCTGACCTCTGAGGCCGCTCCATACCGGGCGGAACCTGCACCCATCGTTCGATTCATCGGATGGTCCTCACTTGCGGTCATGTTCGCGTTTCTCATCAACAACGTCCTGACTTTCTGGGTCGGCTGGACCGGTGTTGCCCCGCTGCTGGGCATGTCGAACGACCCGATAGGGTGGCAGGCGATCGTGCAGGCGGCGATCTACGGAGCCGCTTTTTTCCTCGTCTTTCGGCATATTTCGCGCAGCCGCGATGTGCCTCTGCGCTCGGACGCCGCGACGGTCATTCGATGGAACACCTTCTTCATCCGTGCCGCTTTCTGGGTCGTTTTGCTTGTCGGCCTTGCGGATATGGCGATTTCGGCGCTGCGGGTCGAGGGGATGCTGCCCGATCTGGTCGGTGAAGACCTGGCCGCCGATCTGGGGCGCTCGCAGTTTCGCGGCTTCTATGTACACATGCCGATTGTGGTGCTTGGCATCTTGCTCGCGACCGTTACGCGTACACTCGGGTTTTTCTGGCTGGCTCTTCTGGTGGTCGTCGCCGAACTCGGGATCGTCTTCACCCGTTTCATCTTCTCGTATGAACAGGCCTATATGGGCGATCTGGTGCGGTTCTGGTATGCTGCGCTGTTCCTGTTCGCCAGTGCCTACACCCTGCTGGAAGACGGGCATGTCCGGGTCGATGTGTTCTACGCCGGTTTCTCGCATCGCAAGAAGGCGCTCGTGAACTCGGTCGGATCGGTACTCCTGGGCATGACGTTGTGCTGGACGGTGATCCTTCTCGGTATGTGGGGCAAGTCGAGCATCATCAACAGCCCGATCCTCGTCTACGAGGTCACGCAATCGGGCTTTGGCCTCTATCTCAAATACTTCATGGCCGGGTTCCTCGCGGTCTTTGCGGTGTCGATGATGATGCAATTCGTCGCCATGCTGTTCGAAGCCTCCGCCGACCGCCGCGGAGAACCGGGCGGGCGCGAGATTTCCACCGACATCGTTCACTGATCCCCTTTACCGACTTTTATCGACGAGGCTTCGATGGAACTCTACTTCCTCGCCCTTCTGGTCTTCCTGATGGCCTTCGCCCTCGCATCGGGGTATCCGGTGGCCTTCGCCCTGCCCGGCTCGGCCATCCTGACCATCGCCGTCGCGGCCATATGCGGGTATATCGGTGCGGGGGATACAGGTGCCTATTTCGCCAGCGGAGGCGGCCCGGCCCAGTGGCTAAGCGCCGGGGTCACAAACTTTCGAGGGGTCTACTGGGAGGTCGAACGCGACACCCTGATTGCCATTCCGCTGTTCATCTTCATGGGTATCATGCTTCAGCGGTCGAAGATCGCCGAAGACCTGCTCATCACGATGGCCCAGCTCTTTGGCCCCATCCCTGGCGGTCTGGGGATTTCGGTGGTGTTCGTAGGAGCATTGTTGGCCGCAACGACAGGAATCGTCGGGGCGACCGTAGTGGCGATGGGTCTAATTTCGCTGCCCGCCATGCTCAATCGCAACTACTCCCCCGCATTGGCCAGCGGCACGATCTGTGCCTCGGGGACGTTGGGCCAGATTATCCCTCCCTCCATCGTTCTCATCATTCTTGCCGATCAATTAGCCAGCGCCGTCGATCAGGCGGGCACGGCGCGCAAGGCTCTGTTCAAGGAATCGACCGGCGAGCTGTCCATGCCGTCCGAATTCGGGGTCGTCTCGACCAGCGCAGGCGATATGTTCCTTGGTGCTTTCGTGCCGGGGCTGTTGCTCGTCGCTCTCTACATGCTGTTCATCCTCGGCTTCGCGTTTCTGCGCCCGAAATATGCGCCGGCCGTTCACTATGAAGGCAAATTCGACGGGAAATTTTGGGTCAAGGTCTTCGTCACGCTCGTGCCGCCGCTTGCCCTGATCTTTCTTGTGCTCGGGTCGATCATCGCAGGCATCGCGACCGTGAATCAGGCGGGCGCCATTGGGGCGGCGGGTGCGTTGCTCATGGCCGGGTATCGCCTGAAGCAAGGATCAACTCTTGCCTTCGCGCCCGCCCTGATCGCGCTGATCTCCATGATCGCGATTGTCTATATCGTCGAAAACTACGACACGAACATCAAGAACGTCACCAATGTCGATGATGCCTTCGGCATCAAGGCCGCCCTGACCGCCGTTGGCTTTCTGATCTTCGCCCTGGTTTGGAGCGGCTGGCGTGTCTTCCGCATCGAAGACACGCTGCGCAGCGTGATGATCGATACGGCGAAAACCACCTCTCTGGTCTTTATCATCCTGCTTGGTGCGGCGATGCTGACCTCTGCCTTCCGCGCCTTTGGCGGTGAAGAGTTGGTCAAGCATTTCCTCAACACCCTGCCGGGGGGATTCTGGTCGCAATTCATCATCGTCATGGCGGTGATCTTCGTGCTCGGCTTCTTCCTCGACTTCATCGAAATCGCCGTGGTCGTGGTGCCCATCGTTGCACCGATACTGCTGGCCGACCCTTCCGCCAACGTCACCGCCGTGTGGCTGGGCGTGATGATCGGGCTGAACATCCAGACATCGTTCCTGACACCGCCGTTCGGATTTGCGCTGTTCTACCTGCGCGGGGTTGCGCCGCCCTCGGTGAAGACGACGCAGATTTATAAGGGTGTCGTAGCCTTCATCGGATTGCAGTTGCTGGCCCTGACTATCGTGGGATTCAATCCGCAATTGGTGAATTATCTGCCCAACCGCCTGTCGCTGACCTCCGAGAACGCGCCGCCGCCACTCAATCCAAAGCTGCAATATTGCATGGAAGAATACGTGGGCGAGAAATTCGCATCCGAAGGCCCTTCACTCAAAAGCGTGATCGCCGAAGCAAAGGGCATCGACCTTACTGCTCTGCCGAAAAGCGTGCGCGACGATCTGGAAGAGGCATTTGAGAACGCCGACGGCACTTTCGAGTCGATGGCAGCCATACAGACCGCTGACGCGGAGGTTGCGGCTGGTTCCGACGCTTACCGTCCGCTGCATCGCGAAGTGCGCTCGCTGGTGCGTCGCATCGATCAGATCGACGGGCAATTGTCCGAAATGTCGACCGATCTGCGCCGCGAAGACGACGCGACCATCAAGGCGGAAATACAAACCGAGATGGACGAACTCGGGACCGAAAAGGCCGCACTGGAGGCCCAGATTCCAGCTGAATGGGACGACGCTCATGATAAATTCAAGGTGCTGACCAAAGCCGAAACCGACGCCCGCAGACTCTATCGCCGTCAAACAGACAACGCCTATGCGCCCGTCGTCGATGCCATCGCAGTAATCGAGAGCGCGGATACGTTGGCCGAACAAGAGGATATACTGTCGGCTTTGAAGACCGACCTGCCGGGTCTTGAAAAGGAAGCAGCGGAAGAACGAATCAAGGAGGCCGAAAGAGCAGTCAGTGCTGCTCCCGACACCAATGATGTTCGCTCATTACTCAGTAAGGCCCGCCGTCAATACCGCCGTGGCACCCCTGATATGGAAAAGGTAATGGCTTTTGTCGATGAAGCAATCGAGGCGTTCGACGCTGAGGTCGCATGGAGGCAAGATGCCAAGACAACGGTTCTACCGGGTCTTGAAAACTATACGACCGCATTGGCCGATACTATCGGCCTGCGTCAACAAGGCAAACTGCCGGAAGAACAGGCGCTGTTTGTCGCCTCCTGTTCGTCGTCGCATCGCGATATTTCGCTCAGCTTCTGATGGCAGAGCCGATCCATATTATCGGCGGCGGCATGGCCGGATCGGAAGCTGCATGGCAGGCCGCTGAACGCGGGGCGCAGGTGGTCCTGCATGAGATGCGTCCCCATCGGGAGACGCACGCGCACCAGACAGAGGGGCTGGCCGAACTCGTCTGCTCTAATTCCTTCCGGTCGGACGATCACGAAACCAACGCAGTCGGCCTGCTGCATCATGAGATGCGAGAGGCTGGATCGCTGATCATGCGGATGGCAGATGCAAACGCCTTGCCTGCCGGGGGGGCGCTCGCGGTAGACCGGGATGCCTTTTCGCAAGCCGTGACCGAAACACTGACTGCGCATCCGAATGTGACGCTGGAGCGTGGTGAGGTCGAGGGGTTGCCCCCTGCCGACTGGAAGAACGTCGTCGTCGCGACGGGGCCGCTGACCTCGCCTGCGCTTGCAGACGCCATCGGGGCGCTCACTGGAGCCGAAAGCCTCGCCTTCTTCGATGCTATTGCGCCCATCGTCCATGCGGACAGCGTCGATCTGTCGAAGGCGTGGTTCCAGTCGCGCTATGACAAGGGCGATACAGAGGCTGAGCGCACAGCCTACCTCAATTGCCCCATGGATCGCGACCAATACGAAGCGTTCATCGACGCCCTGCTAGACGCGCCCAAGACCGAATTCAAGGAGTGGGAGCAGGACACGCCTTATTTCGAGGGCTGCCTACCCATCGAAGTGATGGCCGAGCGGGGACGCGAGACCTTGCGATACGGGCCGCTGAAACCCGTAGGTCTGACGAATGAGCATGATCCGACCGTCAAGGCCCATGCGGTCGTGCAGCTTCGCCGCGAGAACGCGCTTGGGACGTTGATGAACCTCGTCGGCTTCCAAACCAAGATGAGATACGGCGCGCAAACCGAGGTTTTCCGAACGATTCCCGGACTGGAGAACGCCGAATTCGCCCGGCTGGGCGGCATTCACCGCAATACCTTCATCAATTCGCCTGTCCTGCTGGATAGCACCATGCGCCTTAAGGCCGATCCACGTTTGCGATTTGCGGGTCAGATCACCGGCGTCGAAGGGTATGTGGAATCTGCGGCGATGGGCTTGCTGGCGGGTCGTTTCGCCGCTGCAGATTCGCTGGGCGGGATTCAAGAGTTGGCGCCATTGGACACCTCGCACGGTGCGTTACTCAACCACATAACTGGTGGCGCAAACGCCGAAACATTTCAGCCGATGAACGCGAATTTCGGCCTGTTCCCGCCGCTGGATGATGGCGTGCGCAAGGGGCGCAGAGGCAAGAAGGATCGCCAGCGTGCCTATACCGACCGCGCCAAGGCATCATGGACTGCCTGGCTGGAGACCCGGCGAGAGGCAGCATGAGCGGCGACGATTTCTTCGACCATGCCTACGGTCTTGAGACTGCCGAAGAAACGGCAGCGCATTATGCGCGGTTCGCCGAAACCTACGAAGCGTCGATGCGTGAGAACGGCTATGCGACCCCGGCGCGCTGCGCCGAAGCGTTGCAGGAGGCTGGTGTGGAAGCGCGAACGCCGATCCTCGATATCGGATGCGGCACGGGCCTGAGTGGAGAGGCACTGCAGAGAGCAGGATACGAATTTCTGGACGGCACGGATTTCTCCACCGAGATGCTGACCGTCGCGCGAAGCAAAGGTCTATACCGGGCTTTGACGCAAGGGGGTCTTGATGATTTGTCAGGTGACTCCCGATACGCTGCGGCAGTCGCAGTCGGTGTGTTCAGCCCCGGTCATGCGCCCGCCAGCTTGATCGACGACGTGTTGGAGCGGTTGGAACCAAACGGCATTTTCGTGTTTTCGCTCAACGATCATGCCATTGCGCAAGGTAGTTACGAAGGTCGGGTACACGAATTGCTAGATACGGGCGGTGCCGAACTCCTGTTGCGTGAATACGGCGAGCATATGCCGGGACAGGACGTGAAGGCATGGGTTCTGGTACTACGCAGGCGCTGATCTACCAGCGACCGGTAACGCCACGCCAGAGGTTTGACAGGTTGTCGCGGAATGGTGAAGACCGAACCTCGGTGAGCGCGGTCATCTCACCCGAGTTCCGCCCGATTTCAGCTAGGTGTCTATTGGCGACCGGCACTTCGAGAAAGGCAGGAGCGGTCTGCTTTGGTAATCCACCGCGTGCTTTACGCGCCGAATCAATGCTGGCGCGCGCATGTGCGACAAGATCATCGATCTGCGCGGCAAAGGCGGCATCTTCGCCCTCATCACGCAGCGCCTTCCAATCGATATTACCGGGCAAGGGAGCGCTTCCCTGTGCCGCCAGAACCGGCACTGCCGCTAGATATCGGGCGGCTCCGATGCCTAGTCCTGCATTGAGTGCCGCATCATTCGCCTCGCCGCCTAACGTCCGCATGGCGAGGAGCGTCAGCGACCCCGCTGTGTCGCGCAGATAAGCGATGAGGGTGTCAATATCTTTTGGAAATGCAAGATCGAGATCCTGCGCTCGTGCATCGATCAACGCATCGAATGGCGCGCGCGGAAGACCCGCCGACCGAATGATCGCCGCAAGCGGTTCCACCACTTCATGGCGGCGTACAGCACCATCTCCGAAAGCCATATCGAGACTGTCGCGCCACCACTGCAGCCGGATTTCTCCGACCATCGGTTCGGATACCATCGGTGCGATCTTCGCGATTTCGAGATTGAAGGCATAGAGGGCGAACAGCCCCTCCCGCGCGTCCGGCGGCGCGAAGAGCGCCGTGCGAAAGCGCGCGGGATCGCCCTTTCGCACCATCTCGCCACAGGGCGACAGGTCGGTCACTCGGCGGCGATCCGGGAGGCGACGGGCGCACGATCGCGCACCAGCTTGTAGAGGATCGCGTCCTCCAATGCCTGAAACGAGGCATCGACGATATTGGCGGAGACGCCGACACTTGCCCATTGCGCGCCGTCCCCGTCGGTGCTGACGATCAGCACGCGGGTCACGGCTTCGGTGCCGGTTCCAATTATCCGCACCTTGAAATCGACGAGCTCGAAATCCTCCATGTAGCGTTGGTACTTGCCCAGATCCTTCTGGAGCGCACGGCTGAGGGCGTTGACCGGACCCTGATCCTGCTGGCTGACAGGGTCGAGGCTTTCGGAGGCTGAGATGTAGGTGTCGCCGTCAACGCGCACTTTCACCACGGCTTCGGACGCCGTAACCTCTTCGCCCTTCGCGTTGAAGCGGCGTTCGATGGTGACGCGGTAGCGTTCGACGGTGAAATAATCGGGCATCTGGCCGAGGAAATTGCGGGCAAGCAGCACAAAGCTGGCCTCGGCGCTGTCATAGGCGAAACCCTTTTCCTCCAGCGTTTTGACCTCATTCAGCAACCGCGCGAGGCGGGGGTCGTCTGCCCGGGCGTCGATCCCGGCCTCGGACAGCCGCTTGAGCAGGTTGGAGCGCCCCGCCTGATTGGACATCGGGATGACGCGCTCGTTCCCGACGGCTTCGGGGGGGATGTGCTCGTAGGTCGTCGGGTCGCGCACGATGGCGGAAGCGTGGAGGCCCGCCTTATGGGCGAAGGCCGCGCTGCCGATATAGGGCGCGTGGGGGTCGGGCGCACGGTTCAGAATGTCGTTCAGCAGGTGCGAGACTCGCGGCAAATCGGCGAGGCCTTCGGCGCTGATGCCTGTCTCGAACCGTTCGGCATAGGGCGATTTGAGGAGCAGCGTGGGGATCAGGCTGACGAGGTTCGCATTGCCGCATCGCTCACCGAGGCCGTTCAGCGTGCCTTGAATCTGCCGCGCGCCCGCATCGACGGCGGCGAGGGTGTTGGCGACGGCATTGCCTGTGTCGTCATGGGTGTGGATGCCGATGCGCTCGCCGCCGAACCGCTCGCAGGCCGCTGCCGTGATCGCGTGGATCTCTGCGGGAAGCGTACCGCCATTGGTATCGCAGAGCACTGCCCAGCGCGCCCCCGCGTCGAGCGCCGCGCCAAGGCACGACAACGCATAGGCGGAGTCGGCCTTGTAGCCGTCGAAAAAATGCTCGGCGTCGAGCAATGCCTCGCGTCCCTGGGCGACGCAATGGGCGATGGAGGCGCGGATGTTTTCGAGGTTTTCCTCATTCGTGATCCGCAGGGCCGTTTCGACGTGGAAAACATGGGTTTTGCCGACGAGGCAGACGGTTGCCGTGCCTGCATTGAGGACGCCCGCGAGAGTTTCGTCATTCTCGGCGGAGCGCCCTGCCCGCTTGGTCATGCCGAAGGCGAGGAATTTGGCGCGTTTGGGGCGTGGGGGATTGGCGAAGACTTCGGTATCCACGGGGTTCGCCCCCGGCCAGCCGCCCTCGATATAGTCGATCCCGAGATCGTCGAGGGCGGC
This sequence comes from uncultured Neomegalonema sp., assembly GCA_938034615.1. Taxonomy (GTDB): domain Bacteria; phylum Pseudomonadota; class Alphaproteobacteria; order Rhodobacterales; family Rhodobacteraceae; genus JAHDDY01. The sequence goes on along the minus strand of CALHLW010000193.1, from coordinate 13,323 downwards.
GGCAATGCGATGTTTGTCGGCGGCGGAGAAATCGACCCCCTGGGTCTGCTGTCCGTCGCGGAGAGTGGTGTCGAAAAGGTATAGGCGTTCTTTGACGCTCATGGTGATTACTCGTGATATCGGCGGAGAGTATCCGGCATGGGGGTGCGCTCGATGGCGGCGGCAAGGTCAGGGGCATTCGGGGTGTCGAATTCGACCCCCGCGCCCGTCGTAATTCGCACCCCGATCCCGACTTGTGAGCAATACTGGCCCACCCGGTCGCGGGGGCGGAAGCCTTCGGAGGCGATGCAGGTTTCGAGAGCACGCTTAACCCGCTCGATCACGGCCTCGTCGCGCACGAGTCGCTCGTGGGCTGCTTGAGCGGAGGTCTTGAAGCCGGGGTCAGGCATCGGACAACTCCGCCAGTTTGGCGGCGTCGAAGGATGGGGTCAGCGACCATTGCGTGCCATTTGGAGTATCTTTAATCTGAACACCTACAGCGATTAGTGAATCGCGGATAGAGTCCGATAGAGCGAAATCTTTTCCATATTTTGCAACGTCCCTCTTCTCGACAAGCTGTTGAATCTTAAGTTCGTCAAGACCGCTAACGCCTTGCATCTTTGTCCAATTCTGAAAATTTTTATTCAATAGCCCAAGCACCGCGGCGCCAGCTCGTAAGCCTGCCTCATTCCCTTCGTTCGCAGCCTTATGGAGAATAGAAATTGCCTTTGGCGAATTCAAATCATCCAATAACGCATCGATTACTTCGCGGCGGGTGTCTTGTTGCTTATATAGCTTTTGAACGGTAGGGCCTGGATCAATTGTCCTCCACCATTTTCGGAGGGTTTTCTCTGCGTCTTCGATCGCCTTCTGCGTCAGGTCCATGGGTGAGCCGTAATGGGTGGAAAGCAGCACGAAACGCAGGACTTCGCCGGGGATGCCCTTTGCCAACAGGTCGGCGACCGTGAAGAAATTGCCCAGAGATTTGGCCATTTTCTTGCCGTCCACCTTCAGCATCTCGTTATGCATCCAGACCGCCGCGAAATCGTGGCCGACGCAGCGGCTCTGGGCGCATTCATTCTCGTGGTGGGGAAACTGAAGGTCGTTGCCGCCGCCATGAATGTCGAATTTCTCGCCGAATAACTCCCCGGCCATTGCAGAGCATTCGATGTGCCAGCCGGGGCGCCCCTTGCCCCATGGACTGTGCCAGCCGGGTTGGTCGCCGGTGGAGGGTTTCCAGAGGACGAAATCCATGGGGTCGCGCTTGTAAGGGGCGACCTCGACGCGGGCACCGGCGCGCATCTCGTCGAGCGAGCGGCGGGAGAGGGAGCCGTATTCTGGGTCGGTGGCCACCGCGAAGAGGACATGGCCTTCGGCCTCGTAGGCGTGGCCCTTGGCGATCAGGTCTTCGATCATCGCGACCATGGGCGCGATGTACTCGGTCGCGCGAGGCTCATGGTCTGGGCGCAGTGCGCCGAGGGCGTCCATGTCCTCGTGATACCAGCCTATCGTCTCGTCGGTGATATCGCGGATCGAGCGGCCCGTCTCGGCGGCCTTGGCGTTAATCTTGTCGTCCACATCCGTGAAATTCCGGGCATAGGTGACATGCTCTGCCCCGTATTCATGGCGCAGCAGCCGATACAGGACGTCGAAGACGACCACAGGCCGCGCATTGCCAATATGGGCGCGGTCATAGACGGTCGGCCCGCAGACATACATCCGCACGTCCTGCGGATCGATCGGAACGAAATCTTCCTTCGCCCTTGTCTTCGTGTTGTAGAGCCGGATGGCCATGGGTCGTCTCCCGTACGCGGAATTCAGGCGCTGCGGCGACGCTGTAGCATTCGGAGAGGGTGAATGAAAACGAGCCGCAGACCAAATGTCAGCGGATAATGCAGCAGCCGATAATGGCGAATGCAGTTCTCATAAATCGGTTATGGCTTCGGGGGTGGCTTGTCGTCAAGCGGTTCCTCCACAACCACGTAGTCGGTCTCGATCACGTCGCCGCCGGGGCGCATTGCCTGACGCTCCCGCATCTGGCGGGCGAGTTCAGGATTCTGTGCCTCGAATTCCTTGCGCATCTTGCCCATCTTCCAACGCCCATAGAGGTAGAGGACGGGCGCAAGCACCAGAAGCGCCACGAAAATGATCGTGCCGAGCCAGATGGCAAGAGCAAGAATACCGATGCCGCCCACCGCAGCGGCGATTTTCTGTAACGGGTTCATGCGAAAGATATAGGGCGGCGGGACGCTTCCCGGTAGACCCTACGCATTCTTTGCCCCCAATCGCGTTCCCCAGCGAAAAAAGAAACGCACGACGAGCAAGGTAATGATGCCGACGAACACGATCCCTAAGGCATAGGCTCCGCCTGAAATCTCGTTGAGTTCCGATAACGACCCCGACTTGCGCAGCCATGCCACCACGACGGCACTCAGCATCAGGGTTACGACAGTCACCACGAACGCGGCTTTCCATGCGAAGGCACTCGTTGCCTCGATCCCGGTGCGGCGACGGTAGAACATTCCCGCCCCAAGCGCGCCGACCATCGAGCTTACGAATGCGCCGGATTGCCCGATGGCAGGGATGACGCTGGCCAGCAAACCGAGCAGGATCGACAGCAGAATCGAGAGCCACAGAAAATCGATCACGATGCGAACCATAGGGGTGCCCTTTCTTTATCAACGTCTCAGCAAGGGCAGCAGCGCGGCCATGTCGGGACCATTACTACGGCCCGTCAGAGCCTTGCGGAGCGGCATGAAGAGGGCCTTACCCTTGCGGCCCGTCTGATCCTTGAGTGCGCCTGTAACCGCACGCCATGTTTCACCCGTCCACGGTTTTGCGTTTTCAAACTCGCCGAGGGCAGCGGCGACGTATTCCTCGTCATCTGCATCGATTGCCGGAGTACACTCGCCATTCAGGATTGCGACCCAGTCGGGGATATCGTCCAAGCCATCGATATTCTCGCGAATGAGCAGCCAGAACTGTTCGGCGAGATTATCCGCCACGCCCGCTTCACGCAGGCGGCCCGCGACATCGGCATAGGGCTTGGTATGCAAGGCTTTGAGATTGAGCGCGCCGAGATCATCCATGCTGAATCGTGCAGGCGCGCGACCGAACTTTGACAGATCAAATCCGTCGATCAACTCCGCATGGTTCGCGCGCGGCTCTATCGGGTCAGACGATCCCAGACGCGCCATGTAGGAGAGCAGCGCCAGCGACTCGACCCCGCTCTCCCGGATCGATTCGAGAGTCAGCGAGCCAAGCCGCTTCGACAGACCCGCCCCATCTGCATCGACCAGCAGCGAATGGTGTGCAAACCCGGTCGGCTTGCCGCCTATGGCATCGAATATCTGGATCTGTGTGGCGGTATTGGTAACGTGGTCCTCACCCCGGATCACATCGGTCACGCCGAAATCGATATCGTCGCAAACGCTACAGAGCGTGTAGAGATAACCGCCATCCTCGCGGATCAGTACAGGATCGGACACGGACGCACAGTCCACATTCGTGTCGCCCCGGATACCATCGGTCCACGTCACGCGCTCCTGATCGAGCCGGAAACGCCAATGCGGGCGTCGGCCCTCCGCCTCCAATCGCGCGCGATCCTCATCCGTCAGCTTGAGAGCAGCGCGATCATAGACAGGCGGCCGTCCAGCCTGCCGTTGATACTTCCGGCGAAGGTCGAGCTCCGTGGCGGTTTCGTAAGCAGGATAGAGCCGGCCATCGGCGCGCAGGGCATCGGCGGCGGCATCATATCGCTCCAGCCGCGCCGATTGACGCTCGAACCGATCCCATCCAAGGCCAAGCCAGTCCAGATCGCGCTTGATCGCATCGACATGCTCCTCCTTCGACCGCTCCGCATCGGTATCGTCGATGCGCAGGATGAACTGCCCCCCCTGTTTGCGGGCATGCAGCCAGTTGAGCAGCGCAGGACGCAGGTTGCCGACATGCAGGCGGCCTGTGGGGGACGGGGCAAAACGGGTGACGGTCATCGAAATCCTCTGGCCCTCGCAACCGGGGCGTCCGCCGCTACATACAGGGCCATGACGCCAGCGCCAAGCATCGCCGATCTCGAAAGTCTCGCCAAGCAGGCCTTTCTCGCCTTGCCCGGTGCCGTGCGCGAACGCTGCGACACGCTGATTATTCGTGTCGAGGAAGAAGCGGATGACGAGACGCTGGCAGGGATGAGGATCGAAAACCCCTACGATCTGACCGGCCTCTACGATGGCGTGCCGCTGACCGAGAAAAGCGTAGCAGATCCGGTGCCGCGCGCGGATGTGGTCTGGCTCTATCGCCGTGCCATTCTGTGGGAGTGGATCGAGCGGGCCGACGTGACATTGGAGGAACTCGTCACGCACGTCCTCGTCCACGAGATCGCACATCATTTCGGATGGTCCGACGATGAAATCGCCCGCATAGATCGCTGGTGGGAGTGAATGCTGGAGCGGGCGGGGGGAATCGAACCCCCATCTTCAGATTGGAAATCTGAGGTCTTACCATTACACAACGCCCGCGCAGCGCCGCTTCTATAGCCGCGCGTAATCCGACGGGCAAGATTTATCCGTTGGATTTTCCCGCGACTCTCAGATTGAGCCAGTCGCGGACGCGATACCATGTTCCGACAGCCGGCACGAACCAAGGGAAGCCCGAATATACCTTTCCGGTATTGCCCGGTGGGGCGTCACGCCACCAATAGGGGGTGTGGGTAAAGCCTTCAGCGAAGACTGCTCCACTCACCCGCTGACACTCAGTTCGGCGATGGGGCGGTGGCAGTCAATGATGTGACCGTTGCCGTCGTCGAGTTTCGGTGGATCGACCTCGTCGCAAGTGCCGGGAATCGCTAAAGGACAGCGCTCGAAGAAGGGACAGCCCTTCTCGGTCAGCTTAACGCCGCCCGATGCGCCCGCCTTGGCTTCGCGGGTCTGGGCCGCTTCTTCCAACCAGCCAACGCGCGGCTCGGGGACGGAGGAGACGAGGAGCCGAGTGTAGGGGTGGAAAGGAGGCGAGAGGACGCGGTCGGTTGGGCCTTGCTCGGCCACCATGCCCGCGTAGAGAACGACGACCTCATCAGCGAAGGACGAGACGGTCGAGAGGTCGTGGCTTATGAAGACGAAGGACACGCCCGTTTCGCGTTGTAGACGGTTCAGCAGGTCGATGACATTGGCACCGACGATGGTGTCGAGGGCGGAAGTGACTTCGTCGCAGAGGACAACTTCAGGGTCCGCCGCAAGGGCGCGGGCGAGGTTGACGCGCTGTTTCTGGCCGCCGGAGAGTTCATGCGGATAGCGGTCGGCAAATTGCTGGGGCAGTTCGACTAGATCGAGCAGGTAATCGACGCGCTGGCGGCGGGTCATTCCGGCGGCGGTGCCGTAGAAGTCGATGGGGCGTCCAAGAATGTCGCGGATACGCTGGCGCGGGTTCAGTGCCGTGTCGGCCATCTGGTAGACGAACTGCACTTTCTGGAGCTGTGCCCGTGTGCGGCCCGCAAGATCTGCGGAAAGGCGCTCGCCGTCGAGATGGATTTCGCCGCCATAGGCGGGCAGCAGGCCCGCAAACACCCGCGCGAGGGTGGACTTGCCGCAACCGGATTCGCCGATGATTCCAACGGTCTTCCCCCGCTCGATTGCGACATTCACGTCGCGCAAGATCGGAACCGCCGGTTTGCCGTTCGAATCCCGCGCACCATAGCCCGCATCGATGGCGATGGCCTGAAGGGCGGGGGCATCACGAAGGTGTTCGTCGGAAGAATCCTCGCCCTGCCCGGCCTCGGGCATAGGTCGAATCGCGGCCATGAGGCGCTTTGTGTAAGGATGGACGGGGTTGTTGATGATCCGGTCCACAGGGCCGGATTCCTTGATCTCGCCGTTATAGAGCACGACGATCCGGTCGGCGATCTGGGCGACGACGGCGAGGTCGTGGGTGACGTAGATCGCCGCCGCGCCCTCTTCCTTGATGACCTGCTTGAAGGCTTTGAGCACTTCGATCTGGGTCGTCACGTCTAGGGCTGTGGTCGGCTCGTCCAGCACCAGCAACTCGGGGTCGCCGCACAGCGCCATTGCGGCCATGAGGCGCTGGAGTTGTCCGCCAGAAACCTGATGGGGATAGCGGTCGCCAATGGTATCGGGGTTCGGGAGTTCCAGGGCGCGGTAGAGGTCGAGAGCCTTTGCGTTGGCCTCCTCCTGCGTCTTGGTGCCGTGGAGAACCGGAGCTTCCGTCACCTGCTCGTTGATCTTGATGGAAGGGTTGAAGGTCGCCGCCGCAGACTGGGCGAGGTAGGCAACCGAAATGCCGCGCAGGGGGCGCAATTCGTCGGTCGTCATCTTCGTGACGTCCCGCCCGAGCAGCATTGCCTCGCCGCCCGTAAAGCTGAGGCCGGGTTTCGCATAGCCGAGGGCCGAGAGCGAAATGGTGGTCTTGCCGGAGCCTGACTCGCCGATCAGCGCCACGACCTCGCCGCGCCGGACCTGAAAATCGACACCCTTCACGATGCGGATTTCGGAGCCGTCATGCTGGATCGCACCGATCTTCAGATCACGGGCCTCGAAGACCACATCGCCGGGGTTTCGCGTTTGGGTCATGCTTACAGCCGTTTGGAGAGACGACCGCCCGCTTGGGCAGAAACGTCATCGACGACGAGGTTGATCGCGACGGTCAGCGTGGCGATGGCGAAAGCCGGGGCGAGGACGGGAATGATCGATTCTCCGTATTGCAGCGCGCCCAGATTCTCGCGGACCATTGACCCCCAGTCAGCCTGTGGCGGCTGAACGCCAAGGCCGAGGAAGCTGAGCGAGGAGATGAAGAGGATCACGTAAATCAGGCGCAGGCCGAAATCGGTGATGAGGGGCATCGCGGCATTTGGCCAGATTTCGCGGGTGATAATCCACCAGCGGCCCTCACCGCGCGCCTTGGCGGCCTCCACAAAATCCATGACCATGATCTCCTGCCCCAACGCCCTCGCGAGGCGGAAGACGACCGTGGCGTAGATCAATCCGGCGGTACAGATCAGCACGGGGATCGACGAGCCGACGGCAGCGACCACGACAAGACCGAGCATGATGGTCGGCAGGCTGAGGAAGGCATCGTTGATGCGGCTCATCACCATATCGACCTTGGGGCCGGATACCGCGGCACCAATGCCGAGGACGACGCCGAGGACATAGGCAAGGACAGTGGCGGCAAAGGAAATACCAATCGTGCGACCTGCGCCATAGACGATGCGCGACAGGATATCTCGGTCCTCCACATCGGTGCCGAGCCATGCGCCCGCGCGGGGGGTCTGGAATTCGCTGTAATCGTCAGGGAACGGCAAGTCGTTCTCGCCCCATGGTGCGATAAACGGGCCGAAGAGTGCGATCAGCACCCAGAACGTAACGATAAGCGCGCCGATCCAGCCGGTGAGGGACAAGCGGAAGCGTTCTTTCGGGGCAGAATCCGGCAATTCATCGAAGCTGACCCCCTCATCATAAGGGGCGACGAAATAATCCGTGTCTTCGGGGTCCGGGATGCCGCCCAGCATATCCGGGTGTGCGCCAACGGGGGTATCGCTTGAAGTCATTTGGGGTGCCTCAGACGGGGGTTGGAGGCGAAGGCGGCGATGTCGGCGATCAGCATGAGGATCACGTAGGTGAGACAGAAGATCATCCCCAGCCCCTGGATCAGCACGAAGTCACGGCTCTGCACTCCCTGCACGATCAGGGTCGCAAGGCCCGGATAAGCGAAATAGACCTCCACCACGATCACGCCGGTCACGAGATAAGCGAGGTTCAGCGCGACGACATTCACGATGGGGCCGATGGCGTTCAGCAGCGCATGGCGAAAGATGATGCGCCCACGCGGCACGCCTTTCAGAATTGCCATCTCGATATACGGCGATGACATCACGTTGAGAACAGCCGCGCGGCTCATTCTGATCAGCTGCGACGCAATGACGAAACTCAGCGTCGCGATGGGCAGGGCGAAATGGGAGATCAGCTCGAAGAAGCCTTTGCCTTCCGTGCTGCCTACGACAACGGCATTGCCGATATCGAGTGCGAAGACGAAAAGAAGGACGAGCAGGGTCGCGGTGAAGAATTCGGGGGCGGCGACCAATGAAACCGAGATAAAAGTCAGCACACGGTCATAGAGAGAGCCGGGGAACATCGCGGCCATGATGCCGAGCATCAGCGAGATCGGTACGCCGATGAGTGCAGTGAGGCAGGAGACGATGACGGTGTTCTTGTAGCGGTCCGCGATTAGTTCGGTAATCGGAACGTCAGAGGCCAACGAAATACCAAGATCGCCGCGCAGGAAGTTCGAAAGCCAGCCAAGATATTGCTGCCAATACGGCTTGTCCAAGCCCAGCTTCTCGCGGAAAGCGGCTACGTTCTCTGGGGTTGCCTGCTGGCCGAGGCGTATCTGTGCGGCGTCGCCGGGCAGGATCTTGGTCCCGAAGAAGATGATGATCGAAACGGCGAGGACCGTGATGAGCCCGATGCCGAGACGGCGGAGGATAAGGCCGGTCACGCAGTCACCCCTCGATCAGAGAGTCCTGCACTCACAGAAACTCGCAGAGGTACACGACGACGCCCCCTGGGCGATATGGTGCGAAGGCCGTCGCCTTCCCGCCGAAGCGGGAAGGATTGTGTCAGAAAGCGCACGATCAGGCGTCGTCGCGCCAGAGGGTGACGGGGGCTTCTGCGCCACCGAAGTTGTTGAGCGGCACTTCTGTGCGGCCCTTCACATGCGAGGCAGCGGCATCGACGTAGTTGCGGTGTACCGGCAACGACATGCCATTTTCCTCGTGGATCATGGTCTGTAGGTCGCAATACTTCTGCTTGCGCTTGTCGGCGTCGGTTTCGCCGCGCACGTCGATGAGAAGCTGGTTGAACTTGTCGTTGTTCCAGCGCGTCTCGTTCCAGTCCGCATCGCCCTTGAAGGCCAACGTCATCATGATGTTGGCTGTCGGACGCATGTTCCACGATGCCACGCAGATCGGGTCTTTCAGCCAGACGGCACCCCAGTAGCCATCGGTCGTGACCTTCTTGACGTCGAAGTTCGCGCCGATCTTCTTGCCTTCGCGCTGCATGAACAGGCACTGCTCGACGGCACCGGGGGCGACCTCGGCGGCCGTAATCGGAACGGGGGTCGAGCCAATGCCGGATTTTTCCCAGTGGAACTTGGCTTCGTCGGGGTCCAGTTCGCGCTGAGGGATGTCCGGGCAATGGTCGAAATAGGCGGCATTGATCGGCTGATCATTACCGAGCGTGCCCTGCCCTTTCAGGACGCCTTTCAGCAGACGCTCGCGATCCTGAAGCAGCTGCATCGCCTTCCACATGTGGCGGTTCGACGATTCCTTCATATCGAGGCGCGGCGTGATGTTAACATAGGCACCGGCCTGCAACGACCAGATTTCCTTGCCTTCCGTGCCTTCAACCTGAGAGATCGCTTTGGGCGGCAAGTTGACCATCGCATCGACGTCACCGGCGAGGAAGGCGTTGAGGCGGGCGGTCGAATCGCCGATCCCGTAATGCTCCAGCTCGTCGAGATAACCGCCTTCACCCCAATAGTTCTCGAAGGGCGTACCCACGGCGCGAACACCGGGCTTGAACTCTTTGACCTTGTAGGGGCCGGTTCCGACGGCAGTGGAGAAGTCTTCCGTACCGTCCTGAAGAATCTTGAAGTGGAATGTGCCGAGCGCGATGGGCAGATCGGCGTTGGGCGAGTTGAGGACGGCCTTGACTTCGTAGTCGTTCACCTTCTCCCACTTATCCACCATCGAGACGAGGGACGACGCTTTGGAGATGGAGTCTTTGCCCATGTGCCGGTTCATCGTGAAGATCACGTCATCGGCGGTGAGTGTCTTGCCATTGTGGAATTCGACGCCCTTGCGGATCTTGAAGGTCCACTCGGTCGCATCGGCGTTGGACGTAATTTCCTCAGCCAGTTCAGGCTCGTAACCGAGTTCTGGTGTCAGGCTCGTCAACGAACCATAGAACATGCGGCCCCGGAAATAGTCGGCGGCAGAGGTGTAGAGCGCCGGATCGAGCGTATCGTTCGGGCCGTGCTGGTCAGCGGCCATGATGAGCTTACCACCACGCTTGGGTGTGTGCGCCGCTGCATGGGCAAGGCCATCAAAAACGGAACCGGAGGCGAAGGTGGTGGCTCCGGCGGCCATGAGCCAAGTCATCACGTCACGGCGGGATGCGCCGCGCTTCATCATCTCGTTCAGATGGTTGTTCTCGTAATAACCGAGCGTGGTGAGGCGAGGATCGGTATTCTTGAAGTCAGACATTTCATCTCCCAGATGTTGGGCAACACATTGAAGTGTCGCCCTTCGTCATTGTTAACGTCGAGCTTATCGTCGCTCCTGCCGATAGTCTTGACCATGGAAAGAAGGAGCGCAACAGGGCACCGGTTGCTATTTTTCGTTCACAAAGCGCAGATTTTTCTGTGCCACTTCGGGACCAATCGCGAAACGATGCTTGAAAGCCGCGCGTTTCCGTGACTGTTAGGGGGTCGAAACTCTATCCATAAGTGGATTGCATGGCTGCTTTTCCTGTCACTGAAAACCTGATCGAATCCTTTCAGCAGGACGGTGTTGTCCTGATCCGAGGACTTTTCGTTGATTTTATTGAGACGATTCGTACCGGAATCGAGAGAAACATGATCGATCCGGGAGAATATGCCGCCGAGAACCTGCATGAAGGCGAGGCCGGGCGGTTCTTCGATGATTACTGCAACTGGCGGCGGATCCCTGAGTTCGTAGAGGTAGTGGAGCGGTCCCCGGCGGCGGAGGTCGCGGCGGCGCTCATGGGGTCGCGACGGGTGCAGATGTTTCACGATCATGTGCTGGTAAAGGAGCCGGGGACATCCAAACCGACACCATGGCATCAAGATGCGCCCTATTACTTTGTTGCGGGGCGGCAGACGGTATCGTTCTGGGTGCCGGTCGATCCGGTGAGAGAGGCGTCCTTGCGCTGTGTGGTGGGGTCGCATCGGTGGGAAAAGCAGGTGCTGCCAACCAAATGGCTGTCCGAGGAAGATTTTTACCCGGACGAGGACAGCTATATTCCGGTTCCTGACCCCGATGCCGAGGGTATGGACGTTCTTGAATGGTCGATGGAGCCGGGGGACGCGGTGGCGTTCAGCTTCGATACGCTGCACGGCGCGCGGGGAAACGAGAGTACCGCGCGACGGCGGGCATTCTCGCTGCGGCTCGTCGGGGATGATGCCCGCTATGTCGAGCGGCCCGGCCCCACCTCACCGCCCTTTCCGGGGCATGGAATGCGGGCGGGGGAGCGGTTGCGCGAGGATTGGTTTCCGGTGTTGGTGGGGTGAAGCGCCCTGCTCCGGCCTTGTGTCGGTGCAGGGACACCTTCAGCCCTTCGGATCGAGGAAGAACTTCACGAAGGCTTCGGAGGCATTCGGTTTGCGTGGAGCGGTAAAGGTGCCCGCGCGGTCGCCGCCGGACCATGCATGGCCAAGACCGGCGACTTCCCAATGTTCAGCGACCGCCGTGCCGTCGGGCAGGACGAGCCGCAGACGGGTGAGGCCCTTCTCGACGGGCGCTCGGTGAAGGGCAGCGTTCGGGAAGGCTTTCGTCATAGACTCGAAGAGGCGGACGCCATTATCGGGAACTACCGTCTTGTCGCGTAATCCGTGGAAGATGATCGTGCGAGCGCCCGGTTTGACCGCCTGTGCGGTGGCCATACCCCCCCCGTTCATAGCAGCGAAGGCGGAGCCGACATCCTGTGCCGATCCGGCGGGAAGGCCGGAATGGACGCCGATTGCGCTGAAGATTTCCGGATAGGTCGCACCGAGGACCGCCGCCATGGCACCGCCCGCTGAGAGACCCGCGACGAAAGTGGCCTTGGCCGGGATCCCATGGATCTCGGCCAGTTCGGCGGCGAGACCGGCGAGGATGGCGGGTTCGCCCGCGCCGCGCTGCTGGTGGCTCGGCTCGAACCAGTTCCAGCAAGAATTGGCGTTGTGCGTGGGGGTCTGGCCGGGATAGGCAACAGCCAGCCCTTCCCGAGCGGCGATGACGTTCATCGCAGTGCCTAAGGCAAAATCGTCTGGGTTCTGGGTGCATCCGTGCAGCATAATGACGAGCCCGCGCAGACCGTCCACAGCCTGAGGTGGCAGAAAGAGGCGGTAATCCCGCGCCCCGGCGGCGCCTCGATACGTTTGCGAAAGCATCGGGATCGTTTCTGATCGGGCGGTCTTTGTGTCGCTCTCGCTGGCCTCACCCGTAGTGCTGTCGATGGTGACGCCGTCGAAATCATCGGCACGGGGCGCTTGCGGAGCCGCGCCTGAGAGGGCGTTCTGAATGGCGCGTGTGGCTTCAGCAAGATCGCCGCCGCGCGTGGCGTCAGTCGCGCGCCGCATGGCGTCGAGGAAGGGAGATTTCATAGAGGGCTGCTTTCTTATTGCGGCAGAATATCAGGAGATGCGGTCTGCGAGCGCCTGTTTAACCTCGCGGCTGGCCTGAACGGTGCCGAGTACGGTGAGCGAATGGATAGTGTCACGGGCGAGATCGGGTGCGACGTCGTTTGCGATACGCACGAGACCAACGACCTTCAGAGAAAGAAGCTCGCCTTTCTCGCGGCTGCGTTCGAGGGTTGGGGTATCGAGATCGATGAGACCGAGCTCGTAGGTTTGGCGGGCGATTGACCTGGCCATCTCGTCAGCGTGGGTGGCAAGTTGATTGCGGATAGCAGTGCGGATCATGTCTGTGCGGTTGGCATAGAATCCGTCCTGCACCAACAAATCTACCCGACCCAGATCGACGGGGCCAAGATTGATTGTAATCTTCTCGCTGTCACAGCGCTTGTCGGGTAAGGGTACGACATTGGGCATTGCTTACCCTCCAATTACCATCCACTTGGATGTTATATTGCATCGCAGCATATCATTGTAAAGAGGTTGATCGTCGACTGCCTCCGTTTCAATATGCAAGTGAGTGTAACCCCACGGAAAAGGACATATCCCTCCTACTTTTCCTCCTCCTCGCGTGTCAGCCATGCACGCCAGTCAGCAAGGGTGTCAAAACTGTCATCACCCGTGGGCGAAACGGTCGGTGCAACATATCCCGCGTCGCGCATATCGGTGCGGATTGTGCCGATATCCCAGCCGGTCAGGTCGGCAAGGGTCTGCGCCTCTTCGCGGTGGCGGGTATTGTGCTTGGTAAGATATTTGTGGCCTGCGGAGGAAGCCGTCCTAATCGTCGTCCTTCGCTGCCTCCAGACCGGTGAGATCGACTTTGGCGACGAAGAATTTCATGCCCATCGCGATGTACCCGGCGAGGACGGGGCGGGCTTTTTTGGGGATGCGATAGCCTTCCTGCGTCAGCCAGCGTTGCAGGCC
>CALHLW010000192.1 GCA_938034615.1 uncultured Neomegalonema sp. | reverse complement strand
CGTCTCGAACAGCCCGATGTCGCGCCAAGTGTAGAAATACCCCTGCACCGTGGTCATGGGCGGGAAATCCGTCGGCAGCATTCGCCACTGACAACCGCTCGCGCCGATATACTGGATCGCGTTCATCACGTCCCGCATCTCGGTCGTGCGTTTGCGACCTCCGGGCTTGGCAGGGGGAAGCAGGGGCGCAATCAAGGCCCACTCAGCATCGGTCATGTCGCTTGGATAACGACCTGTCTTGCGGTTATGCTTAGAACGAGCGCTATCGGTCCAAGGCATCTGATCCTCCATCTTCTCGACAAAGACAGAGAATCATAACCTACTGATAGCGTTCAACAACTTTTAGGTCAGGCTCTTAGAGCACTCTGAATTCTATCTGAATCAGGAGCATCACCATTCACACACGTCTTGGTGTGAATGGTGATCCGTATGAAATTCAGTGTGCTCATGATCGGCGATCAAGTTGAGCCAGAAATTGCGCCAAGAGCCGCGCATTTTCTGGCACTTGGTGACCCAAGCTGATCGCCGATCACTCTAGGCGGCGATGTCCCTGTCCGGTTGTCCATCGCTGAACGGGTCGGACGAAAAGATCGTGCAGTTCCGGCCATCGTATTTCGCCCGGTACAGCGCGGCATCGGCGTCCTGGATCGCCTGCTCGATATCGCTATCGGCTGCCATCGGCGATCCACCGATCGACACGGTCACGTCTATGGGATTGTCGTTGAAGGCGACGGCCTGCTCCGCAATGGCCCCGCGCATCCGCTCGGCAACGGCGAAGCCGGTCGCGGGATCGGCCCTGTGCAGGAACACGACGAATTCCTCGCCGCCAAAGCGCGCGACGATGTCCTCGGTCCGCAGCATGTCCTTGATCCGCGCCGCCACGTCCTGAATGACCCGGTCTCCGGCGAGATGGCCATAGGTATCGTTCACTGATTTGAAGTGATCGATATCGACCATCAGACAGACACCATAATCACCGGGCGAGGCGGCCATGTGGTCGAAGAAATAACTGCGCGTCCGGGTATCGGTCAGCCGGTCACTGTCCACGAGGCGCTGCAATTCGTTGCTGAGAAGGGTATTTTTGTGAAGCTGCCGCGCCATGAGATAGGTGAACGGCGTGGCGATGCCACAGGTCAAGATCAAGCTGACTGTCAGCTCGAAGGGCCATTCCACGCGCGGATAGAGCGCCATGACAGTGGACGCGACGATGGCGCAACCGATGACGTTCATAGCCAACGTCACCAGCCAAACCTGTCCAATCGTCGCGACCTTCATCGAAGCCTCCCGCCATCCTCTATCGCCGAAGTCAAGAAGATGCCCGATGAACCTCAATATTCGATGCATTTATAAGGGTTTTTATTAGGCTATTTGCCGAAAATTATTTCTATACTCAGAACGATTTCTGTAGTCCCTCCAGACGCACGGCCCGGAGGATCATGATTTCAACGGCGGGCGGCGTCAGCCGCCGATCCCCTCCATCAGCGATTCCGCGCTTTCCATGCCTTCGGGCTTGCCGACCACCACGACGAACAGATCATCGGGTTTCAGCAGCCGCTTGGCGACGCGGCTCACGTCGTCCAGCGTCACCGCGTCGACCAGCCCGTTGCGGGTATCGATGTAATCGATGGGCAGGCCCGCCGATTGCGCCCCGACGAGAAAGTTGGTGATCTTGGCGTTGGAGTCGAACCGCAGCGCAAACGATCCGGTCAGATACGTCTTCGCGGCGTCCAGTTCTTCCTGTGTCAAACCACCCTCGGCCATACGCGCCCATTCCTGCCGGATCAGCTCCAGCGATTTGGCAACCCGCTCATTCGCCGTGGCCACACCGCCCATGTAGAGGCCCGCACGGTCAAGGGGATTGAGGTAGGAATAGACCGAATAGGCCAGCCCCTTCTTCTCGCGCACTTCATCGGTCAGGCGCGAGGTCAGGCCGCCCCCGCCAAGGACGTAGTTCATCACATAGGCGGGGATGTAATCGGGATCGTCGCGCAGGATACCCTTGTGGCCGAGCACGACCGCGCTCTGGGGCACATCTTCCTCGATGACGACCAACCCGCCGGTTTCCCGCACAGCAACGGGCGTCTTGTCGAGCGTCTCTCCCTCGGGCAAATCACCGAAGGTCGTGTCCAGCAGGGCCGTCAGCGCATCGGCTTCGATATCACCGACCACGCCAATCTTCATGCGGGCCTTGGCGACCATCCGGCCATAGGCCGCGAGGATGTCGTCGCGGGTCAGGGCGGTGACGCTCTCGGTGGTGCCCGAAACCGGGGTCGCATAGGAGGAATCGCCAAAGACATCGGCGAACCAGCGCTGACCGGCCAGTGCGCGCGGATCGTTCTCCTGCGAGCGTAAGTTCGAGAGCACCTGCTCACGCACCCGCTCGATGGCCTCATCGGTGAACAGCGGCTCGGTCATGGCGACATGCAACAGGTCCATCGTCGCGTCGATATTCTCGGACAGGGAGGAGACGCTGACCGAGAAACCGTCGCGGCTCGCGCTGAACCCGATGGAGGACGACAGATCGTCCAACGCGGCGGCGAAGTCCTGATTGTCCATGTCCCCCGCGCCCTCTTCGATCAGCCCGGTGGCAAGGTTGACCGCGCCCTCCTTGCCTTTTTCATCGAGCCGCGCCCCGCCGTCGAAGGCGATCTGAACGGTGACGATGGGGATGGAGGCTTCCTGAACGAACCAGGCGGTGATGCCGCCGGGACTTGTCACTTCCTTGATACGGGAGGCATCGTCCTGCGCGATGGCAGGGGCCATGACGAGGCTGGCCGCAAGGGCGAGTGCTAGCGTTCTCATCCGTCGGCTCCTTCGCTTTTCGGTTTCATCAGGTAGCCGGTGACCGAGCGCTCCGGCAAGAGAACGGCGCGCGCGGCGGCCAGCACGTCCTCGACGGTCACAGCTTCCAGTGTTTCGCGCCAGTTTTCGATTTCATCCAGTTCCAGCCCGATGGTCAGCGCGGCCCCGTATTGCCGCGCCATCGAGCTTTGACTGTCCTGCGCGTAGATTTCCGCTGCGATGGCCGACTTCTTGGCACGGGCCAGTTCTTCCTCGGTAACGCCATTTTCCAGCAGATCAGCGATCATCCAATCGAGCGCCCCTTCTAACTCGGGCAGGGTCGTGTCGCCCTTGGGTGCCGCGTAGAAGGCGAACTCGCCCATGTCGCGGGCCATGCCCGAATAATACGCCCCGGCATAGAGCGCCAGATCCGTATCGAGGGTCAGCATCTTGGGCAGGCGGCGGGTCGTACCGCCCGAGAGGATATCGGACAAGAGGCTCAGAGACTCGGCCATGTTGCCCTCATCCGTAACGTAGGAGGGTGCGATATAACCGCGCCAGATCCGCTCCTGCGACACACGCGGGTCGCGCATTTCCAGACGGCGGGCGGCCAGATGCGGCGGCTCAGTCGCACGCACGGATTCGGGCAGATCGACAGGCTCGATAACCCCGTAATGCTCCTCGGCCAACGCCTTCACCTCATCAGGGCTGACATCGCCCGCGACGATAAGGATGGCGTTGTTTGGCGCGTAAAAGCGTTCATACATCTCCAGCGCGTCATCGCGGTCGAGGCTCTCGATCTCCTCGCGCCAGCCGATGACGGGAATGCCATAGGCGTGGTTGAGGTAGAGCGCGGCCATGTATTGCTCACGAAAGCGTCCACCCGGCGAGTTATCGGTGCGCGAATTGCGCTCCTCGATCACCACATCGCGCTCGGCGACGATGTCTTCCTGCCGGATGTTGACGTTGCGCATCCGATCCGCCTCCATGCTCATCACGAGGCTGAGACGGTCTTTGGCGATGCGCTGGAAATAGGCGGTGTAATCGCGGGAGGTGAAGGCATTGTCTTGCCCGCCATTGGCGGCGATGATCTTCGAAAACTGACCGTGGGCGATCTTGTCGGTCCCCTTGAACATCAGATGTTCAAGGTAATGGGCGATGCCCGTCTTGCCGGGGGGTTCGTCGGCGGACCCGACACGGTACCAGACCATATGGGTCACGACCGGCGCACGGTGATCCTCGATCACCACAGCGCGCATTCCGTTTTCGAGGGTGAAATCGCTGACGACAGGTTCGGCGAGCGCCGGGGCCGTCATCGCGGCGAAGGCGGCAAGCAGGGTGCTGGCAAGTCTCTTCAAGGGGCCACTCCGATGTGAGCATTTGCGGCACGCGGAAGCGCGCCGGACCGATTGCCTCTAAATGGGGACAGCAGCCGGTCTTTCCAGCCCTACGCCGTATAATATGAACGGCGCATTAACCCTATCGCCGGAAACGAACCCGTGGCGAAGCGTCGCAAAGCGTCGCACAACGGCAATGTGAAGATGATGCCAGCGAAAGGATTGGTCGGAGTAGCAGGATTCGAACCTACGACCTCTGCGTCCCGAACGCAGCGCTCTACCATGCTGAGCTACACTCCGACGAAGGGAGAAAATAGCAAATCCGGGCCGGTATGAAAAGCGTTACGACGTCGGGCACATAGCATACCTGAGCCTTCACGAATCGCATACCAACCGTGTACTGTCATTCCCGCGCAAGCGAGAATCTCCCGCAGGTGCGAGAGATTCCCGATATCCGAAAGATCCCCGCCTTCGCGGGAATGACGATAAGGTGAGGGATGTTGGGTGCTGAGAATTAGCGCGCGAGTTCCTGCGCGTCAGCGAATTTCTGCATCAGCGCGGCGATGGCGGACATGATGCTCTCATCGACATCCATCGACGTTGCGCCCTCTTCGGGTTTTGCGATGGCACCGCCCGTGGTGGGCGCGTCGATCTTGTTCGACGACACCGTCCGCAGGGATTCCGCCCGCTGTGCCGCAATGCCGCCGCCAGTATCCGACGAGTCGCCTCGGTCAGTCGAGGGCGCGCCTATATCGGCAAAAGAATTACCCTGAATTGGCCCGCGCAACAGCGCGTCGGTCGATTGTGCAGCAACAGGGTTCATCGAAGGTCCGATCATAGCGGGTCGTAGAATGCTGTGCCACATTAGAACAAATCACGGGCCTGTGAAGCAGTTTACGCCCTGACGTCGTACGGAAATGCAGCCGGGAAAGATCAGGCCCCACCACAAATGCAAAGGCCCTTCCTGCGACTGGCTTCCTGCCCTATTCTGTGTCGATGCGAACGCGCCATCCCATTTCGGAAAATCTCGACAGCCTGATCGCGTGCCGGTCCTGCGACCTGCTTCTTGATCGGGTGATCCCGCCGCCGGGCAAGGTGGCGCGCTGCCCGCGCTGTCATCATGTGCTGATCTCCAACAAACGCAATGTGATCGACAATACGCTGGCGGGGGCGATCTCGACCGCCATCCTCATGGTCGCAGCAATTTTCTTTCCCTTCATTGCGCTGGACGAGGCCGGACTGCACCGCGACGCTTCGGTCATGGACGCCATCGGGGCCTTCGCCGATGGCTGGAGCGCGCCGCTGACCATCGCGGTGGCCGCCTTCATCGTCGTGATTCCCGTCACACGCGCCGCCGCGCTGATCTACGCCCTGCTACCGCTGCGCCTTGGCAAGAAGCCCCCTTCTCAGGCCGCGCGCAGCTTTCGCCTCGCAATGGCCCTGAAGCCATGGTCCATGGCAGAAATATTCATCGTCGGTGTGGCGGTGGCGCTGGTGAAGGTCACGGATCTGGCGGATGTGTCTCTGGGGCCATCTTTCTGGGCCTTCTCGGCCTTGATCGTTGTTGTAGTGTTTGAAAACTCTACCTTGTGCGAATGGACGATATGGCGCTTGCTGGACCCCAAGAGACGATAACGGCCCGCGAGGCGGGTCTGGTTTCCTGCGACAATTGCGGCACCCTTGAGCCGCTGGGGTCGCGCGCCATCTGCACGCGTTGTCACGCCACCCTGCACAGTCGCCGCCCCAACTCCGCACAGCGGGTCTGGGCATGGTTGATCGCCGGGATCATCTGCTACATCCCCGCAAATATCTATCCCATGCTGCTGACCAAAACCTTCGGGCGTGTGAGCGAGGGCACCATCGTCGGCGGAGCCATCGAATTGTTCGAATACGGCGCATGGTTCGTGGCCGTGGTCGTCATCGTCGCGTCGGTCGTCATTCCCGTGGCGAAGTTCGTGGTGATCGCCATGCTGATGTTCGGTGTGCGCTACGGCTCGCGTCTCTCCGCCCATCGCCGGATGCAGCTTTACGAGATCACCGAGTTCATCGGGCGTTGGTCGATGATCGACGTTTTCGTCGTCGCGATCCTTACCGCACTGGTGCAATTGGGTTTCATCGCCTCGATCAATCCCGGCCCGGCGGCGGTTGCGTTCGCGTTGTCGGTTGTCTTCACGATGCTGGCGGCGCAAAGCTTCGATCCGAGATTGATCTGGGATACCCTAGAGGAGCCGCAAGCCCGTGCCAGACGCTGACCAGCGCGACTTTCACGACGCCGAAACCACGACGAGCGGGTTCTCGCTCGTATGGCTCGTGCCGCTCATCGCGCTCGCCCTGACCATCGGGGTGGCATGGAAGACCCGCGCGGATCGCGGCCCGGTCATCGATATCCTGCTCGACACCGCCACCGGCGTCGAAGAGGGCAAAACCATCATCAAACGCCGTGACGTAAGGATCGGTATCGTCGAGGACGTCGACTTCACCGATGATGGATCGAAGGTCGTGCTGGCCGCCCGGATCGACAAGGAATTTGGGCATTTCATCGACGACGACGCCCAGTTCTGGGTCGTCAGCCCGCAGGTAACGCTCGAAGGGATCAGCGGGCTGGAGACGGTTCTGTCCGGCTCGTATATCGAAGCATCCTGGGACAGCACCATCGGCGAGCCGCAATACAGCTTCACTGCGCTGGAGAATCCGCCGCTCACCCCGCCCGACACTCCCGGTCAGCGCGTGCGCCTCATCGCCGAGGATGGCGGGTCGATGTCGGTCGGCGCGCCGGTCTTCTACAAACGCATCGAGGTCGGGCGCATCGAAGCAAAGACTCTGACCCCCGATGGCGAAGCCGTGGTCTTCGACCTCTTTGTCGAGGCCCCGCATGACCGCCGCCTGACCCAGGGCAGCCGCTTCTGGAACACCTCCGGTGTCAGCGTGGAACTGGGCGCGCAGGGCGCCAAGCTGAAACTCGAATCCTTCTCGTCCTTCCTGCGAGGCGGCATCACCTTTGATGCCGTTGCGCTGGGCGGCACGCCGGTCGAGGAATATCACCTCTTCCGCCTTTTCGACGGCGAGCAGGAGGCCCGCGCCAGCATCTTCGACGATGATTTCGGCGCGCAGATCAGGCTCTCCATCGAGTTCGAAGGATCGATCCGGGGCCTCGAAGTCGGCGCGCCGGTGGAACTGCGCGGCTATCGCGTGGGCGAGGTGATCGACGTGATCGCCGATGTGGACAGCCGCGCCGGTGTCCCCTCCGTATCGCTGGTCGTGACGATTCTGCTGCAACCCTCGCGGCTCGGCCTGCCCAGAGGCGAGACGGAGGAAAGCCTCGCCTTTCTCAAGACATTGGTACGCAACGGGATGCGGGCCAAGCTGGCCAGCGCCAGCCTCATCACCTCCTCGCTCTACATCGAACTGGTGGACAGGCCGGGAGAGGTCGAAAAGGAAATCGACGAGACGGCCCGCCCCTATCCGCGCCTGCCGAGCGTCGCCTCCGACTTCGACGACCTTGCCGCCTCCGCCGAAGGGGTGCTCAACCGAATCAACGCGCTGCCCATCGAGGAATTGCTGGAATCGGCAACGACGCTCATGGATAACGTCAACATCATCGTCGCGAGCGAGGATTCCCGCGCCATTCCCGGCGGCATCAACGGTCTGCTCGGCGATGCGCGAACCCTCGTGGGCGATCCCAAGCTGACCGAAGCGACCGCCGACCTCGCCGCCACCATCGCCGCCGCACGCGAAACCATCGAAGCGGTGAACGAGGCCGAGGTCGCGCTGGCCCTTCAGGCTGCCCTCGAAACCGTCACCGAAACCGCCGCCTCGGTGCGCGTAGCAATGGACGAGACCCCGCCCCTGATCGCGAATCTCACCCGCTTCAGCGGCAATGCCGCCGACCTGCCCCTCGGCCCGATGATCCTCGCGGCCACCAGTTTGCTTGCCAATGCGGATGCGCTGGTCAGCAACGACGATGCTCAGGCAATCCCCGCCGACCTTGCGGCCAGTGTCGCAGACCTGCGCCTTCTCATCGCAGACCTGCGCGAGGCCGATGCCGCGACCAATCTCGCAACCGCGCTGGCCGAGGCAGGCGAGGCCGCCAAATCGATCCGCACCGCCGCCGACAGCGCCCCGGCCCTCATGGCGAATCTCGCCAGCCTCGGCGAGACGGCAAATGCCCTGCCGCTGGACGATCTCGTCGCCTCCGCCACGGCCCTCGTGCAGAATGCCGATGCGGTGGTCGGATCGGATGCCGTCGCCGCCCTGCCCGAGGGCATTTCTGCGACAATGGAGGATATCCGTGCGCTTTTGGGCGATCTGCGCGAGGCCGATGCCGCCGCCAACCTCGCCACGGCCCTTGCCGAGGCAGGCGAGGCCGCGAAATCCATCCGCGCCGCCGCCGACAGTGCCCCGGCCCTCATGGCCAATCTCACCGACCTGAGCGAAACCGCCAGCGCGCTGCCTCTGGATGAGTTGATTACCTCCGCCACGACCCTCGTGCAGAATGCCGACGCCTTCGTCGGATCGGAGGGGATCGCACAACTGCCCGACGACGTTTCCGCCGCGCTCGGGGATGTCCGCATCCTCCTCGGCGACCTGCGCGAAGCCGAGGCGGCGCAGAACCTCGCCCTCGCCCTCACGCGGGCAGGGGAAGCAGCGGCCTCCATCGACAACGCCGCCAAGTTCGCGCCCGAGCTTCTCACCCGCCTCACCAATGTCGCGAAACAGGCCGAAGCCCTGCCGCTCGATCAGGTCATCGCCTCCACCGACACCCTCATGCGCGATGTCAGCGCCCTCGTCCGCTCCGACGAAGTGCGCGGTGTCCCGACTTCCATCAGTTCGACGCTGGCCAATATCGACGCCCTGCTGGCCGAACTGCGACAGGCCGAAATCACCGCCCGCCTCGCCATGACCCTCGACGCCGCCACCAGCACCGCAGGCACCATCACCACCGCCGCGCAGGGCGTCCCTGCCGTCCTCACGCAGATCGAGGCGCTCGCGGCGAAAATCCGCACCCTGCCGCTGGACGAGACGGTCCTCTGGGCCAATCAGGTGCTCGTGGATATCGACCGCATCCTGCGCGCCCCCGGTGCCGAACAATTGCCCGCAAGCGCCACCGCCGCCTTCGAGCAGCTTCGCGCGACCGTCGCAGACCTGCAAAACCGCAATGTTCCGGCGAATTTCAACGAAACGCTCATCTCCTTCAACGCCGCGTCGAATTCCTTCACGGGATTATCGGCCAATCTCAACGCCGTCCTGCCACAGATTTCCGGCCTTGCCGCCCGTGCGGACTCAGTTTTGTCCGAATTCGATGTAGGGTCGGAACTCAATTACGAAGCCATCACGACCATCCGCGAAATTCGCGATGCGGCTCGGGCCATCACCGCCCTCGTGGCGACCATCGAGCGGCGTCCGAATTCGCTCTTACTGGGGAAATGACGATGCTTCGCACCATCCAGTGGCTCACCCTCGCCGCCCTCCTCGCCGCCTGCGCGACCGGCGCCGACGAGCAGACGCGCTATTACCTGCTGCCCAAGGTCAAGCCGACGGAGCGGGTCGTCTTCGCGGATAACACCGTGGCCGTGCGCGAACTCGACCTTCCTCTCTATGCCCGCGCGGCGGAGATCGCCTATCTCGAT
>CALHLW010000191.1 GCA_938034615.1 uncultured Neomegalonema sp. | reverse complement strand
CTATTCCGCCAAGCGCATCGCGCAGGTCTGGCCGCGCGATTTCACGCTCAAACAAGCCCGCCCCTATGCCCGCAAGCCGAAGAAACTGGCCAATGAAGTCTATGGCGGGCGGCTCGGCAATATCCGCAAGGGTGATGGCTGGCGCTATCGCGGGGCGGGGTACATTCAGCTTACAGGGCGCGCGAACTTTGCCGCCGCCAGCAAGGCTCTCGGGGTCGATTACGAGACCAAGCCCCGGCGTGCACGGGGCGCGCAGCACTCATGGCGCATCGCGCACTGGTATCTCTGCACCCGCAAACACAAGAGCAAACGCCTCATCGATCTGGCCCGCAAGGGCGATGTGAAGGGCGTGACGAAGGGCATCAATGGCGGGATGAACGGCTATGCCGACCGCTTGCGCCGCACCGAACTGGCCCGCGAGGCGATGGAGGCTGTCTCCGCCCCGATGCATCTGTCGCCCGTCAGGAAAAAAAGCCACAAGAGCGTCCGGGCGCTGCAACGCGCGCTTGCCCATCTCGGCTATCCCTGCGGTCCGATCGACGGCCTCTGGGGCATGAAGACCGAACGCGCCGTGAAACGCTTCCAGAAGGATCACGCGCTGGAAGCCGATGGCATCGTGGGAAGCAGGACCGCCAAGGCTCTGAACCGGGCGTTACGATAAAAAATGCGCGGGCATCAAAGACGACCGCGCCTCCGCATTGTCAGGAAAGATCAACTGGTATCATCGCGCCGCCGAGGGATGCGGTGCGATGGAGAGCCTATCAATGCCGACGACGGCCGCCGCGATTTCCGCGTGAATAGCCGCGATTGCTGAAGCCTCTGCGCGAGGAGCCACGGTTGCCATAACTGCGCGAAGAGCCACGGTTTCCATAGCTGCGCGAATAGCCACGGTTCCCATAGCTGCGCGAAGAGCCATGGCGGTTTGTCCCCACGTAATATCCGCCATTCACGTTGACCGTCAGATTTTTCTCAATACTGGCGGGCTGGGCGAGAGAGCCGGCAGATGGCAACGCATTCGCGCCTGTCGAAAGGGTAAGGCTGATGAAGGCGGCAGCAATTATCGCAATGAACTTCATGGTCAGGTACTTCTTGTTCCATTTAGAGACATCTATGCACGTATTCTGGCTTTAAAAGCCAGATACGTTTCATCACGAAACAGGCATCTTGTACATCATAAATCATACAATGTTCTATTTTCAGAAGGCAGGAGCAGCCACGCCGACACATCGGCAGGCAGACGCATTTCCGTTCAGAACGGCCCTATGCTGTTTGCCTGAGCCTCGCCGCCTGAGCCAGAATATCAGGGCCCAATTCCCCCGTGAAACTCAGAGCCACGGGGCCGGTCATCATCACGGGGCCACGCTCGGTCCACTCGATCCCAAGTGGCCCGCCGTCCAGCATCACCACGCATTTGCGATCCACCAGCTTGCGCCGCACCCCTGCGACCACCGCCGCGCAGGCCCCTGACCCACACGCCTGCGTGATGCCCGCACCGCGCTCCCACACACGCATCCGCATCCGGTTGCGGCCTTCAACGGTGCAGAACTCGACATTAGTGCGCTCTGGAAACATGGGATGATTCTCGACCATCGGGCCGATCTTATCGACCGGAAAACTCTCCGCATCGTCCACGAAGAAGACGGCGTGGGGATTGCCCATATTCACCGCCCCCGGCCCCCACAGCGCCGGGTTATCGATGGGGCCGAACTTAACATCCACACGCACGGTATCGCTTGCTTCGGCCACCGGAATCTCCTGCCAATCCAGTTTCGGCGCGCCCATATCGACCCGCACGAGGCCGCCCGCTGAACTCCAGCATGACAGGATGCCAAAGTCGGTCCGCAGGCGCACGGTATCCCCCCCGCTCTCCTCCATCAGCAAATGGCCAACGCAGCGCGTTGCATTGCCGCAAGCTCCCGAACGCGAGCCATCGGGATTCCAGATGCCCATATAGGCAGCGATTTCCTTGCTCGGGTCGTCCTCGATGGAAATGAACTGGTCGAAGCCGATTCCACGCCGCCGATCCGCCACTGCCCGCACAAGTGCTGCATCCGGCGTAGACTGACCACCCCGAAGATCAATGACAACGAAATCATTGCCCAGACCGTGCATTTTCCTGAATTGCACCACCTTCTCCTCGGTTTTCCGTACACTGTTACGTGGTTGCACAGGTGCACCGTTTTGTCGCGATTCCGCATCTCTTTGCAGAAATCAATCCCTTTTTCAGTCGTGCACCCTATAGGTAATCGAAAGCGTGCAAATTTTGAGGGCGGTGAACGGGTCGCGCGCCTGGAATTGCCCGGAACAGGACAAAGCCAATGCCTGCGTTTCTCCCCGCCCTGCACCGCCGAATCGGAACCGGTACGGCCCTCGCGGCTCTTCTCGCCTGCCTTGGCGGCACGCCAGTCTTCGCGGACGGAAACACCGGCGCCTATCTCGCCGCGCGCCATGCCGCCATCAACAACGATATAAACCAAGCGGCGACGTATTTCACCCGTGCGCTGGCTGCCGACCCGACAAATATCTCCCTGATGGAACAGGCGGTCCTCTACAAGATCGCCGCCGGACGGGTCAGCGCCGCTATCCCAATCGCCCGCACGCTCGTCGCCAAGGAACCCGATCACCGTATCGGTCAACTCCTGCTGGTCGCCGAGGATTTTCAGAAAGGCGACACCAAGGAAGCCGCAGAACGGCTCGAAAAGCATGGCGACAAGGCTTTCAATACGGTCACGGCCAAGCTGTTATCAGGCTGGGCAGCGTTCGATCTCGACAAGCAGAAAGAGGCGCAGGATATCTTTGCTTCCCTCGATGGACAGCAACTCTACCGCGTCTTCGCCGATTATCACGCTGGCCTTGCCGCCGCCGCCGATGACAAACCTGAGGAAGCAGAAAAACTCTTCAAATCCTCCATCGGCGACGAGACGCCGACGGCTCGCCTCGCCGAAGCCTATGGTCGCTTCCTCGAACGCGAGACGCGCAATGAAGACGCCATCGCCATCTACGACCGCGCGCTTGAGCGGGCACCCTCCGACCCCGTGATCCTCATGGCCCGCGAACGGGCCGAGAAGATGGATGAGAAGCCCGCGCCATTGGTCGAAACCGGCAAGCAGGGCGCGGCGGAGGCCCTCTACGGCCTCGCCAGCGCCTTCGCACGCGACGAAGGCGGTATCCGCCTCTCGCTCGTCTATCTGCAACTCGCTCTCTATCTGAACAAGGAGATGGAGGCTCCCCGCCTGCTGCTCGGCAACGTGCTGGAAGCGCAAGAACGCTGGGAAGAAGCCGCCGAAACCTACGAAAACTTCGACGCGGACAGCCCCTATTACCGCTCCGCACAGGTCGGGCGCGCCGATTCCCTGTCGCGGATCGACAAGACCGACGAGGCTCTCGAAGCCCTCGAAAAGCTGGAAGAAGTTTTTCCCAAGGACGTAACCGTACCGATTGCAATCGGCGACCTGATGCGCCGCGCAGAACGCTACGAGGAAGCTCGCGCCGCCTATGACCGGGCCTTCGACATCATCGGTGAGCCGAAGGAACGCTATTGGTCGCTCCATTATGCGCGCGGCGTCTCGAACGAGCGGCTGGGCAACTGGGATGAGGCCGAGGCCGACCTTCAGCAAGCGCTGGAGTTCCGGCCCGATCAGGCCCATGTCCTCAACTATCTCGGCTATTCCTGGATCGAGCAGAATCGCAACCTGACCGAAGCGCGAGAGATGATCGAGCGCGCGGTCGAACTGCGCCCGAACGATGGCTACATCACCGATTCGCTCGGCTGGGTCGAATACCGGCTCGGCGATTACGAATCGGCGGTCGAGACGATGGAACGCGCGGTCGAGCTGACCCCCACCGACCCGGTCATCAACGATCATTTCGGCGACACCCTCTGGGTCGTGGGCCGCAAGACCGAGGCACGGTTCCAGTGGCGGCGCGCCCTCTCGTTCAAACCTGACGAGGAAGAGTTGCGCGAACGGATCAAGCGCAAGCTGTCCGTCGGCCTCGATGTCGTGCTCGAAGAGGAGCGCGAGGCGGAGATGGAAGAGGCCGACAAGGCAGTCGAAACCGAACCCGCCAAGAAGCCAAAAGACGACGGCTAACGGGGCATGACGGCGGCGATTCGCGAGGCGGCGAACGCCAAGATCAACCTGTTCCTGCACGTCACCGGGCGGCGGCCCGACGGCTATCACACGCTCCAAAGCCTCGTCGTCTTCGCGGATGTCGGCGATACCGTGACGGCGGAGCCAAGCGGGATGCTCTCGCTCAGCCTAGACGGGCCGTTCGGTGACTTGCTGGAGGTCAGCGAGGACAATCTCGTTCTGCGCGCGGCGCTCACCTTGCAGGACCGGGCCTTTGCCCGGCGGGGAGACCGCCCTGGAGCCGCCCTTCTCCTCACGAAACGCCTACCTGTTGCCTCCGGCATCGGGGGCGGCTCGGCGGATGCTGCCGCCACGCTCCGGGCGCTGAATCGTCTGTGGGGTCTGGCCTTGCCGGATGACGAGATGCAAGCGCTGGCTCTCTCGCTCGGGGCCGATGTGCCGGTCTGCCTCGGTTCGCGAGCGTGCGTCATGAGCGGGATCGGAGAAACTCTCACCGATATCCCTACCCTGCCTCCGGTCTGGGTCGTCATGGCCAATCCGTTGCGAGGGCTGGAGACGCGCGGGGTGTTCTCGGTGCGCGATCCGAAAGCGGTGTCGCTTCTCGTGACCCTACCGGAAAAATTCTCATCCGCCGCGGCTTTGGCCGACTGGCTGGCGACGGAAACCCGAAACGACCTGTCGGTGGCGGCACGGTCAATCTTGCCGGAGATCAGCAACATCGAGAATGCCCTGCGCGCCCTGCCGGGAGCGCTCTACACCGGCATGTCAGGGTCGGGGGCGACCTGCTTCGCCCTCTTCACTGAGCGTAGCGAGGCCCTCAAAGGCGCGCGAACGCTAAGGGTCAATGCGCCCGATTGGTGGGTGGAGGCAGGCGCAATTCGTAATCACGACGAAGAGCGCCCGCATCCTCGGCGTGTCAATTAGGCGGGCCATTCAGGCTGACACCATTGATGACCGGGTTCTGATCCGTTCCATAGGTCGGGCCGCCCGCATAGCCCACATTCAGGCCCTCGGTCGTCGGCACTCTGGAAATCGGGCCAAAGCTGCGATGGCGATCACGCGGCAGGGGCCGGGTATCATAGGCGTTGCGCGTTGGCACATAGGTCCGACCGCGATATCCGTAGCCGCCGTAACCCGCGCTCCGCCCATAGCCATAGCTGGGGCTGGAATAGCTGCGCGTCGGAGCATAGCTTTTCGAGTAGAGCGGCGTGGCATTGTAGGTCGGCACATAGGTCGATCCATAGGACGTTCCCGTATAGCTCGGCGCTACGTAGGCGGACGTTCCGTATGTTGAGCCCGAATAGCTCGGGGCAACATAGGATGTCGTACCGTAGGAGGTGCCGCCATAATTCGGCTGCGTATAGGTCGAGCCATAACTATAGCTCGAATCGTACAGGTCCGGCGGATGTGCGCTGGCGGTTCCGGCCAGAGTTCCGGCTGCGGCGACCGCAGCCACAAGGGCGATTACACGAAACATCTCAATCTCCTCTGATCGATTTCTAACATTATGAGATAACGTACCTCGTTACACGTTCAATGATTCGATTCCCGTCGTCACAGAGTCTTCATCGACTGTCCTTTCGGGGTGACAGACCGAATACGATACCCGAAAGTCACATTTTGCGCCTGTCTCCCGCCTGAGGAACGCCCATGCAGACCCACCCCGCCCTCGCCCGCCTCGGTACGGAAAGCGCCTTCTCCGTCCTCGCCCGTGCCGCCGAATTGCAGGCACAGGGCCGGAACATCATCAATCTCGGCATCGGCCAGCCGGACTTTCCAACCCCGGAAAACATCGTCGAAGCGGGTATAAAAGCATTGCGTGACGGCCATCACGGCTACACCCCTGCGAAAGGCATCCTTCCCCTGCGCGAGGCGGTGGCGGCGGATATCCACGCCCGGCGCGGGGTGGAGGTCAGCCCCGAGCACATCCTCATCATGCCCGGCGGCAAGCCGACGATGTTCTTCGCGATCACCATGTTCGGGCAGGCAGGGGCCGAAATCGTCTACCCCGATCCCGGCTTTCCCATCTACCGCTCGATGGTCGAATACAGCGGCGCAACCCCCGTGCCGGTCAGCCCGCGCGAGGAGGACGGCTTCGGCTACCGCGCCGCCGATATCCTCTCGCGCCTCACCCCACGCACCCGCCTCGTGATCCTGAACAGCCCGAACAACCCCACCGGCGGGGTGATGACGCGCGAGGAAACTGACGCGTTGGTCGCGGGGCTGGAGGGTTGGCCCGAGGTCGTCGTGCTGTCGGACGAGATATACAGCCGGATGCTCTATGGGGAACGCGAGCATGTCTCGTTGCTCGGCTATCCCTCGCTGAAAGACCGGCTGATCGTGCTGGATGGCTGGTCGAAGACCTATGCGATGACCGGCTGGCGGCTGGGCTGGTCGCTCTGGCCCGAGGCGCTGGTGGATGCCGCCGAGCGCCTGTGCGTGAACAGCCATTCCTGCGTAAACGCGGCCACGCAATATGCCGGGATCGAGGCGCTGACCGGCCCGCAGGACGCGGTGGAAGCGATGATGCAGGCTTTCGACCAACGACGGCGCGTTATCGTCGATCTGCTGAACGACCTGCCCGGCGTTCGCTGCCCCGATCCCGGCGGCGCGTTCTACGTCTTCCCCAATATCGAGGATACGGGGCTGGACGGGCGCAGCCTCCAGACACGGCTTCTCGAAGAGGCCGGGGTCGCGGCCATCGCGGGGGCCAGTTTCGGCGACACGGCGGATGAGAATATCCGATTCTCCTATGCGAATTCCGAAGCCAACATCCGCGAGGCCATCGACCGGATGCGAGGGTTGCTGACATGAGCGACAAACCGGATGTGAACGCGGCCTATGCGCTGAACGGCGTTGAAGACGTGCGCGCTCTCTATCGCGACTGGGCCAAAACCTACGACGCCGATTTCGTTGAGGCGATGGGCTACGTCTACCCGCAGGAAGTGGCGCGGGTCTTCGCCGAGCGCCGCGCGGCGGAGGATGCGCCGGTTCTCGATATCGGTTGCGGCTCGGGCGCGGTGGCGGAGGCGGCAGCCGGGGTCGAGATGGACGGGCTGGACCTATCGCCCGAGATGCTGCGTATCGCTGGGGCCAAGGGCCTCTACCGGCGCACCATCGAGGGCAATTTGCTGGCACGCCTGCCGATCCCGGACGCCACCTACGGCGCGCTCCTCAGCGCAGGCACGTTCACCCATGGCCATGTGGGGCCGGAGGCAATGGACGAGATCGTGCGGATCGCCAAACCCGGTGCGCTGTTCGTCCTTGGGATCAACGGCGCGCATTTCGAGGAACACGGCTTCGGCACGGCCTTCACGCGGCTCGCGGAAGAAAAGCGGATCACAACACCGGACTATGTCGATTGCCCGGTCTATGCCGACGGCTCGCACGACCATGCCGATGTACGCGCACTGGTCACGGTATTCCGCAAAACTTGAGGTCCGAGGCAGGCACAGCAACACCCCCTCTCCCACAGCCGGAAGACGGTCCCCAAACGCAAAAATCGCAAAACCCTACCCCGGCTTGAGGTGCAGCATCGCGATCGAGGCCATCACCTGACTGCTCGCCAGAATCTCATCGATATCATCCTTGCCATGCGCTCGATGTCCCGGTGGACGACCCCGTCGCATCGGCTGATCCCACTTGCGTGAAGCTCGCGCCAAGGCCCGCGCCAACCGGCGCGCCTGCCTCGGGATATTCTCCAACGCCGCCTGCAATGACAGCAACCGACGGCACAGACGCGCCGCCGGAACCGGATCGTCGGGCAGTGGAGTCCGTTTCATAGAGGCCGGGTCATTCTCTCCGCCAATAACCCAGATGCGTGGCCCATATCCCGGAGCCGTCTTCCGCCTCGGGCCGATAGCCTTGCGCGGATCGAACAGCGGAAAGGCCGGGATGCGGTCGCTCCGTCTCTTTCCGCGAGGTATCGGTCCAGCGGGACCAACCCGCTCACGCGGCGAAACGTCCAGACCCTGTGCAGCCATAACGATGATCCGCCGGACGATGGCCTCCGCAGGACGCAGCAGATCGAGGATCGCGAGATGAACATGCCTCGGCAATGTCGCCACGATCTTGCCACCGGCGATCCCCGCCATCGCGATCATCGTCGCCACGATGGGCGCGATGTCATTGCGATAGCGGTCTACCGATGCCTGCCAATCCCACTTCGTCCAGTCCATCTCATCCTTCCCGTGATCATAACAGGAGCATATGAGAACAAAAAAGGATCGAATGTCAAGCGCGCGGTGAAACGAGTTATTTCTCGCCAGCCTCACTCACCGCTTTCGCCAGCGCAAAGGCCCGCTTTTCGAGAATTACCGGCGTCTCGCAAACATAGGTCAGCGATTGCGCGCGCTCGGTATAGATGCGCGCGTCCCACGTCACGATATCCTGCAACTCCTCCAGCCGATCCCACTCGTCGTCCGACTTCTCGTCTTTCGCTTCCAGCGTCGCAAGCTCCTGCTGCAACCCGTCGACCCGCTCCGAGAGGCCCGTCTGCTTGGCGGCATAGCGACCGATACCGGAGATCACGGTGGCCCGTTCGCGATTGATCTGCTCGAACACGGTGCGAAACAGCACAGCCAACTTCTCGGTTCGGTCCTCACCCAGCGACACCGCATAGCGCTCGATCAGCGTCTCCGCTTCTTCCAGCGTGGTCCGCCGCACAGCAATCGCCCGCGCCAGCGCGCTGACTTCCGCATCCGGCTGCACGGTTTCGTCCACCAGAGGCCCGGTCCACATCTGACCGATGGAAAGGGTCGGCACTTTGCGCTGGATACAGGGCCAGCTTTTGTCCTTGAAATCGGCGGCAAGCGCCATCGGTGCCAGCAGCGTGGCGGCAAGGGCTACGGCGTATCCGGTCTTCAGCATGATCCGCTCCTGATGGCAGGTTATCGCCGCCATTGTGGCACGGATTGCTCTTACGGTCATCCGTCCCGAACGTCGCGGCCTGTCGAGTTCAACGCCGCCTCCAGATACCGTTTCGGCAGGATCGTCACGGCCCCCGCCCGGTCGAACCGCGCAGAGACCTGCGCGGCCACCGTCTCGTTCGACGTGCCGATCTGTCCCCCTGCCGCCATCTCCAAACCTTTAATCGGCCAACGCAGCCCCTCCGACGAGACGCCCCGGCACGGCAGCAGCGGAAAGAACGATACCCGGACCCCCGGCTCCAGCGTGATGCGCCAATCCGTCGGCGCGACGAAAGCCACGTCTTCTTCCCCCAGCAACACGACACGCTTGTCGGCATGGGTCAGCAAAACCGACAGCGCCGCCAGCGTATGATCGATCCGCCCGCCGAGGAATCCGACGCCGACAAAGAAGGGCGCGTCCACACGCGCGAGGCATTTCCCGAAATCCGTCGTGTCTTGTTCCGTTACCGAGAATGCCCGCGTCCCCTCCGGTACCTCGCCGCGCAACGAATCCATGTCGCCGATCATGACCTCCGGCACGGTGCGGAGCGCCATCAATCGGTCCGCACCCCCATCCGCAGCGACCGGATGCGGCGCGAGCGCCAAAGCGGCGCACAGATCGTCGGCACCGAACGGCCCACCTCCGGCCAGAGTCACACCGTTTTGAAACGATACCTGTTTTATCATCCGCCGAGCCTGAGAAAAGGAATTGCGTTTGTTCTTCTTTTGTTCGTATTCATTCTCTTGAACCAAACTGGATTCGCCCAGTCATGCTGCCGCGCGAGTCCTGCCCTTGTCTACCGGAGGCCCCTTATGAAGACCCTTCTTGCCGTCACCCTCATCCTCGCGACCGCTGCCCCGGCTCTTGCACAGCAGCAACTACAACGCCCTACAGAGCGCAAGGTTCTGGCCGAGCGCGTCTGCCGCGACGGCGCAACCACCACCGTTGTATCCAATGGCGAGCTTATCATGGTCGAATATTTCTCCGCCCCGCGCGCCGACGGCACCGTTGCGGGCTACGAGGACGCCTATGATTTGAAACAGGCCCACGAAGCCAAAGCCCAGTTCGACGCCTTGCGCTGCCCCGAAAGCGGGTAAGCCTAGTTTAGATGCTTGCAGACCCCTTGCGGGAAACAGCCGATCCCCACCGGCCCCGCCGTCTGTCCGCTCCAGCCCGGCGTATTGCGGGGCAGGCCCGTCACCCGGTCGATCTCGGCCTCGGGAGTATAGGGCGTCGTCTGGAGCGTCTCGCCGAAGGGCAGGGTGCCGTAGACGATGCCCTGATCGCCTTCCGTAGTCGCCTGCACGGCGGCAGGAGCCGCATAGACGTCGATGACCATTTCACCGGGGGCAAGCGGCACAGAATAGGTCGTGCCCGATGGCAACTCGCCATACTCGATGGTCCCGTAGGTGATCGTGTTGTCCTGTGCCGAGGCAGGAGCGGCCCAAGCCACCACCGCCAACACCATCGCGATTCTGAATGCTTTCATCTGTACACGTTTCCCCGACAATACGGCGACGATATGGCTCACCCCAGACCCCGGATATTATCGACGAGCAACTGGCTCAGGAACGAGACTGCAAGCAGTAGCACGATAGGAGAGAAATCGATCCCCCCGGCGGTCGGCAGAATGCGCCGGATCGGGGCCAGCATTGGCTCCACGATGCTGTTGATCCCGTGATAGAGCGACCGCACGAACTGGTTGTTCAGGTTCACCACGTTGAAGGCGACCAGCCAGCTCATGATGACATGCGCCAGCACCAGCCAGAAGATCAGGGTTGCAATGCTGGAGATCAGGTTGGCGAGAGCGTTCATTCAGGGCTTCCGTCTATCTTGAGATATCCACCGCTAAATAGGCGACCCGCCAAGCTGGAGCAAGCCCTACGGCCCACACCTTCAGGGCAATCGCATTAGGTCACGCACTCATAAAATTGTAGCGGATTGATCGCAGTGGTGATTCAAGCTCCTTGAAGGAGTTTGCCATGTCCCAGCGTCGTAACGAGATCACGGATTTCGAGTGGTCGATTATCAAGCCCTTGCTGCCGAACAAGCCTCGGGGCGTTCCTCGTGCAGACGACCGGACGGTGCTGAACGGCATCTTCTGGCGACTGCGAACCGGCACGCCATGGGCCGACATTCCCGAACATTATGGCCCTCACTCGACATGCTACAACCGGTTCGTCCGTTGGCGCAGGGTCGGTGTGTGGGATCGACTGTTCGAGGCAGTCTCGGCAGCTTATGACGGCGACCTTCAATCCATCGACAGTTCCTCGATACGCGTTCACCAGCATGGCGGTAACGGCAAAAAAGGGGGGTCTCCTCGCAGGATGCCGCCGGGGACGAGCCTGACACCCGATGCATGGGGCGCTCGCGGGGAGGTTTAACCACCAAGATCCACGCGCTGGTGGATGCCAACGGCCTGCCGGTGAAGATCAAGCTTACCGCCGGGCAGGCCCATGACGGCAAGAGCGCCGCCGACATGCTTGGCGACCTCACGGAAGGACAAATCCTGCTCGCCGATCGCGCCTATGACAGTAACCGTCTCCGCGAAGAGGTGAATGCCCAAGGCGCATGGGCGAACGTGCGACCCATGCCGAACAGGATCACGCCGATCCCCTTCTCCAAGTTCCTCTATCGATATCGAAACGTCGTCGAACGCTTCTTCTCAAAACTTAAACACTTCAGAGCTGTCGCA
>CALHLW010000190.1 GCA_938034615.1 uncultured Neomegalonema sp. | reverse complement strand
TATGCGAAGAAGATGGGAGATGGAGCATGAAGAAAGTTCCTGCCCCGCACGCGATGCGGGGCCTTTCTCCACATTGTACATGTATCGAAGATTGCGCCCTGCCCGAAGGGGCCACGGATCAGGTCCGGGGCAGGAGAAATTTTCCATGACCGTCCATTTCATCGGCGCAGGCCCAGGCGATCCCGACCTCATCACCGTGAAAGCCCTGCGCCTTATCCGCGAATGTCCCGTTTGCCTCTACGCAGGCAGCCTCGTGCCGGAAGCTATCGTCGCCGAAGCCCCCGGCAAGGTCATCGACACGGCCCCCATGGCGCTGGACGAGATCATCACGGAGATGGAAACGGCCCACGGGCGAGGCGAGAACGTCGCGCGGGTTCATTCCGGCGATCCGTCGCTCTACGGAGCCATCGCGGAGCAAATCCGGCGGTTGAAGTCGCTCGGCATCCCCTATGACGTAACACCGGGGGTCAGCGCCTATGCCGCCGCCGCCGCCGCTTTGGGCCGCGAGTTGACGATCCCCGAGGTCGCGCAGACCGTCATCCTCACGCGCACCGCGGGGAAGGCCAGCGCGATGCCGCCGGGGGAAGACCTTGAAACCCTCGGCAAGACGGGCGCGACGCTGGCGATCCATCTGTCGGTGCGGAACCTGCTGATGATCGAGCGGACGCTGTCGCCGCTCTATGGGGCCGACTGCCCGGTCATCGTCGCTTATCGGGTTGGCTGGCCCGACCAGATGTTCATCGAAGGAACGCTGGCCGATATCCGCGAGAAGGTGCGCGCTGAGAAGATCACGCGCACAGCGCTCATCCTGCTCGGCCCTGCACTGAGTGAAGTCGATTTCCGGGATTCCGCGCTCTACGATGCGGACCAGCCGCATGTACTGCGCCCGAAACGCAAGGGGTAGGCCAATGCGCGTCCTCGTCCTGGGCGGTTACGGCCTGATCGGATTACCGGTCATGCGGGCGTTGCTGGCGGCGGGGCATGAGGTGACGGGGCTGGCTCGCTCTCGGGGCAAAGGCGAGGCACAACTGCCCGCTGCGCGCTGGATCGGGGCAGATATCGCGACACTGCTGACGCCGGAAGACTGGCGCGAACCTATGGAGGGGATCGACGCGGTCGTGAATGCCTCCGGCGCGTTGCAGGACGGAGGACGCGATACGCTCGACGCGCTGCAACACCGGGCCATCTTTGCGCTCATCGACACTTGCGAGAGCGTGGGTACCAAACGCTTCGTCCAGATTTCCGCGCCCGGTGCATCGGCAAAATCCGAAACGCCATTCTACCGGACCAAAGGGCTGGCGGATGCGGCGCTGAAGGCCAGCACGCTCGGCTGGACGATCCTGCGCCCCGGCGTCGTGATTGCACCGACGGCCTATGGCGGCACGGCCTTATTGCGCACCCTCGCGGCCTTTCCGCTGGTGCAACCCCTCGTCCTGCCCCGCGCGCCCGTTCAGACGATCGCTGTCGACGATGTGGCCGGGGCGGTCGTCTCCGTGATCAAGGGCGGGTTCGAAGGGGTCGATGCCGATCTCGTGGAACCACAGCCAAGAACGCTCGAAGAAACCGTCGCCCTATTCCGCGCGTGGCTCGGTTTCTCGAAGGCCAAGACTACCCTGCGCCTGCCCCGCGCTCTTGGCTATACCGTTGCGGCGCTGGCCGATGTGGCGGGGCGGCTCGGCTGGCGCTCGCCACTACGCAGCACGGCGTTGCGAGTGCTGGAAGACGGCGTGACCGGTTCGGCGAATGCATGGGAGACGGCGGGCGGAGCGCCGCTGGCCTCGTTGGAGCGCACCCTCGCCGGGATGCCTGCCACGCGGCAGGAGCGGGTCTTCGCGCGGACGCATCTGGTTTTTCCGCTACTCGTCGTGCTGCTCGCGGGGTTCTGGATCGCCTCCGGTATGATCGGGTTATGGCAATCGCAGGCGGCGCTGGCGGTCTTCGGCAATGCCGTGCCGCCTATGGCAGGAAAGTTCGCCATTCTCGGCGGCGGCATCGCGGATATCGCCATCGGGATCGCCCTATTGTTCCGACGCACGCTCAAGGTTGCCTGCATCGCCTCCGTCGCCCTCGCTTGTGCGTATCTCGTAGGGGGCACGCTGTTGACACCCGCCATCTGGGCCGATCCGCTGGGACCGTTCGTGAAGGTGATCCCGGCCATCGGGCTGGCCCTCGCCGTCGCCGCGATAGCGGAGGAGCGATAATGGAATGGGCGGAGTTCCTGCGCTGGGTGCATGTGATCGGGGCCTGCGTATTGCTGGGGACCGGCGCGGGCATCGCGTTCTTCATGGTCATGGCCCACCGCACCGGGGATGCGCGGCTCATCGCCCATACCGCCGGAACGGTCGTCATCGCCGATTGGCTGTTCACCGCAAGTGCGGCAGTGGTGCAGCCCATCACCGGCTATCTGTTGGCGCGGGAGATCGGGTGGCCCGTGACCGAAGGCTGGGTCGCGCTGTCGTTGGTGCTCTACGTCATGGTCGGAGTGTTCTGGCTACCGGTCGTGTGGATGCAGCATCAGATGCGCGATCTGGCGCAGGCGGCCGCGCGGGATGGCACATCCTTGCCCGACCGCTACGGGCAGCTCTACCGACTCTGGTTCGCCTGCGGCTTCCCCGCCTTCTTCGGCGTTCTCACGATCCTGTGGCTGATGCTCATGCGGCCCGGGTTATGAGGACGACCCGGCGTCACGATTGACAGCACGCGCCAATGCGGCACATGACCGGGCATGTATCCGATCATCCGCCTCGCGAAAGTATTCCTTACCAGCCCGAAGCGCGCACCGCTCGGGCCGGACGACACCGGCACGCTCGACATGATCGTGTGGCCGTGGGATTGCGATATCTTCGTCGAAATGAACAACGGGCGACACCTGACCCTCTATGATCTGGGACGGTTCGATTACGGGGCGCGCTGCGGGTTGTTGCCCTTGCTGAAGAAAAAAGGATGGGGGCTGGTGGTGGCTGGATCGACGATCCGCTATCGCAAGCGTCTGCTGCCGTTCCAGCGATACAGTCTTCATACCCGCCTCATCGGGCGCGATGACCGTTGGTTCTACTTCGTGCAGAAGATGACGCGGGGCGAGGACACCTGCTCCTCGGCGCTGGTGCGAACCGCCGTCACGAAGAAGGGCCGCATCCTGCCAACGCAGGAAGTCGCGGATGCGCTAGGTAATAAGGACTGGAAACCGGAGATGCCACCTTGGGTACAGGCATGGATCGATGCAGACGATTCGAGACCGTGGCCACCAGAGGAATAAAAAACGGCGGCTCCGAGAGCCGCCGTTCCATCGTCTGGTAAAGGTTCAACAGAGATCAGCTATCGGCTTCGCCCGGATCGACACCGAGTTCACGCATCACTTCGATGGTGAGCTGGCCCTGAGCGATGCCTTTCGAGCGTTGATAGCGGCGTACGGCCTCCATCGTGCCACCCCCGAGAACACCGTCTGCGGTGCCGGGATTGTAGCCTTTTTCTTTCAGAGCGAGCTGAAGTTTTCTGATCAATGGCACCGAGGCGTTGGTGCTACACAGGATCGGACGCCATTCCATCTTGCCCGGTCCATCTTTCTGAACCTCGTAGACGGTCTCGTACTGTGCCGGGATCTCGATCGTCTTAACTTCGGCTTCCTCCACCAACTTGCGAATCGTTACCGTCCGGTTTTCGGCAGGAATGACTTTCTTTCGCGTGGTGGGCGGCTCGACCATGACCCGCTTTTCGACCTTTTCGGTCACAGCAGGAATGACCTTAGTGATCGTGCGCGGTGGTACCTTCACGACGCGCTTGCTGACGGTCTTGTATTCCGCAGGAATGGTCACAAGACACATGATCTCGCCGGTCGCCTCGTCATACCGCTGGATAGGGCCTTCGCCCTTTTTCCAAGTTGTATAGGCGTCGCGGACCTTCACCTTCTCTTCGACTTCTTCGTAGACCGCCTCCACGACGACCTGCTCTTCACGCTCAGGCTCGACGATCACGGTCTCGAACTGGGTCTCGAAGACTGCCGGAACGATTTCGAGTTCCTCGAATTCGCTCTGAACCTCGACGACCTCTTCGGCCTCCTCATATTTAGCGGGGATGACCTCAAGCTTCTCGGTCGCTTCCTTGACGAGAACCTTGTTCTCGACGCGCTTCGTCTTTGCCGGAATGTAGACGCGGGCGTAGCATTCGCCGGGACGCGCCTCAGGGGGCAACAGTTGGGTTGGATCCTGATAAGCCGCGTCGATCTCTTCCTGAGCGGACTGCGCAAATGCCGCGCCGGTCATTCCGAGCGCGAAGGCGCAAGCGAGCGCGACATGGGCCTGTGTGCGTTTGTAGATCATCGTTCTCGGTTCTCCGTTAGAGACTACTGTCTCAAATTGTCAGAGGGGAGCGGCGCAATGCGCCCGTACACGGGCGATCATTGCCAAGCCATTGCGGCAAGAGCAAGCCCGTTGTGACGGTGACGCAGCATTCATGTTGCCGCATGGCGGTATCAGGAGGAGAATAGCAGCGAACCGTCCCCATAGGAATAGAAACGATATCCTTTTGATATCGCATGTAAATACAGAGTACGAATTTCCTCGACCCCCATCAGTGCACTGACCAGCATGAGGAGGGTAGATCGTGGAAGGTGGAAATTGGTAACAAGTCCGTCAATCAGACGAAAGCGATATCCGGGGGTAATGAAGATGTCCGTGGACCCGCGCCAAGCCCGAATACAACCATCGTCATCCGTCGCCGTCTCCAGCACACGCAATGACGTAGTTCCAACGCTGACGATTCGTCCGCCTGCGGCTTTCACAGTATTGATCCGGTCGGCGGTCTCCGCGTCGATCTCTCCCGTTTCGGAATGCATCCGGTGATCGCGAATCGTCTCCGCCTTCACGGGCAGGAACGTCCCCGCGCCGACATGCAGGGTGACGGTCGCCGTCAGAATTCCCGCCTCGCGCAGCCCGGCCAACAGGTCGGCATCGAAATGCAATGCCGCCGTGGGCGCAGCGACCGCCCCGTCCCGCTCAGCGAACAGGGTCTGATAATCCTCCTCATCGCGTGAGTCAGCGGGGCGGCGTTGCGCGATATAGGGGGGCAGCGGCATCACGCCGATCATCGCGATTTCCGTATCGAGCCCGGCACCGTCCTTATCGAAGGCCAGATCGAGCGTGCCGTCTTCGCGTTTTGACTGCACTTCAGCCGACAGCGCCTCACCGAACGTCACTGTATCGCCGATCTTCAGCCGTCGTCCCGGCTTTGCGAAAGCGCGCCAGCGGCCCGCGTCCAGCCGTTCGATAAGGGTCGCATCGATAGCGACGCTGTTACCATCCCGTATGCGTGAGCCAGAAAGCTGCACAGGCAAAACGCGAGTATCGTTGAAGACCAGCAGATCACCGGGGCGCAGCACATCCGGAAGGTCCGCCATCGTCCGATCCGTCAGCGTCCCGCCTTCGGCGTGGAGCATACGTGCCGCGCGCCGGGGACGTACCGGGCGCAGGGCGATCAGGTCTTCAGGCAAGTCAAAATCAAACGCGGCAACCGGCAGGTCCGGTCGATCCATCATGCCGCGATCACTGGATATCGGCAGCCACCTTCACCGAGATCATCTTGTCGGGATCGGGCACCATATCGGTACCGGGAGGGGCCTTCTTGATCGAGTCCACATGCTCCATCCCCTCCACAACCTGACCGAAGACGGTATATTGCCCGTTCAGGTGAGGCGCGGCATCGAGGCAGATGAAGAACTGGCTGTTCGCACTGTTCGGGTTCGACGACCGGGCCATACCGAGCGTACCACGCTTGAAATCTGCGTCCGTGAATTCGGCATTCAGGTTCGGCTTGTCCGAGCCGCCGGTGCCGGTGCCGGTCGGGTCGCCAGTCTGAGCCATGAAGCCGTCGATCACGCGATGGAAGACGATCCCGTCATAGAAGCCTTCCCGTACCAGTTCCTTGATATGCGTCACATGCTTGGGCGCAAGATCGGGCGTGAGTTCGACGACGACATTGCCGTCCTTGAGTTCGATGACGAGGGCATTTTCAGGATCGTTCAGATTCATAATGGCTTTCTTGGTTTTGCTGTCCATCGTTGTCGTGTCCTCGCCGCAGGCCGCCACTGCCAAGAGGCAAACCAGCGCGAGCGTTCCGAGTTTCGACATCGTTTCATTCCTTCGCTTCGGCGCGTGTTTACATAGCACAGAGCCCAAAGGCGTCACGCTAAAACTGGCATCAGCCAGCCGTGCCGTACCGCTCCTTCAGCATCTCGTGCACCCTCGGCGTGACGAAGGTAGAGACATCGCCCCCCAATCGGGCGATCTCCTTGACCAAGCGCGAAGCGATGGCCTGATGCTCGGCATCGGCCATCAGGAAGACGGTTTCAATCTTCTTGTCGAGCGCGCGGTTCATGCACACCATCTGAAATTCGTACTCGAAATCCGATACGGCGCGCAGACCGCGAAAGATGACCTGCGCCTCAATCCGCCGCGCATAGAACATGAGCAACTCGCTGAACGGGGCGACCGTGACCGTCGCGTCATCAGGACCGCTTGGCAAAGCCGCGATCTCCTCACGCATCATCTCAACCCGTTCTTCGGTTGAAAAAAGCGGCCCCTTCCCCTCGTTGGCCGCGACACCAATCACCAGTTCGTCGACCAACCGCCGTGCGCGCCAGATCACATCGAGATGCCCCAGCGTCACCGGATCGAAGGTGCCGGGGTAGAGTCCAGTCCGCTTCATGGCGCGTCTCTATCGTTCAGGTTGGAAGAGGGGTCAGCCGGTGGCCGAACGAATCATCGATTCCATGGCCTCGTTGTCCTTTTCGAGATCCTCGATCTTGGCCTTGACCATATCGCCGATGGAGACGAGGGAGATGACCTTACCGTCTTCCATGACCGGCATGTGGCGGAACCGGCCTTCGCTCATGCGTTCGAGGATGGAAGCCGCAGTGTCATCGGGGGTACAGGTCATCACCTCACGGGTCATGACGCTGGAAACCGGTTGATCGAGACATCCGCCGCCCTGTTCGCCCACCGCGCGTACGATATCACGTTCGGAAAGGATACCGGACAGCCCACCATTCGCATCAAGAACTACCAAGCACCCGATTTTTAACGCGCCAAGTTTCGTTGCCACATCCGCAAGTGATGCATCTGCCGCCGTCGAAGCAACGTCATTGATCGCTTTACGTTCGGAAATCTGTCGTACTTTCATAGCCTGTCCTCCATCGCTCCTGAGAACAGATTAAGCACCCCATCCTCGCCGGGAAAAGGAAAACCTTGTGCCCGAAAAGAAAAAAGGCGCCCTCTTGCGAGGACGCCTGAAGTTGGATTGAGGCAGGTTTCATACAGGCAAGAAACCTATCGAGCAGTGACATGAAATTACCAATGAGAATGAGGCAT
Source organism: uncultured Neomegalonema sp. (assembly GCA_938034615.1). GTDB lineage: Bacteria > Pseudomonadota > Alphaproteobacteria > Rhodobacterales > Rhodobacteraceae > JAHDDY01. The sequence continues at coordinate 2,750 of CALHLW010000190.1, read as the reverse complement.
TAGCAAGCTTAAAAGCGCCTTGGGCGATTCTGGCACTCCCGCTCGCATTTTGACGACAGTGACCGCGTGATGTAACTGCCGCAGCATACAATACAATCTGAAGAATGAACCTTCAAGGGATTCAAAGCGTTGCAAAATTTCTTTAATCTTGCCTTCCTTTCGCCCTTGTTCCTGATAATGGGCCCGAGCGCGTGTGCTGAGCCTGTCCATGCAGTCGCCCTTTATGGCGATCCGGCGCTGACTGAAAGCTTCGAATCTCTTCCGTATACCGATCCTGAAGCCCCTAAAGGAGGGCGAATCGCCTACGGCAAACGGGGGCGATTCGATTCGTTGAACGCATTTACGACGAAGGGTCGCGCACCCTCGGTGATGAGAACCCATGTTTTCGAATCACTTATGGCCCGTAGCTGGGACGAGCCATTCACTCTCTACGGCCTCCTCGCCAAGACGATAGACGTAGCCCCTGACCGCAAATCCGTGACCTTCGCGATCCGCCCCGAAGCCCTATTCAGCGACGGATCGCCTGTTACGCCGGACGATGTCATCTTCTCTATGGAAATCCTCCGCGACGAAGGCCGTCCGAATTTCGGCACCTATTACCGGCGCGTCGACCGGGTCGAGCAGACCGGCAACCGCTCCGTGACATTCATCTTTCATGAGCCGGAGCGGGAACTGCCCCTTCTCCTTGGCCTGATGCCGATCCATTCCCGCGCGGACTGGCAGGGCCGCGATTTTGGCGAAACGACCCTGATACCCCCCGTCGCGAGTGGCCCCTATCGGATCGCATCGGTCGAAGCGGGGGACCGGATCGTGCTGGAAAGGCGCGAGGACTACTGGGGTAAGGACTTGCCGGTAAATCGCGGGCTGCATAATTTCGATACCGTCACGGTCCTCTATTTCCGCAATGAGAACGCGCTGTGGGAGGCGTTCACGGCGGGCGTCATCGATCTGCGCCACGAAACCGACCCCGCCCGCTGGCTCGATGGCTACGACTTTCCGGCTGTAAAGGCGGGCAAGGTGGAGCGTGCGGAATTGTCTCATGGGCGAGCCACGGGAATGAAGGGGTTGGTCTTCAACACCCGCAACCCCCTTTTCGCCGACCGGCGCGTCCGCAAGGCGCTGCTCCACGCCTTCGATTTCGAATGGATCAACGCGGCCCTGAACCGGGGAACCTATGAACGCATCCCAAGCTATTTCGCCAATTCACGCCTCGGTGCAACCGGCCCCGCAACAGGGATCGAGCACGCCTTGCTCACCCCCTTCGCCGATGTCGTGCCACCCGGCACGATGGAGGGTAATTTCGCCCTCCCCGTCTCGACCGGCGATGGCCGCAATCGCGAAAACCTGCGTACGGCCACCCGGCTCCTGCGCGAGGCAGGTTGGCGCATCGAGAACGGCCAGCTCAAGAATGCTGCGGGTGAGCGGTTCACTTTCGAAATCCTCCTGCAAGGCTCAGGCGACGACGAAAAGGTCGCCGCCAGCTTCGCTCGCTCCCTCGAACGGCTTGGGATCGAGACATCACTCAGACTGGTGGACGGCGCGCAATACCGGGCCCGGCTGGAGATCTATGAGTTCGACATGATCCTTCGGCAATGGTGGCTGTCTTTGTCCCCCGGCGGCGAGCAGGGCTTCTATTTCGGCTCGCGCGGCGTCACCGAACCGGGCACGCGCAACTACATGGGCGCGAAGAACCCGGCCATCGACGCGATGATCGAGGCACTGCTGAAGGCAGAGGACGAGGACAGTTACGTCGCCGCCGTGCGCGCGCTGGACCGGGTGCTGACCTCCGAACGCTATGTCATTCCTCTCTGGTATGATCCCTTAGAGCGCCTTGCATGGTGGAAACCGCTGAAGAAACCTGAGAAGACCCCGCTCTACGGCTATCGCCCGGAAGTGTGGTGGTCAGGCGAGGAATGACGTTTCCCCCGTGACAAAAATCGGTTTATGCTCTGAGAAGTAGTTGCGTGGGGCTTACCGAGTATGACCGAACCTCTCGTCGTTTTCGACGGCGTTGTAAAACACTACGGCTCAGTGACTGCCGTGAAGCATCTCGATCTCACCATCGACAAGGGCGAATTCGTCGCGCTGATGGGGCCATCCGGCTGTGGCAAGACGACGACCCTGCGGATGCTGGCCGGGTTGGAAGAACCCAGCGCGGGCGATATCCGCATCGCCGGGCGCTCGATGCAGGACATTCCGGCCCATGAGCGCGATACGCCGCTGGTCTGGCAGTCACTCGCCCTCTTTCCATTCCTGGACGTGCGCGAGAATGTCGAATTCGGCCTGAAGATGCGCGGCATGGGCAAAGACGACCGCCGCCGCCGCGCGGAGGACTGGCTGGGGCGGCTTGGCCTAGAAGGCTATGGCGCGCGGCGGATCGATCAGTTGTCGGGGGGCCAGCGCCAGCGCGTCGCCCTTGCGCGGTCGCTGGTGACCGAACCCGAAATGTTGTTGCTGGACGAGCCGCTCTCGGCGCTCGACGCGCATCTGGTGATCCGGATGCAAGGCGTCCTGACCCGGCTCCAGCGCGAATTGGGGATCACCTTCGTCTACGTGACCCACTCCCAATCCGAAGCCTTCGCCATGGCCGACCGTGTCGTCATCATGGGCGATGGCGAGATCGAGCAGATCGGCGCACCCAAGGACGTCTACCGCGCCCCTGCCACCCGCTTCGTCGCGGAATTCGTGGGCCGCAACAACATCTTCACCCGCGAGGACGGCCGCGAATACAGCGTCGCCGCCGACCGCGT
>CALHLW010000189.1 GCA_938034615.1 uncultured Neomegalonema sp. | reverse complement strand
CGATACAGGAAGGATTTGGCTGATGTCTCGTATTTCTGTATGTTCATTCCATGAATATTCAGCGACCTCTCGGTCTTTCTGATTTCGGCACTGATGGTGCGGAATACGGGAACGATATATTCGCTTGGGCAAACACCCAGCGCGAGGCGCTGGAGCGTCGTGACATTTCGGCCCTCGACTGGGACAATCTCGCGGAGGAGATCGGCGATTTGGGCAGTTCCCAGCTTCGTGAGATGGAAAGCCGACTTGTAACGATCCTCGAACATCTGCTGAAATACGAGTTTGGATTGGCTCGTGAGCCTGCACGGGGCTGGAAGCGGACGATCATAGCCCAGAGATCCGCGCTTGCCCGGTTATTGAAACGAAACCCAAGCCTCGCGGCGCGGCTGGATGAAATCGCGGCGGATGTTTACACAGATGCGCTTCGCAATGCGCTGGCTGCCTTCGACGAATACGAACCGGATACGCTCGCCTTGTACGCGGACCGGCTGCCCGTAACGCTTTCCTACGATGCCGCAGCGTTGACGGACCCGGATTTTTTGCCGATGCCACGCGATCAGTAGTTTAACACCTGAACGCTTGCTATCGGGTGGCGCAGGGTTCTGCATTGTATGATTGACCGTTTTCGACGCTCCATTGCACAATTTTCCCTGAAACCCTACTTCTCCTCCAGAACATACTCACCGGAGAATCTCGCCCATGCCCATGGAAGCCGCCGCTATCGAATCGCTGATCCGCGAATCATTCCCCGATGCGACCATCGAGATTCGCGATCTGGCGGGGGACGGGAATCACTACGCCGCCACCGTCCTCGATGCCTCGTTCGAAGGCAAAAACCGGGTGCAGCAGCATCAGGCCGTCTATGCCGCCCTCAAGGGCAAGATGGACGGGGCGGCGGGCGAGTTGCACGCGCTTGCCCTGCAAACCGGCGTACCCGAGTAATCTTCAGAGACACCTCCAGCAAGGAACCGACCCATGGACACCACTGCCGCCCAGGCCGCGATCAAACAGACTGTCGACGCCAACGACGTCGTCCTCTTCATGAAGGGCAACAAGAATTTCCCTCAATGCGGGTTTTCCAGCAAAGTCGCCTCGATCCTCAATTACATGGATGTCGAATTCCAGGACGTGAACATCCTCGAATCGGACGAGATGCGTCAGGGAATCAAGGATTTCACGAATTGGCCGACGACGCCGCAACTCTATGTGAAGGGCGAATTCGTCGGGGGATGCGATATCGTGACCGAAATGACCATGTCGGGTGAACTCGATACCATGCTCGCCGAAAAAGGGGTCTCGTACAACGAAGAGGCTGCCAAGAAGATTCGCGAATCGAATGGATAGCTCGCCTCGCTACGATCGGATCGCGGAAACCGCGTATCCCTGAAAAGCGACTGATCTTCAGGGATACGTAGCTGTGTGCAAGGCTACTGGTAGAATCGGAAAACCCGTGCTGGGGGGAGCACGGGCTTTCCTTCAGATGCCGCGAGGTGGGGGGGCTTTGGGACAGAAAAGCACCCTCGCGGACCGCGATACAGTAGTGATTGGGGGACCACTTATCGCTGGAAGACAATCTGGCGGGTCAGGGTTAACAAAGCCTTACCACATACGGTAAATGTGCAGGTTTTTTGGTTAATCGCGAAAACACTCTGCCGGACACACTGCGCACCCGTCGCAGCGACGCTCCGTGCGTTGATAGGAAGTGCGGAAAGAAGGTTGGCTGGGGCGGCAGGATTCGAACCTGCGCTCTTCGGTACCAAAAACCGCTGCTTTACCAGCTAAGCTACGCCCCAATGCGGCGCTGGTGATAGCGGCAGGCGCGCGTCATGGCAAGTCATCGTGAGCGCCAAATGTCGCGCCGGTTTCGCTGGACGATAGGCGTCAGCAGGAATAAGTAGGGCGCAATTGCGTCACGCTGCCGCGTGTACGCCTCTCGATGGATTTCGATGGAGAACGATCTTGGCCCAAGCGGATGACAAACATGGCCATGTCGCGGATGAGGATCGGCGCGACATCCTCTTTCTGGCGACCGGCGCAACGGCTGCGATTGGCGTCGCCTCCGCTGTCTGGCCGTTGATTGATCAAATGAATGCGAGCGCTTCGGTGCTCGCCCTGTCTACGCTCGAAGTCGACGTCAGTGCACTGGAGCCGGGCCAGGAGATGAAGGTCTCGTTCCTGAAAGCCCCCGTCTTCATCCGCCGGATGACTGAAGAAGATATCGCAGAAGCGCAGAAGGAAAATATCGGCGACCTGCCCGACCCGGATGCCCGCAACCCGAACGCACCGGATGCACAGGCCACGGTCGATGCCCGGCTTCTCGGCGAGAACAAGGATTTGATTGTCCTGTCCGGCGTGTGCACCCATCTCGGCTGTGTGCCGCTTGGTGACGGCGCGGGGGATTACCATGGCTGGTTCTGCCCCTGTCATGGCTCGCATTACGACAACCTCGGGCGCATCCGTCAGGGACCGGCCCCCGAGAACCTGCCCATTCCCGTCGCCTCACTCAACGGCGACATTCTCAAGCTCGGATAGGAGATCACACCATGGGAACGATCCCCCAGGAGCATTACGAACCCAAAGAAGGCACCACGTCGAAGTGGATAAACGACCGCCTTCCGATCATGGGGATGATTGATCATCTCCAGAAATTTCCGACACCGAAGAACCTGAACTATGCCTATGTCTTCGGCGGCATCCTCGTGCTGTTCCTCGTGATCCAGATCGTCACGGGCATCACGCTGGCGATGCATTACCGGGTCGGCGAGACGGCGTCCTTTGCCTCCGTCGAGCATATCATGCGCGACGTGAACTATGGCTGGTTGCTCCGTTATGCCCATGCCAATGGCGCGTCGTTCTTCTTCATTGCCGTCTACGCGCATATCTTCCGGGGTCTCTATTACGGTTCCTACAAGGCGCCGCGCGAGATTCTCTGGATCATCGGCGTGTTGATCTTCGTGGTGATGATGGCCACAGCCTTCATGGGCTATGTTCTGCCATGGGGGCAGATGAGTTTCTGGGGCGCTAAGGTCATCACCTCGTTGTTCGGTGCAATCCCGCTGGTTGGCGAATCGCTGAAGGAATGGCTCTGGGGTGGGCCCTATGTGGGGGAGGCAACTCTGAACCGGATGTTCTCGCTGCACTATCTGCTGCCATTCGTGATCGCAGGTCTGACTGTGCTGCATATCTGGGCGCTGCACCATGTCGGCAACACCAACCCGACCGGCGTTGAGGTCCGCAAGGAATCAATTGAGACCGTGAAGAAGGATACAGTCCCGTTCACGCCATTTTATGTGACGAAAGACCTATTCGCGATCTTGGTATTCATGATCGCCTTCGCGTTTTTCGTCTACTTCGCGCCCAATTATCTCGGCCACCCGGATAACTATATTGAGGCGAATCCGTTGGCGACGCCCGCCCACATCGTGCCCGAATGGTACTTCCTGCCATTCTATGCAGTCCTGCGAGCGATCACCTTCGACTTCCTGTGGATTATCCCGGCCAAGCTGGGCGGTGTGATTGCGATGTTCGGGGCGATTGCGGTGCTGGCCTTCGCACCTTGGCTTGATACTTCCAATGTCCGGTCGACGACCTATCGCCCGATCTATCGCTGGTGGTTCCTTGTGCTGGTGATCGATTTCTTCGTCCTCATGTGGGCGGGGGGACAACCCGCCGAGGGCATCGTGCCGCTCGTCTCGCTGCTGGCTACGATCTACTGGTTCGCGCATTTCCTGATCGTCCTGCCGGTGGTGGGTTTGATTGAGAAGCCGCTTCCGCGTCCCGAGAGCATCGAACAGGCATTCAAGGACAAGCATGACGACACTGATGATGCGAACCCCGGCCAGTCGGCTGGCGTTGCCGCTCAGCCCGCCGAATAAGGGGATCGATATGAAACTTTCCATCGCATCGGCCCTGACTGCCGCCCTTGTCGCCTTCTCCTCCGCAGCCTTTGCGGCAGGCGGAGCCGGTAAGATCAAGGACCACGACTTCAGCTTTGACGGCATGTTCGGTGCTTATGATCAGGCGCAGTTGCAGCGCGGCTTTCAGGTCTATGAAGCGGTCTGCGCGGGCTGTCACGGCATGAAGCATGTGCCCTTCCGTGCGCTGGCGGACGAGAACGGCCCAGGCTTTAGCGACGAAGCCGTCAAGGCGATCGCGGCGAATTATGAAGTTGCTGACGAAGAGGGCGAGCCGGGAGATACTCGTGAGGCGCTACCCTTCGATTACTTCCCGACTCCGGCTGTGGGCGGAAACCCACCCGACATGTCTCTGCTTGCGAAGGCACGAAATGGCGGTCCAGATTACATCTACAGTCTTCTGCTCGGCTATACGGGCGAGGAGAAGGAATCCGGGGATAGTATTCTCTACGAAAACACGGCCTATGGCGGTTATCTCAACATGGCAGCGCCTCTCTATGGCGATGACGTGGAATATGCGGACGGCACTGAGGCGTCGCTAGAACAGGTATCAGCCGATATCTCGGCATTCCTCATGTGGGCGGCGGAGCCGAAGCTGGTCGAGCGCAAGCAGGCCGGAGTGTGGTCGATGACGTTCTTGATCCTCTTCGCCACGCTGGTCTGGTTTACCAACCGCAAGGTCTGGGCGAAGGTTAAACACCCTGAAGACCACACCTGAGCACCTGAACGATAATAAGGACGCCGCTTGATTTGCGGCGTCTCTTCATCGTATAGACGCCGTCCCCCTTCACCAATGCGGAGCGATCCATGGCGCGTGTAACAGTCGAAGACTGTGTCGACAAGATTCCGAACCGTTTCGAGGTCGTGCTGCTGGCCAGTCATCGCGCCCGTGCGATCACGACGGGTGGCTCGATGCTGGTCGAACGAAACGAAGATAAATTCCCCGTTGTTGCCCTGCGCGAGATTGCCGAGACGGCGATCACGGCAGATGATCTTCGTGAGGAAGCCATCGCTCATCTTCAGAAGCATGTCGAGGTCGATGAACCAGTCGAAGACAACATGGCCGCACTGATGGGCGAGCAGGATGCGCCGGAGGACGACATGTCCGAAGCTGACCTGATCCGTGCCCTTCAGGCGGAGAGCACGTCGGATTGATGACGGTGTCGGCGGGTGAGCCTCATCCGCTGACGGAGAACGTGACGCTTCCTGCGTCGCGCGCCATGGTTGGCGAGTACGAAATTCTCAAGACCCGGATTCTCGGCTATAATCCCGATAGCGATATCGATCTTATCGAGCGCGCGTTCAAGTTGGGCGCGCGCGCGCATGGATTTCAGGATCGCAAATCCGGCGAGCCGTATTTTACCCATCCCGTCGCGGTCGCAAACCTGCTGGCTGATCTGCGCCTCGACGACGCGAGCATTGTGACCGCTTTGTTGCATGATGTGGTCGAGGATACCGGCTACACGCGCGGCGATATCGAGGAGATTTTCGGCGAGGAAATCGCCGGTCTTGTCGCTGGTGTGACCAAGCTCAGCGAAATCGAGGAGCGCGATGCGGTCGTCAACACCCGCGAGGAAGCGCAGGCCGAGAACTTTCGCAAACTGATTCTCGCCGTCGCACAGGATGCCCGCGTCCTGCTGGTCAAACTTGCCGACCGCCTGCACAACATGCGGACCATCGGTGGCCTGAGACCCGAAAAGCAGGACCGCATCGCGGCGGAGACGATGGAGGTCTATGCTCCCCTTGCTGGTCGCATGGGGATGCAGGACATGCGCGAGGAACTCGAAGATCTGTCGATCCGGGTTCTCAATCCCGGTGCGCGGACATCCGTACTGCGGCGATTCGTGAAGCTGCGTAACAAGCACGGCACGATGATCGTCCCCGAAGTGGAGCGCGAGATCGAGACCACGCTCGCATCCATGGGCATCCTGGCCCGTGTCTCAAGCCGCCAGAAGCGCCCCTATTCGATCTGGCGAAAGTTGCAGGAGGATCGCGTCGGCTTCGAGAGTTTGTCCGATATCGTGGCCTTTCGCATCGTCGTCAATTCGGAGGACGACTGCTACCTGGCTTTGGGGGCCGTGCATCGCAAATGGCCCGTCGTACCGGGGCGGTTCAAGGATTATATCTCCAATCCCAAGACGAACGGCTATCGCTCGATCCATACCACGGTGATCGGTCAGAGCGGATGGCGCGTGGAGGTGCAGGTTCGCACGGTGGCGATGCATGAGCACGCCGAACGTGGGGTTGCGGCGCATTGGAGCTATCGCGATGGCATTCGGGCCGAGAACCCCTATGCCGTCGGGCCTACGCTATGGCTGAAGGATGTGCTGGAGCGGCTGGAGCAGGGGGCTCGGCCTCATGAATTTCTCGAGCACGTCAAGTTGGAGATGTACCACGATCAGGTCTTCTGCTTCACGCCCACAGGCGATGTGCGCCGCTTGCCGCGCGGGGCGACAGCCCTCGATTTCGCCTATGCGATCCATACCAATGTCGGCAATTCCTGCGTCGGCGCACGGGTGGATGGGCATCAGGCACCATTCTGGAAACAACTGAGGAACGGCCAGAGTGTCGAAATCCTGCGGTCGGATGGCCAGCAGCCGACTGCGGAATGGGAGGACATGGTCGTCACGGGTCGCGCAAAATCGGCGATTCGCCGCGCCCTGCGCGAGATCGAGCGGACCGAACTGGCCCGGTTCGGCCAGCAATTGCTCGACCGGGCCTTTACCCGTGCAGGTTATGAACTCGACGAGGACGATATTGGGCGGGCCATCGTGGTACTCGATCTTCCGAACGTAAACGCGCTCTTCATCGCAGTCGGCGCGTCGGAACTTCATCCCGATGAAGTCTTCAAGGCCGCCAATCCCGACCGCGATGCCAGCGCAGAAATCGCAAAACGGGAGGAACCGGCGGTCTTCCTGCGGGGAGCGCAGCGCAGTCCGGTGCACCGATTCTGCCAGACCTGTATGCCGATCCCCTTCGAGCGCATAGTTGGCGTAGTGGACCGCACCGAAGGCGGCGTGATGGTGCATCGAATCGATTGCAATATTCTGATCGAGGACGACAGCGACGATGAGGGGGCCGAGTGGCTCGACATGTTCTGGGGCGAGGGCGCGGATACCGTTCCCCGCTACCTGACCCGCGCCGAATTGACACTCGCGAACGAGCCGGGAGCACTGGGGGCTGTCTGTACCGGTGTCGGGGCATTGGGGGCGAATATCGATAATCTGCGGATCATCGAACGCAAGCCGAGCTACTATAAGGTCTTGATCGATCTTGAAGTGCGAGATGCGCGTCATCTGCACATGATTTTGCGTGCTCTCGACGCCCAACAGCGCGTTGATCGCGTTGATCGCGTCGCGGGCGTTGACGCGAGCGCCCGCTAGGCCCATTTGTGCGGGGGGCAACGCGAGGGCGAATCTGTGACCGACGACGACGTCTTGGCTGAATTTCGGGCCGCTGAAGCTTTGCTCGAAGGGCATTTCGTTCTTTCCTCGGGCAAGCACAGCCCTGCCTATCTGCAATGCGCGCGCGTGATGATGGACCCGGCCCGTGCCAGTCGGCTATGCAGCGCATTGGCCGACAAGGTCCGGGCCGCCCATGGGAACGATGCCTTCGACCTCTGTATCTCTCCTGCGATGGGGGGCCTGATCGTCGGGTACGAGCTGGCCCGTCAGCTTTCGCTGCCATCGATCTTCGCCGAGCGGGTCGAGGGGTCATTCGTCTTTCGCCGGGGCTTTGAGATCGAGCGTGGCGCGCGGTGTCTGATGGTCGAAGATGTGGTCACGACCGGGCTGTCCTCACGCGAATGTATCGCGTCGATCCGCGCGGCGGGTGGTGAGGTTATCGGCGGTGCTGCCCTGATCGACCGCAGCGGCGGAGCAGCGGATATCGGCGTTTCGCTTACGCCTCTCGTATCGTTAACCATTCCCGTCTATGATGAGGGTGAATTGCCTGAAAACCTTGCTGCGATCCCTGCTGTAAAACCGGGAAGCCGGGGTCTTAGGGCGTGACGGACGACCCGGTGCAATTGCACCGCAAGCGGAGAACCGCATGATCCTCAAACGCGGGAAACAACAATCGTTCCTGCGACGGGCGCAAGCCTTTCTCTGGCCGGAGAAAGGATTCGCGCGAGGGTGGCGCTATATGCGGCATCGGGTCGAGCGTCTCAACGACACCCCGACGAATATTGCCTTCGGGTTCGGGATCGGGGCACTGGTGTCGTTTTCGCCGCTGTTCGGCCTGCACTTCGTTGTCGCGGCCCTTCTTGCCAAAATGTTCCGGGTAAACATTATCAGCTCGCTCTTCGGAACGGCGGTCGGGAATCCAATTACCTTCCCGTTCATAGCGGCGGGGTCGATGTGGGTGGGCACGCTGTTGCTGGGGCGAACGCAGCCTACACATCCCACGGATGGCGCGGGCGTCATCAAGGCTTTCCTTGATATTGGGCGGCTGCTCTATGACAGCGCCCGAAGTGCAATGGGAATTGCAGAGCCGGGAACGGTGACATGGGCGCAGTCCTTCGCCCGAGTGTCCGAATTCGGCGATCAAGTGATGTTGCCCTATGGTATCGGCGGGTTGATCTGCGGAATCCCGGTCGCCATTGCCAGCTTTTACATCGTCAGGCCGATGATCGCCGCCTATCAAAAACGGCGGACGGAAAAGCTGGAGAAGAAGCGGCTGGAGCTGGCCGCGCGGGCGGTTAGCGCGGCAGACAAGACCGGCTGATTTGACGCTGAACTGAGGCGGGTCGCGCCCTATACTCTCCGTAAGTCACGAATGAGGGAAATGCCATGACCGGTCCACGTTTCGGTGTGAATATCGACCATGTCGCCACCATCCGCAATGCGCGGGGCGGGGCGGCCCCCGACCCTGTGCGAGCGGCATTGCTGGCGGAAAAGGCCGGAGCGGACGGGATCACGGCGCATCTACGTGAGGATCGTCGCCATATCGGGGATGCGGATATCGAGGCATTGATGGCCGCGTTGACCGTGCCCCTGAACTTCGAAATGGCGGCGACGCAAGAAATGCAGACCATTGCCCTGCGGCATCGGCCCCATGCCGTCTGCATCGTTCCCGAAAAACGCGAGGAACGCACGACCGAGGGTGGTCTCGGCGTCGCTCAGGACGACAATAGACTGGCCGGGTTCATCGCGCCGTTGCGCGAGGCCGGATGCCGCGTGTCGATGTTCATCGAGGCGGACCCGGCGCAGATCGAGGCGAGCAAGAGAATCGGCGCGCCGGTTATCGAACTGCATACCGGCAATTTCTGCGACGCCCATCTGGCGGGCGAGACAGAGCGGCGCGATCGAGAACTGGCGCGGCTCGTAGAAGGGGTGCAGATCGGGACGGAGGCAGGTCTGGAGGTTCATCTGGGCCATGGCCTCGACTTCGAGACGGCGCGGATGGTCTCGAGCATACCGGATGTCGCCGAGCTGAATATCGGTCATTTCCTGATCGGCGAATCAGTCTTCATCGGGTTGGAAGAGGCGATGCGCCGGATGCGCTCGGCCATGGACGAAGGCTATGCCGAGGGGAGAACGGCGGCGTGATCATCGGTATCGGGGCCGATCTTGCCGATATTCGCCGGATTGCCGGAACGCTGGAACGCCATGGCGAGCGGTTCACCCACCGGGTCTTCACCGACACGGAGCGCGAACGTTCGGATCGTAAACCGCATCGGGCAGCAAGCTATGCGAAACGCTGGGCAGCGAAGGAAGCCTGCTCTAAGGCGCTGGGCAGCGGGGTCCGGATGGGCGTCGCATGGCGCGAGATGGGCGTCGTCAACCTGCCGAGTGGTCAGCCAACCCTACATCTCGAGGGCGGTGCGCAAGCGCGTCTCGACAAACTGACGCCGCCGGGATGGACGGCGTATATCCATCTGACCATGACCGATGACGACCCTTACGCGCAGGCGTTCGTGGTGATCGAGGCTCGCCCGCCGAACACTGCCATCGACAGCAGATAGAGAGGGGAGCGCCTATGACGCGCCCCCACCGCATCGTTTGGGCTGCTCAGATCGCGCCGAGCGCCTGATCGATATCCGCGATCAGATCGTCTGCCGTCTCCAACCCGATGGAGAGGCGCACGACTTCCGGCCCCGCTCCTGCCGCCGTCTTGCCCTCATCCGAAAGCTGGCTGTGTGTCGTTGATGCGGAGTGGATGACCAGCGACCGGCTGTCGCCGATATTGGCGACATTGCTAAACAGCTTCAGCGAATCCACCAGCTTGATCCCGGCATCGTAGCCGCCCTTCACGCCGATGGTGAAGACCGCTCCTGCGCCGTTGGGCAGGTATTTCTTCGCTCGCTCGTGGTATTTCGAGGATTTGAGGCCCGGATAGGACACCCAGTCCACCTTGGCGTGACCCTCCAGAAACTCCGCGACCTTCTGTGCGTTCTGGCAGTGACGCTCCATCCGCAAGGACAGGGTTTCCAGCCCTAGCAGGGTGTAGAAAGCGTTCTGCGGCTGCTGACAACCACCGAGATCGCGCAGACCGATGGCGATGGAGTGGAAGGTGTAGGCCATGGGGCCGAGGGCTTCGGCGAATTTCAAACCGTGGTATTCGGGGGCAGGGTCGGTCAGCGAGGGAAACTTGTCCGAAGCCGTCCAGTCGAAATTGCCGGAATCGACCACGATGCCGCCGATGGATGTCCCGTTGCCGGACATGAACTTGGTGGTCGAGCCGACGACGATATCCGCCCCATGCTCAATGGGCCGCCAGAGCGCGGCGGTGGCCATGGTGTTGTCCACGAGCAGGGGCAGGCCCGCATCCTTCGCGATGGCCGAGATCGCCTCGATATCCGTGACGATGCCGCCGGGATTGGCCAGCGATTCGCACCAGATCGCGCGGGTGTCGCCGTCGATCGCCGCGCTGACGGCATCGGTATCATCGAAATCGACGAATTTCACCGACCAGCCGAACCGCTTGATCGCCTGTCCGAACTGGTTGACCGTCCCGCCATAGAGTTTGTCGGCGGCGACGATGTTACGGCCCGGTCCCATCAGCGGGAAGAGGGCGAGAAGTTGTGCAGCGTGGCCCGATGCAGCGGCGACCGCGCCGACTCCGCCTTCGAGGGATGCAACGCGCTCCTGTAGGACCGCTGTGGTCGGGTTCGTCAGGCGCGAATAGATGAAGCCGACTTCCTGAAGGCTGAACAGCCGCGCCGCATGGGCGGCATCCTGAAAGACGAAGCTGGTGGTCTGGTAGATCGGCGTCTGCCGCGCGCCGGTGGCCGGATCAGGGGCCGCGCCCGCGTGGATCATGCGGGTTTCGAAGCCGAGGGGGGTATCGTCGCTCATTGCCGTTTACTCCGCGTTAAGGAATTACGCGGTTTTCATGCCATGTTTCGGACACGAATGGCACCCCATGAACGCGAAAGGAACGGCATCGTCGTTCGTTTCGCGTGAACGGGAAAATCCCCCGCCTGAAGTGGCGGGGGAGGGATCGTGTCAGTTCCGACTCTGCGCCATGCGCCGCACTCTGGACTGATGATAGGATTCCGCGCGGCTCAGTTCTTCCGGGCCGAGGCGGTTGGAGAGATTTGCGAGGGCCGTCGCGGCCTGCTCACTTCCGCTCGCCGCCGCGCTGCGCCACAGACTGTAGGCCTCATAGCGATCGAGTTTTACCCCCTCGCCCCGGTTGAACATGCGCCCCAGCCAGAACTGGGCGAGAGGCATCCCCTCTTGAGCCAGGGGGGCCAGCAGCCGCGCGCTGGTGCGGAAATCGCCGCGTTTATAGGCGGTCTCGGCGTCCTTGACCTGACGGATGCGCGCGGTCTGCGAGCGATCGGCAGTGTTGTTGGGCGGTGTCGCGGCCTTGGCACTGCCCCCGCTCTTGCTATTGGCGGTGTCACGGTTCTCGGGCTTGCGACGCACGGGCGGTGTGCCTTTAGGAGCCTGCGGGGCCTTTGAGAAAGCGGCCTCGGCGTTGCGGGTCGCTGCCACGGCGGCCTTTTCGGATTCCTCCCCGGCATCCTGATCGGGTTCGCTTTCGACCTTCTCGATGATGAGAATCGGGCCGGTCTTCGCTTCGGCCGTTGCCTTTTCCATCTTGGACTTCTCGGCGCTGTCCTTTTCGGCCTTCGCGCGGCTCGTCACGCGCTTGACGTCTGCTTCCTGACGTTTGCGTTCGCGCTCGGCATCGGCCTTGCGGGCTTCCTTCTCGGCCTTCTGCTCGTCGCGCTCACGGCGCGCTGTTTCGCCACCATCCGGGGGCAGATCGTCCTCTATGGCGTCGAGGCGGGCGAGGGCGCGTTTCTGGCCCTGATTGGCGGAAAGCTGATAGAGTTCGCGGGCGATATCGCGATCCTGCGGGACACCGACGCCCTTCTCGTACATCAGGCCGAGATTGAACTGTGCGAGGGCATCCCCTTGGTCGGCGGCCTTGGCGAACCACAGCGCGGCCTGTTTCGGGTCTTTCTCCACGCCCTCGCCAGTCAGCAGCAGGAAGGCGGCATTGACTTGCGCTTCGACCGAGTTCTGCTCGGCGGCGGCGGTGTAGAGCTCGTAGGCCCGCGCATTGTCGCGCTCGACGCCCAGACCCAGTCGATAAAGTTGAGCGAGGTTGCGCTGGGCTTCTGGCGTGCCGTCTTCGGCTAACGGTGCCCAGAGTTCGGCAGCGGCTTCGTAGTCGCCATCCTCATAGGCGGTAACGCCCCGCGCGAAGGCATCGTCATCCTGCGCGGTTGCCGAAAGGGGAGCCGCCATCGCGAGCGCGAGGGCGAATGTCAGAACGGAAAGAGGTTTTGTCATCGGATCGGCCCTCATGTCAGCGCGCCGGATCGGTCACGGCGCAGATCATTGCGCTGTGACAAAGCAAGAGCGGGGCCATGTGGCGATTTTGGGGTATCAGACACGAAAAAAGCCCCGCATGGACGGGGCCTTTCTGTCGCTCAATCGTTGTTCGAGGTCAGTCGACCAGAACGAGGTCCGCGGCCGACTCGCGGCCATCACGGCCTGCTTCGACTTCGAATTCGACCTTCTGGCCTTCATCGAGTCCGCGCAGACCAGCACGTTCGACGGCAGAGATATGCACGAATACATCGCGCGATCCGCCATCAGGCTGGATGAAGCCGAAACCCTTGGTCGGGTTGAACCATTTCACGGTGCCTTTGGCCATCGTGATACACTCCTTCAAGTACACTGCCCGCGAGGGTGCGGCAGCTTTGGCGCAGTCAGAGCAAAATCCTGCAACTGACCCTCGAAGAAGGTAACAGACAGTGATTCTTGGTAACCTAGCGGTGATTCGAATACCTGATTTCCGGGTATTTCTCCAGTAAAAGCTGACACGGTGCCACGAACCACCTTTGTTGCACCTCGCAACCAGCCGGTCGCAACCTTGCGGCGAGACACGCTTTCCTGCGTCTTGACTACAACAGACTCGTCGCCATCCATGGCGAAAAACTGACGATCATCAGCGTGACGAACATCGCCAGAATGAACCATTTGCAATAGCCCATGACCTGTTCGATACGCAGGCCGGTTGCTGAACAGACGGTCAGAAGCACCGAGGCAACGGGCGGCGTCTGCTGTCCGATCCCGAGATTGAGACAGACGATCACTCCGAAATGAACCGGGTCGATTCCCATCTCGCGGCTGAGGGGCAGCAGCATCGGCACCACGACGATGATGGCGGCGGAGGCGTGCAGGAACATGCCGAGGAACAGCAGGAAGACGTTGATGAGCAGCATCCGCAACACGTACTCGTCGGTGATGCCGCCCAGCCCTTCGGCGATCTTCTGCGGTATCTGTTCATTGGCAAGGAATTGGCCGAGAACCGCCGATCCCGCGATGATCATCATCACCACCGAGGTCTGCCGCACCGTCGTCCCGGCGATTTCGTAGATCATCTTCAGATTCAGATCGCGCTGCATGACCCAGCCGAAGAACAGCGCGGCTACCGCTCCCAGCGCCGCCGCTTCCGTCGGGGTCACGAATCCGCCGATCAGGCCGCCGACGACCAGCACCGGAATCATCAGCGGCACGAGGGCCGCGCGCAGGGCGGTTCCGAGCCGCGCCACCTCGAACCGCGCATCGACCGGATGCCCCTCGCGTCGTGCAAAAATGTAGCTCGTGACCATGAACGATCCGCCGAGCAGCAGCCCAGGAATGATCCCCGCGATAAACAGATCCTTGATCGATGTATTGGTCGTCACGCCGTAGAGAACCATCGGGATCGATGGTGGAATGATGATGCCCAGCGTCGCGCTGGTCGCCGTCACCGCCGCCGCGAAGGTCTTCGGATAGCCCTGTTTTTCCATCGAAGGGACGAAAATCTTGCTCATCACGGCGGCATCGGCCACCGCCGAGCCGGACATTTCCGCCATGAACATCGAAGTCACGACGTTCACATGGGCCAGCCCGCCGCGCATCCAGCCAACCAGCGCGCGGGCCAAGGCGATGATACGGTCGGAGATGGAGGTTGCCCCCATCAGTTCACCCATGAAGATGAACAGCGGAATGGCCAGCAGCACGACCTTGTTCACGCCTGAGAACATCTGGATCGGGGCCATGATGAGGTCGATCCCCGTCAACGCCATGGAAAGGGCGGCGGCGATCATCAGCGCGAACCCGATGGGCATTCCCAAGGCGATCAAGGCGAGCAGCAAGCTGATGACGACCCAAGCCATGTCAGGCGTCGCCTTCCGTGCGGTGCCACGTTTCGCGCAGGCGCACGAGCACGGCTATGCCTAGCAATACGGCGGCGATGGGAATGATGAGCATGAACCAGCCCTGCGCGATCTCCGCCGTCTCGATCTCGGTTCGCCCCGCGACACGGATCATGCGGATCGACTGCCACAGCAACATGGCCAGAAACCCACCGATCAGCGCCGCGTTTAGTATGGCGACGCGCTTCCGCCATACGGGCGACAGGGCCTCCACCAGCATGTCGAAAGCGATATGCCCCTCCCTCCGCATCGCGAGATACGCGCCGAGAAACGCGATCCATGCCAGCAGGTAGCCGGGCACTTCATCGGCGGTCACGACGATGTCTCCGAGAGCGCCCCGCACGGCGCTGTAAGCCGGACGCAGGCTCTCATAGTCCCGTGCCAGATTGCGGAATGCGCCAAGCACGAGATAGCGGTTCAGGACATTGAGAAAGATGAACAGCGATGAAACCGCGAAGGCCGTGATCGCCACGGCCTCCACGATCCGGTCGAGAAAGCGTAGGGCCCTCATGCGGTATTTCTTGTCGTGATATCTTTGTCCCGTGTCACCCCGTGGCTTGACCAAGGGGTCCATAGTCCAGCATGTGCTGCACGCGGGAATGACACATTCATGTCCTCTCCCGTCACTCGGCAGCACTGCGGATGATCGTCAGGTACTCATCGCCCTGACTGTCGACGTAGTCGTCATAGCTTTCAGCAGTCGCCTTCTGGAAGGCGGGAAGGTCGACTCCGTTGATCTTCAGCTTGGTCTTCATCTCGTCCATATATTTCGCTTCGAGATCGGCGGATTTCTCATAGGCCGCATCGGTGATCTTGCGCCCCACATCGATAAACACCGTCTGCTGTTCTGCCGTCAGGCTGTCGAAGAAGGCCGTCGAGGCCAGCAGGAAGGAGGGGGTGTAGACATGG
>CALHLW010000188.1 GCA_938034615.1 uncultured Neomegalonema sp. | reverse complement strand
CGGCAGGCCAGTGGCAGTGGATCGCCTATCGAACAGGAAAGCCGGGCCAGTAACGATCGGAAGCGCGCGCCCAACCGAGCGTCGCTGAAAGCCGAGACATCAACCTCACTTTCGATCCATGACGCCTCGCCCCGACCCGTTCCCGACATCCCGCACCTGCTCTGTTCTAACTGGTGCACAATGAGGAATCACAACAGATTCCAGCGACGCAAGCCTGAAATCCAGACTTGTGGGTAATTGAAAGGCACACCGTACGCTTACGACGGGTCTCGATACGACGAAGGTGCAGGAACATGACATGAATGGGGATTGCCGGCCCGAAGGAGACTTCCTGCAGTCTCTCAGCAAACGGTGGTGATGCAATCGTTCAACACCGTCGCGAGTTCAGCATGATCGCCGGGGCAGCGACGGTCGAGACGAGCGCAAAGCGGTCATTCCGATATGCGCCGTCAAGTTTTCGGAGGATGTAACCCGACGACTGCGCGGGGGTCAGGCGCGATAGGCGGGCAGAGGCGCGCGGTCCTGCAAGGCGATCATGCGGCGGAGCATGGTTTCGGTGATGGCGCGTTGCGCGGTGGCGGCAGCGGGATCGTCGTAGAGATTGCGCATTTCGGCGGGATCGCTCTCAAGGTCGTACAGTTCGTCCCAGTCCTCGCCCTCGCGCAGGCTCATGCGATAGCGGTCGGTGACGATAGTACGCACCCGTTGAGGGCGATCGAAGCCGGTCATGAGCCGTTGGCTGTCCTCCTCCACGATGATCGCTTCGGGTGGATCGGTCGAGAAGAGATCGCGTCCCTGCAATCCGTTGAACGGCTGGATGCCCGCCCGTGCGAGGATGGTGGCGGAAATGTCGATGGAGGAGGCCAATCCGGTCTTTTCTGCACCCCGTATGGCCCCGGCGGGATCGTGCCAGATGAACGGTACGCGGATGACGCCCTGATAATGCAGCAGCAGCTTGAGCATCAGCCCATGGTCGCCCATGTAGTCACCGTGGTCGGAGGTGAAGATCACCACCGTATCCTTGGCCATCCCCGCCGCCTCCAACCGCGCCAGCACTCGCCCGATGGCGTCGTCAATCATGGTGATCATGCCGTAGGTCAGCGCGATGATGGCGCGCGCCTCGTCCTCGCTGACGGCAAAGGGGCTTTGATTGTCGCGCGGATCGGTGCCATCTGCCATCGCCGCCCGCATCGCCCTGATGGGGGGCAGGTCGCCCTTGCCGAACGAGGGGGGCAGGTCGATATCTGCCGGATCGTACATATCCCAGTACTTGCCCGGCGGTGTGAAGGGATGATGCGGGTCAGGGAAGGACATTTGCAGGAAGAATGGCGCGTCGTCGCTCGCCCGCGCCTCCAGCCAATCCCCGGCACGATCCGCGATCCAGCTTGTCGAGTAGAGGTCTTCGGGCACTGCCGTCCGCCATGCCTGCGGCGCGTCGATGCGATTGTCCGGTAGGGCGTTCTCGGGACCGACGAGATCGTCGAAATCTCTGCGCTGCTCGCGCGCCCAAAGCAGATAATCGCCGGAGGCCCGGTCGGCATGATCGGCGGCAATTTCCACATGGTCGAAGCCGTAGAAGTCGCCGCTCTTGCGCTCGGCCAGCGGCCTGTCCCATGTCGGGGTGACTTCCAGATCGTATTCCGGCCCGTGGCGGTTGTCCTTGTAGGCATCGCGCAGGTGCGGCGCGGGGGTGTGCTTGCCCGGTTCCGGCTGATAGGTGTTGGTCGCGGGCAGGCCGGTGAAGCTCTGTAGATGTGACTTGCCGATCAGGCCGGTCGCATACCCGGCATCGCGCAACAACTCGACAAAGGTCGTATCGTTCTTTGACAGCGGAATTCCGTTATGCCGCGCCCCATGCACCGAACACATCCGCCCCGTCATGATCGAGGCCCGATTGGGCATGCAGATCGGGTTGGCGACGTAAAACCGGTCCCACCGCGTTCCCTTGGCGGCAAGGCTGTCGATATTCGGCGTCTTCACCACAGGATTGCCGTAACACCCCAGATGATCGGCGCGATGCTGATCGGTGATGATGAACAGAAAATTCGGGCGCTTGGTCATGGCGCGATCCTTTGGTGGCGGCGTTTATCCCAGACGATCAGCACGATGCCAAGCGCGATGGCGGGCAAATGGACGACTGGTGACAGGGCCAGCATCGCGAAGGCCGCGCCGAACCGCAGGGCGATCTCGGGGATGGTCAGCTTCCCGCGGTCAAACCCCGACAGGGCCGAGGAAAACAGCCAAATGCAAAAGCACGTCCGTGCCGTGATCCACAGGAACGGCAACAGGCTGAATTCCTCGACGATCAGGATCGTGGGGTAGAACGCGAAGATGAACGGAATGATGAATTTCGCCATCCCGAGCCGGAACGCCATCAGCGCCGTCATCAGCGGATTGGCCCCTGCAATCGGGGCAGCGGCATAGGCTGCGATGGCGACGGGCGGGGTCAGGGACGAGGCGACGCCGTAATAGAAGACGAACATATGCGCCGTTAGCATCGACACGCCGAGCGCCTGAATCGCCGGACCCATCACGAGAATGATGATGAGATAGGCGGGCAGCGTCGGCATCCCCATGCCCAGCACCAGCGCCCCGATCATTGCGACCAGCAGCGCCGAGAACAGACTCTCGCCACGTATCTCACCGATGACATTCGCAAGCTTTAGTCCCAGCCCGGTGGAATCGAGCGAGCCGACGAGGATACCGATGGCGGCAATGGCGATCAGCAGCGTTGCGCCCGACAGCGACCCCTTGATGAAGCTGTCCCAGACGCGCCTCGGGTTGCGGCGGACCTCCGGGTTGATGACGGACAGAACCAGCAGCACGATGACGGCATAGAAGCCCGCCTTCGAGGTCGACAACCCGGCCAGCAGCGAGCCGATCACGGTCAGGATCGGCCCGACGAACAGGATGGCGTTGATCATATCAGTGCGGGTGATGCGATCATCGACCGTCAGGGGCTGGATCTCGATACCCTGCCGCCGTGCCTCGACCGTGACCGCCGCGAACAGGCTGAAATAATAGAACAGCGCCGGGACCAATGCCGCGATAATGACGGTCAGATACCCCGCCCCGGTCAAATCCGCCATGACCAGCGCCGCCGCGCCCATGATGGGGGGCATGATCTGTCCGCCCGAGGAGGCCGTCGCCTCGATCCCCGCCGCAAAGGTCGGCGAGAACCCGCGCTTCTTGATCATCGGGATGGTGAAGGTGCCGGTGCCGACGATATTCGCCACGGTCGAGCCGGACATGGTGCCGAACATCGAGGAGGCGAGGATCGCCGCATGGGCCGGTCCCCCCCGCGTCCGCCGTGTTGCGAGGAACGCGAATTTCAGCAGCGTATCCCCTGCCCCGGTCCCCTCCAGCAATACGCCGAACAGAATGAAGACAAAGACCGTCACCAGCACAATATTGGTGATCGAGCCGAACACGCCCTTGTTGGTATTGTACCACAGCGCCTCGGCGACTTCCTTCAGCGAGAAGCCGGTATGCTCCAATAGGCCGGGCGCGTGCTGACCATAGAACAGGTAAACGACCGCCAGCGCCCCGACGCAGAACAACCCCCAACCCCAGAGGCGGCGGCACAGTTCAAGAAAAACGGCCAGCCCGACCAACGCGGGCCAGGCATCGCGCGTCGTCACGTCGTAGAGCGCTTCCTCCATCTGGGTCTGTACATCGAGGAAGGACCAGATCGCCCACAGCCCGCCAAGGATCAGGGCGATATCGACGGCGATATGCAGGCCCGCTTTCGGCGTAGGCCGGTCGAGATAAATCGCCCCTCGCTTCGCTCGCGCCGCAGCAACACCGACAATCAGTGCCAGTGCAAACCCAAGCGCGCGGTGCAGTTTCGGATCGAGCAGGCCGAGGCCCGAGGAATAGAGCGCGATCCCCCCGAGGGCAGCGCAGGCAAGGGTCGCGGCGAGCGCGAGGCCGCCGTAAACCCCCTCGAAGGGCCGGGCCGGTGCGGACATAATCGCTTACGGGCGCAGCGCGTCGGGAATGTCGAAACCCGCTTCCTCGTAATAGCGCAACGCGCCGGGATGCAGC
The DNA here is from genome assembly GCA_938034615.1 of uncultured Neomegalonema sp. GTDB lineage: Bacteria > Pseudomonadota > Alphaproteobacteria > Rhodobacterales > Rhodobacteraceae > JAHDDY01. Next base: position 25,674 of record CALHLW010000188.1, on the reverse strand, counting down.
GGCACGTTGACGGCGGTGAAGGCACTGTCCTGCGTCACTTCCTTGAGGAAAAATGCGGTGGCGTGCACCTCGTCGAGATTGTCCCAGAAGGCTTTCGTCGCCTCGTAGACCACGTCATCCGCGACCCCGGCATGGGTGCCAACGAACTGCGTGAAGCCGAGCGCCGTGATCTCGCCTGACGTGAGCTGTCCTTCATAGACGCCCCCGTCGAATTGCAGCATCCCGCGGCCCGGACGACCGAACAGGCCTTGCATGGCCTCGCTCTCCAGCGCATCCGCCGGGATCGACAGCACGCGGAACTCGCCCGACAGACCAAACTGCTCGATCCGGGCGGAGCCGATTTCGGCGGGGCGTACCATCATGTCGATTTTGCCATCGGCCAGCGCGGCATAGCCCTCGCCCCAGCTAAGGCGCACGGCCTTGTAATCCTCGCCCGGTTCATAGCCGGTGATGATGCGGATCAGTGCCTCCGACGTTGCGGATGCCGACCCGGCGGGCGGGCCGGTAAAGACCGTCTTGCCCTTGATGTCAGCCCAATCCTCGATTCCCGAACCCGCCAGCGTGACCGGATGATAGGCTCCCGCCTTGAAGCCCAGAATCGCGCGCAGGTTCTTTGACAGCGCGGGCGCATCCTCGATCTTTTCATACATTCGCTTCTGGCCCGCCATCAGATTGACCAGCGATGGCACGGTCGAAAAGAAATCAATCTCGCCCCGCGCGCCCTTGAGCATGGATTTCGTCAGCGTCTGCCCGGCATTAACCTGAATTTCCACATCCGCCTTGCCCGCCTGATTGGCGAAGGCCACGAACATCGTGTGGACCGGGTCGCCGACCCCGGCTGTCTCGCCCTTGTAGATATCAGCCGAAGCCGCCGCCGGAATGCTCAGCGCCAGAACCGCAATCGCGGCGGTGCGCTTGAGAATCGAGAAAGTCATGTTGGCATCCTCCCTTTATGTTTTGAGGGAGAGTTTAACAGACGTTAAACATGACGTATAATTAATTTGTGGACGCAAAACATAAGATATTGCTATGAAACTCGACCCCAAGCATCTCGCCCAACTGTCCGTGATTGTCGAAGCGGGTGGTTTTCAGTCCGCCGCCGACAGGCTGGGCCTGACGCAGCCTGCGTTGAGCCGAAACATGCGCGCGCTGGAGGGGCGGATCGGTGCGCCGGTCTTCCAGCGTGATGGGCGGCGCTCCATCCCCAACGATCTGGGATTGCGGCTGGCGCGAAACGGGCTGGCGATCCGGCTGGCGGAGGAGCAGGCCGAGGCTTTCGCGACCCTGTCGAAATCGGGGGCGGTGGGGCGGCTCAGGATCGGTGCGCCGCCCATCGTTGCAGGGCGCTTCCTGACCGGGGCGCTCTCCGCCTTCATCAACGAAAACCCCGATTGCATCATAGAGCTGCGAACAGGGTTGGTGCATGAACTGCGCGGCATGCTTGAGCGCGGGCAGATCGACGTGGTCTTCGGCCCGCGCAATCTGGCCGACCCGGTGGCTGGGTTGGGCTTCGAGCCGTTGATCGACGACCAAGTCGGCGTGATGTGCCGCGCCAATCATCCGTTAACCCGCCACGCGCCGGTCACGAGCGCGGATCTGGAGGCATCGACCTGGCTTGCCCATTCGACCGGCAGCCTGCTGCGTCAACAGACCGAGGCCGCCATGGCCGCGTCGGGATTGCACCGGATACGGGTTGCGGTCGAGACTGACTCGATCCGTTCGGCCCTTGAAATCGTGGCGGCCACCGACCTTGTCACGACGATGCCGAAGGCGACAACCAAACCGTATCTTGAAGACCGCCTCGTCTTTTTGGATTTCGACCATCCCCAGTTTCACCGTCCCCTTGGCATCGTTCGCAGAAATGACACGCCGCTCAACCCCGTGACATGCAGCTTCCTGTCCGACCTGAAACGCATTGCGATGGCGTCGTTCAACGGTTGAGTGGCGGCAAATCCCAACCTTCGCGAACTCTGTAACCTATGCCTCGAACGCATGGGTAACGGAAACCGGAGAGATCGCATCGCGCGTCAAGGCGTGATCGCGCTGGAACGGTAGAGAGATGCTCCTCGACCATTCACTGCGCGAAAGCATGTTATAATCCGCCCCTATGCGCCAGCGACCCCTTGATGGATTGCCGTATTGACGGCAGACTTGATCATCAGGAGACCGTCGCCGACATGAATGAAATCGAGACTCATCCAGCCTGGCTGGACGCATTCGAGCGCGTCTTCGCGCTCTGCGCCATCACTCCCGATGAAACTATCGCCGTGCTGTCCGAAACTGGCTCCCGCACGCTTCACGTTTCATTGGCGGAGGCTGCGCTGAAACGAATGGGCTTGGGGTTCACATCAGTCGTGGTCCCGACACCCGCCCCGCCATCCGGTCCGATCATTCGCTCCACCGGGGCCTGCGAGGCACTGTACGGCGCATCGGAGGCGGTGGCGCGTCTGTGCGAGTCGGATGTGGTCATCGACTTGACGATCGAAGGGTTGATGCACGCGCGCGATACGGGCCGGATTCTGCAATCAGGCACGCGGATCATGACGATCTCGAACGAGCATCCTGATATTCTGTGCCGTCTGATCCCCGAGCCTGAAATGAAAGACACCGTGCGCGCCGCCGTTTCAACCTGTCGCGGTGCGGCGCAAATGCGCGTGACGTCAGGGGCGGGAACCGATCTGACGGTGGATATGAGCGGTGCGGCGACAGTGGGAGTGTGGGGCTTTACCGACCGGCCCGGAACGCTGGCGCATTGGCCCGCCGGGCTGGTGGTCAGCTTTCCGCGACAAGGGAGCGTGAACGGACAGCTTGTGTTTCAACCGGGGGACATCAACCTGACCTTCAAACGGTATTTCGAGAGCCCCGTCACCTTTACGCTGACAGATGATTACGTCACGGAGATTGCGGGTACCGGGGCCGATGCGCGGCTGATGCGGGCCTATTTCGAGGGCTTCGGCGACCGGGATGCCTATTCGACCAGCCATGTGGGATGGGGCCTGAACCCCGCCGCCCGGTACGAGGCGTTGACGATGTATGACAAGGCGGACCTGAACGGCACCGAGTTGCGGGCGCTGGCCGGGAACTTTCTATACTCGACCGGTGCCAATGAATTCGTAGGCCGCTTCACGCGCGGGCATTTCGATTTGCCGATGATGGGTTGCGATATTCTGCTGGACGATACCGCCGTGGTGCAGGACGGTGTGCCCGTATGATCGACGGAGTCACCTATACCGAGACTGGCGCGGGGCCGCGCACACTGCTTTGCCTGCATGGCATCGGGTCGGATTCTTCGAGTTTTCATCATCAGATGAATGCGTTGCCGGGATGGCGCGTGGTGGCTTGGAATATGCCGGGATACGGCGGGTCTGAACTGCGGAAGAACCCGCCCGATTTCGCGCATCTGTCGGAGCGGCTAGGCGCGGTCATCGAAGGGTTGGGCGGCGAGGTACATCTGCTGGGCCATTCCATAGGCGGGATGATCGCGCTGGATCATACCCTGCGCCGCCCGGATCAGGTCGCCTCGCTGATCCTGCTGGCCACGACACCCCGGTTCGGGGGCCGGGATGACAGTTTCAAGAATGCGTTTCTGAAAGCACGGCTGGGCGCGCTCGATGCCGGACAGACCATGGCCGAAATGGCAGCGGAGAGCGCGCCGCATCTCGTCGGCTCGGGCACTGCGCCGGAAGAAATCGCGCATATCGAGCGGGGGCTCGCCGCTGTGCCGGTCGAGACATGGCGGGGCATCCTACAGTGTCTCGTCACCTTTGACCGCGCGGGTGATCTGGGGGCGGTCACCTGCCCGGTGATGGCCGTATCGGGCAGCGAGGACAGCAATGCGCCTGCCCCTACGATGGAGAAGATGGCGGCCCGCCTGTCCGGTGCGCGCTATCACGATATGAGCGGGGCGGGTCATATGCCGCATCAGGAGATGCCGCAGGCCTTCAATTCCCTGCTTGCCGAATTTTTAAAGGACGTGGCGCGATGACGACCGAACCGGCACCGATCTTTGACGCCGTTGACTGGAACCTGACCTCGAGGCAAGCCGAGTTGACCGCCCGCGCCCACGCTCTCGCCACGGCGAAATTCGCGCCCCGCGCCAGCACCTACGACCGGGAGGCCATTTTCCCGACGGAGAATTTTGTCGATCTGCACGAGTCCGGCCTGCTTGGCATCTGCATCCCAGAGGATGAAGGCGGGCTGGGTGCCGACCTCAAGACCTACATGCTGACCGCCGCCGAGATCGGGCGGTGCTGCGGGGCGACCGCGCTGACCTTCAACATGCACGTCTCCTCCTGCCTCTGGACGGGTGATCTGCTCGACCAACTCGACCTCGACCCCGCGATCCACGACGCGCACAAGGCCGCGCGGAAAGTGCATTATCGGCGTATTCTGGATGAGGGAAAAATCTACGCGCAGCCCTTTTCGGAGGGCGGTGCGGCGGCGGCAGGGTTCAAGGCGTTCGGAACCACCGCGCTCAAGGTCGAGGGCGGCTGGCGCGTGAACGGCAAGAAAATCTTCGCCTCCCTGTCGGGCCATGCGAACTACTACGGCGCGCTCTGCACCGCATTGCTGCACGAGGACGATGTCCATTCGCGGCGCAACACGATGTATCTCGCCATCCCTGCCGATGCCGAAGGCGTGCGGGTCGAAGGGGCGTGGGATCCCTTGGGGATGCGCGGCACAGTCTCGCGCACGTTGATCTTCGAGGATGTGTTCGTCTCCGAAGAAGAGCAACTGATGCCGATGGGCGTCTACCCCAGCGCCGCCCGCCGCTGGCCGCATATGTTCATGACGCTCACCCCCGCCTATATGGGCATCGCGCAAGCCTGCTATGACTTTACCGTCGCGTATTTGCGCGGCGAGGTTCCCGGCACGCCACCAGTCAAGCGCCGGATGTACCCCACCAAGCAGCTCGCTGTGGCGCAGATGCGCGTGATGCTGGAGCAGACCAAGGGTCTGTGGTTTCAGGCGATTTCCGAAGCGAAACCCGACCCGACGCAAGACAGCCTGATGCGGGCATGGGCGGCACAGCATACGGTGATGGAGAACGCCAACGAGCTGGCGCAACTCGCCATCCGCACCTGCGGCGGGCAGTCCATGCTGCGCTCGCTGCCCTTGGAGCGGCTGTATCGGGACAGCCGATGTGGGTCGCTGATGCTGCCCTGGACGGCGGAACTGTGCCTCGACATGATGGGCAAGGGCGCACTCTACAAACCCGGCGAGACGGATGACGATTGACCGCTGGATTATCGATGCAGCGGCGACGCATCCAGAGAAACCTGCGCTGAGCTTTGGCGATGATGCGCTGACTTACGGCGCGATGGCGATCGCGGTCGATAACATAACGGCAGAGTTGCGCGCAAAAGGCATTGGCCGGGGCGACCGAGTGGCGTGGTACGGGCTGAACCATCCTGACGTGTTCGTCCTGCTCTTCGCCTGTGCGCGGATCGGGGCGATTTTCGTGCCGCTGAACTGGCGTCTGGCCGGGGATGAGATTGCGCAGATCGTGCATGATTGCGGTCCGGCAGCGATCTACGCCGATGATAATTTCGTCGACAAGGCCGCGCACTTGCCCCTTGCGAAACCAACCGGCGATCCGGCACAGGCGCACACCGACGACCCGCTTCTCATCGTCTATACCTCCGGTTCGACCGGGCGGCCCAAGGGCGTCGTGCTGGCGCAGGACGCAGTGATCGCCAATGCTGCGATGTCGGTAGCGGCGCATGGGCTGATGCCCGAGGATACCGTCCTCAATGTCCTGCCCCTGTTCCATGTGGGGGGTCTCAACATCCTGCCGACCCCCGCTTTTTCCATCGGGGCCAGCGTCCTCCTCCACCCCGCTTTCGACCCCGCCGCGATGGTACGCGACCTATCGAAAGTGCACGCGGCGATCACTGTGCCGACTGTGCTGGATGCGGTGCTGGCGCAGCCCGAATGGGAAACGGCGGACCTATCGCGTTTGCGCTGCCTGTCCATCGGCTCCACCGATGTACCGGTCGAGATGATCCGCCGGGTTCATGACCGGGGTGTCCCACTACTGCAAATCTACGGCGCGACGGAAACTGCTCCCTTCGCCATTTATCAGACCCATACCGATGCGATGCAGACGGTCGGATCGATTGGCCGCGCAGGTCGTTGCGATATTCGCCTTGTCACGGCTGAGGGTGCCGATGCAGAAATCGGACAACCGGGCGAGATCTGGGTGCGAGGGGCCAATACCCTGCTGCGCTACTGGAATGACCCCGAGCAGACCGCGCGCCTGCTTACGGATGGTTGGTTCCACACCGGCGACGTGGCGAGTCGCAACGCGGAGGGTCAATATTTCTTCACGGACCGGATCAAGCACATCATCATTTCGGGCGGCGAGAACATCTACCCCGCCGAGATCGAGCGTCTGCTGCGGGAACATCCGGCAATTGCCGAATTGTCAGTCGTCGGCGTGCCTGACCCGAAATGGGGCGAGACGCCGGTGGTTGTCGCAGTGCGGTCAGGGGCGGTCGAAGCGCCGGACTTAATGGCGATGCTCGACGGCGCACTCGCGCGCTACAAGCATCCTCGCAGCGTCATGTTCATCGATGCTCTGCCCCGCAATGCGATGGGTAAAATATCCACCGATGCGGTGCGAAAACTGGCCCGACAGAATATCTGAAATAGCATATGAATGTTGCAAACCCGCTCTCATGACGATCATGTGGGTTCAGTGACCAAAACAAACGGGCCTAGAACGCCTGTTGAAGAAATATGCTCAGGGAGAAGACCATGAAAACATTGCTCAAGGCGCTCGTCGCCTCCTCCGCCCTTGCCCTGTCCTCGGTTTCTGCCTTTGCGGCGGATACCACGCTGATCATCTCGAGCTGGGCACCGCCCACCCACGGGATGAATGCGATAATGTGGCCCAAGCTGATCGAGGAGATCGAGGCCGCGACCGACGGGCGCGTGACGGCGGAGGTGAAATACGGCCTGGCCAGCCCGCCCGCCCAGATGGACCTGATCATGGACGGGGCGGCGGATATGACGTGGATTTTCCACGGGTATTTTCCGGGCCGCTTCACCGCGACCAAGCTGATCGAACTGCCCGGATACGAGGGCAATGCCGAGGCGGCGTCGGTCGCCTACTGGCGCGCGCACGAGAAATTTCTCGCCGATGCCGATGAGCACAAGGGCATCAAACTTGTCGCCCTGATGACCCATGGCCCCGGTATCCTGCACACCAATGCCGACGTAAACGCGCTGGACGATATTTCAGGCATGAAGCTGCGTCTCGGTGGCGGTGTCTCCGGTGCTGTGGGCGAGGCGCTGGGCGCGACGGGCATCCGCGTTCCGGCCCCCAAGGTCTACGAAACGCTGGCCTCCGATGCGGCGGATGGCGTGATGATGCCGATGGAGGGCAAGGCAGGCTTCAAGCTGAACGAAGTCGCCAAGAACAGCTTTACCGTGCCGGGCGGGTTCTATCGCGGTTCCTTCGCGTTGATCATGAATTCCGATACCTTCGACGGGTTGAGCGACGAGGATCAGGCGGCGCTGAGCGAAGTTTTCGGCGAAAACGCCTCACGCATGGCAGGGCAGGTCTGGGACGAGATCGACGCAATCGGCCTCAAGGCGCTGAAAGACACTGCCGATAACAGTCTGCGCGAAGCCAGCGCGGATGACGCGGCGAAGTGGAGAGAGATGTCGGCGGCGATTGGCGAAGGCGTTCTGGCCGAAGTCGCGGAAAAAGGCATCGATGCCGAGGCCGCGCAAGCCTTCATCGCAGAGCAGATGGCGGCTGAGTAGGGCCACCCAGGAAACACGACCTGCAAGAGGCTCGCTATCATGCGGGCCTCTTGCTGCGACAGGGGGGCGTATGTCCGACACCATTGAGGGACAGACAGAAAACGCCGTCGATGCACGCGAGGCATCGCTGCGTCAACCGACGGTGTTTCATCTGATCGCCATACTGCCGACGTGGATTGCGGCCTTTTTCCTGTTCGCGCTGATGGTGATGACGTTTTTCGACGTGGTCCTGCGCTCGGCGCTGAATAATCCCATCGAATCCGCGACCGAACTGACGCGGCTGTTCATGGCGATTGTTGTCTTTGCCTCGCTGCCGATGGTTAGTTGGAAGGACAACCATATCGTCGTCGATCTGCTCGACCCGATCTTTTCGCGCCGGTTGGCGCATCTGCGCGCGATCGTGATCGATCTGGTCTGCGGGCTGGCGCTGCTGTGGCCCGCAAAGCGCATCTGGGATCTGGCCGAGCGGGCGCGGGAGTATGGGGATGTCAGCGAATATCTGAACTTTCCGCAATACCTGCCCGGCTGGTTCATCGCCTTCTTCACGCTGGTCACGGCCCTTGTGTTTCTGGCGCGGGGCATCACCCGCATCGTTGCGCCGACGAGAGTACCCACCAAATGATCGAATCCCTGATCGGCCTCGCCGCCGTGCTGATCCTCGTGCTGCTGCGGATGCCGATTGCCATTGCCATGGGGATCGTCGGGTTCGTCGGATATATGGAGCTGCGCAATTTCCGGGCTTCGATCTCGATGGTCGGGCGGCTGATCATCGATACAGCGCAGGATTACGGCCTGTCGGTCGTGCCGCTGTTCATCCTGATGGGCCTGTTCGTCAACAAGGGCGGGCTGAGCCGCGAATTGTATCAGGTGTCGAATGCCTTCCTCGGTCATCTGCGCGGCGGGCTAGCAATGGCGACCATCGTGGCCTGTGCCGGGTTTGCCGCGATATGCGGATCATCGCTGGCCACGGCGGCGACGATGTCGAAGGTCGCGCTGCCACAGATGCGCAAATATAAATATGCCGACAGCCTATCGACTGCATCGATTGCTGCCGGGGGTACGCTGGGCATCCTGATCCCACCCTCGGTCATTCTCGTCATCTACGGCCTGCTGACAGAAACCTCCATCGGCAAGCTGTTCATCGCGGGGATCATACCGGGGCTGCTGGGCGTGCTACTGTATCTGGCTGCCGTGCGCTTCACGGTTGCCCGCAATCCTAAGGCCGGACCGGCGGGTGAGCGGACGGCTTGGGCGGGCCGGGTTTCGGCGCTCAAATCGGTCTGGGCAGTGCTGCTGCTGTTCTTTCTCGTCATCGGAGGGCTGTACGGCCTGCTTGACATATGGCCACTGTACCTGACCTTTTCGCCAACGGAGGCCGCTGGAATGGGGGCGGCGGGAGCTTTCCTGATCGCGCTGGCCCGCCGCACGCTGACCTTTCAGGGGACGGTGCAAGTGCTGATCGAAACCGCACAGACGACGGCGGCACTGTTCACGGTGTTGATCGGCGCGTGGATCTTCTCGAACTTCGTCAATCTGGCCGGATTGCCCGAGGCGCTGCGCACCGCCGTCACGGCGGCGGAACTGTCGCCCATGGCGGTGATGGTAATGATCCTGCTGATCTACATCGCGCTGGGCTGCGTGTTTGAATCGCTGTCCATGCTGTTGCTGACGGTGCCGATCTTTTTCCCGCTGGTCATATCGCTGGGGTTCGATCCGGTGTGGTTCGGCATCATCGTCGTGGTCGTGACCGAGATTTCGTTGATCACACCACCCGTCGGGTTGAATGTCTTCGTGCTGAAGGGCGTAGTGGGCGATGTAACGACGGGGACGATCTTTCGCGGAGTCACGCCGTTCTGGATGGTGGATATCCTCCGGCTCATCATCCTCGTGGCCTTCCCGGCACTGGTAATGTTCTTGCCGAATACGATGGGGTAATGTCAGACGACCCGGTTATGCGTTTCGAGCCGCCGCGAGGGCCTGTCGCAGAATTTCACGATCCCCAACGTGATTGGCGAGTAGCAGGACGAGCCGTGCGTTGAGCGCATGGGTTTCATCAGGCGAGCACCCTTCATGCGCGTTCAATAACTCGGCGTAGAACCCGTCTACGTCGGCGATGTTCGGTTCTGTGTTCAGGTCTGCCATCTCACGCTCCCATGGCCTTGCCAAGTGCAGCGCCCAGTTCCGCTGCCGATGCTTCGCGCCAACGCGCCGCAATATGTTGGTCGGGACGCACCAGATAAATCGCGCGCGCTGCATTGCCGAGGTATCGTTCAGCCAAAGCCGATCCCGGTGCAGCCTCGATCGTCTGGGCATTGGCGATGACGGCACCGTGGCGGACAGGTGCAACCGCGCAGTTTATGGCGAGGATCGTGAAAGTTCCGCCGACCCGGTCCAGCAGCCATTCCGTCCCGACAGGTGCATCAGCAAGCGAGGCACCGGGCCGCGTCCGCGCCGGAAGCGCCGGGTCATCTGCGCCGTTCAGCGATGATTCCGCGTAGACGCAAGGCACCGACAATCGCCCGGAATTGACCATCGGCCGCGCAAAGGGGAACGCCTCGATCAGGTCGAGAACCGCGTCGCGAAAGAGGGTGTGGGCCGGACTGCGCGGCGTCAGGAAATCCGCTGTGCGGCTGGACGCGAGGATGTTCTCGTCCGCTGCGACCTTGCGCTCCTCATGGTATGTATCGAGCAGCGCTTCCGGCGCTTCGCCGCCGATCACCAGTCCCAGCTTCCATCCGAGGTTATCGATATCCTGCATCCCGCCATTGGCCCCCCGCGCACCGAAAGGCGAGACCTGATGCGCAGCATCCCCCACAAAGAACACCCGCCCGTGCCGGTATCTCTCCATCGAGCAACAGCGGAACGTGTAGATCGACGTCCATTCCAGATCAAAGCCGATATCAGGGCCGATCATCGCGCGAACCCGCTCGCAGACGCGGTCCTCTTTCAGTTCTTCAGCACGGTCGACATCCCAACCAAGCTGAAAATCGAGACGCCAGACGTTGTCAGGTTGCTTATGCAACAGCGCGGTCTGACCGCGATTGAAGGGAGGATCAAACCAGAAGCGCCGCTCCACCGGGAAATCGGCATGCATGACGATATCGGCGATCAGGAAATTGTCCTCGAAGACGCGCCCTCCGAAGCCCAGCCCCATCATCCCGCGTATCGGCGAGTTCGCGCCATCCGCTGCGATGACCCAATCCGCTTCAAGATCGTAGGGACCATCGGGCGTATCAATCGTCAGTATTGTACCATCCTCGCGCGGGTCGAGCGCCGTCACCCTGTTGCGACCCCGGATTTCGACGGGTGCCCCCTCCCCTTGCCGTCGGCGGATCTGCTCGATGAGGAACTTCTCGAAATAGGGCTGCTGGAGATTGATGAAGGCGGGCCGTTTGTGGTCTGCCTCGGGCAACAGGTCGAAATCGTAGACCTCGCGCGTATCGCGGTAGACCCGGCCCCGGTTCCAGACGACGCCTTTTTGCACCATCGCGTCGCCCGCACCCAGCCGGTCGGCAATTTCCAGCGTGCGCTTGGCGAAGCAGATCGCCCGCGACCCCGCGCCGACCCCTTCGTGATCGTCCAGCACGAGGACCGGGATGCCTTTCAGGCCCAGATCAAGCGCCAGCCCCATGCCGACAGGGCCACCCCCCACGATGATGACCGGGTGACGAACGTGCTTCGCGGCGTCCTGATCGGGCGAGCGTTCGTAAGGATAGAGTTTGAACGCCGTCCGATAACGGGCATCGACCATGCGACAATCTCCTCAGCCCTGAAGCGCGTCCCACATTTCCAGATCACGCTGCGCCGTCCATATGCGGGGGGTATCGATTCCCCGCGCTTCATCGTAGGCGCGGGCGACGTTGAAGGGCAGGCAATGCTCGTAGATCGCGTAATCCTTGAACTTCGGATCGCAGGATGCGCGCACGGCATCCCATGCTTCCTTGAGCGAGCCGCCCCGTGCCGCGACCTTCGCCGCTGGCGCATAGGTGCTGTCCACGAAATCGCGGGTCGAGGCGATGGCGCGGGCGACGGCTTCTTTGCCGATCAACGCCCCACCCCGTCCCGGCGCGATGGCATCCACGTCGAAAGCCGCGATGTTATCGAGCGTGTTGCCCCAATCCGCGAAATGACCGTCGCCGCAATAGCAGGCGGAATGGTCCTCGACGATATCGCCCGTGAACATGACGTTCTGGTCGGGCACATGGATCGCGATGTCCCCGGCGGTATGCGCGCGGCCAGGCTGCATCAGGTCGATCCGGCGCTTGCCGAGATAGACGCTCATCCGGTCTGAAAAGGTCGTCGTCGGCCAAGTCAGGCCGGGAATGCTCTCATGCCCCTCGAAGAGGCGCGGGAACCGCTGGAACTCACTGTCCCAGTCCTCTTGCCCGCGCTCCACCACCATCGCACGGGCGGCATCGGACATGATAACCTGCCCCGCGTCGAAGGCCGATGCGCCGAGGACGCGCACAGCATGATAATGTGTCAGGACAAGATGGCTGATGGGCTTGTCTGTGACCCCGCGTACCTTCTCGATGACTTTTTCGGCCAGACGCGGGGTCGCCTGCGCTTCGACGATCATCACCGAGTCGTCGCCGATAATCACGCCCGAATTGGGGTCGCCCTCGGCGGTGAAGGCGTAGAGACCTTCCCCGATCTCATCGAACGTGATCTTCTTTTCGGACAGGTCGCCCTGTGATGCGAATGCCTTGGCCATTGTCAGTTACTCCGTTCTATAGCGTTTTGCGTAAACGTTAATGCATTTTGATTAGCTTTCGCGTTCGAGCGTAGCGAGAGGCAGCGAAAGCTGATTCAATAAATACGCAAACGCTTTATCGTGCATAGGGGTCGACCAGCGCGGGCAGGATCGTCCCCGCACAGTCGCCGAACCCGATTGTGTAGCCATCGCCCTTCGCCGCCCCGCGTAGCGTCAGGGTGTCCCCGTCTTCGAGGAACGTGCGGGTTTCACCGCCGTCCAGCGTCACCGGCTCCTTGCCACCCCAGCTTAATTCCAGCAGCGAGCCGCGTTGATGCCTTTCGGTGCCTGAAATCGTGCCGGAGCCGAGCAGGTCGCCGGTATTCATCGGACAACCAGATGTCGTGTGGTGGGCGAGTTGCTGCGCGGCGGAATAGTACATCTTGTCATAGTTCGTCCGCGCCATCATGGTCTCTTGCCCGCCATCGGGCGCAAGGCCGACTGACAGGTCGATATCGTAGAGATACGGTTCGGTCTCTTGAAGATATTCGAGGAGCGGGGATTCACGGTCAGGCGTCGCGCGGCGGAACGGTTCGAGGGCTTCCCGCGTCACGATCCACGGGCTGATCGTCGTGGCCGTGGCCTTTGCCTGAAACGGGCCGAGCGGCTGATATTCCCAAGCCTGAATGTCCCGTGCAGACCAGTCATTAAGCAAGACATACCCAAAGATGTTCGCATCGGCTTCCGCTACCGTGATCGGCCCCTGGGAAGCGGTTCCGACGATGGCACCGAGTTCGAGTTCGAGATCAAACCTCCGACACGGCGCAAAACGCGGCATGGCGTCGCTTGGCCCTTTCAACTGCCCCCAAGGGCGGCGGATGCCGGTGCCCGACACAACGACCGATGACGCGCGTCCGTTATAGCCGATGGGGATATGCAACCAGTTCAGCGGCAGCGCGTTCTCGGCCCCCCGGAACATCGTGCCGACATTGCTGGCGTGGTTCCGGCCCGAATAGAAATCGGTGTATTCCGCCACCGCGAAGGGCATGTGCAGGGTTGTGCCGGTCATGGGGTATAGATGTGGTTCCACGGCATCCCTGTCCGGCGAGCCGTCGGTCAGCAAATCAGTCAGGCGCGCACGGAACCTCGCCCAGACTTCCGGCCCTGCCGCCATCAGCGCGTTCCAACCACCATCGCGGTACAACGGCGCGTCCTTGGAACCGATCAACCCTGCGCGTTCCAAAGCAGCGACATCGAGAACTCGCTCACCGACGGCGACGCCGCATCGTTTCACGTCGTCCCCGATGGAAAAAACACCATACGGCAGATTGTTCAGCGGAAAGTCCGTCGCCTCACTGTTCGCGCTCTCCACCCAGCTTCTCAGCAGACCCGTCATTTGACCCCCGGTGTGCCGTCGAACTTCTTCTCCAGCGAGTCCCAGCAGTCGATGTAATCATCCTGCAAGGGCGCTTCATTCGCCGCGAACTTCGTCAGGTGTTGAGGGAAGCGGGTCTCGAACATGAAGGACATGGTGTTGTCGAGCTTTGCGGGTTTCAGATCGGCGTTCGAGGCTCCTTCAAAGGCGGTTCGGTCCGGCCCGTGGGGCAGCATCATGTTGTGCAAGCTCATGCCCCCCGGCACGAAGCCTTTCGGCTTGGCGTCGTACTGGCCGTAGATATTGCCCATTAGTTCGGACATGATGTTCTTGTGGTACCAAGGTGGGCGAAACGTCTCTTCGGCCACCATCCACCGCTCGCGGAACAGCACGAAATCGATATTCGCCGTGCCTTCCACACCCGACGGCGCGGTCAGGACCGTGAAGATCGATGGATCGGGATGATCGAACAGGATCGCACCGACCGGGCAGTAAGTGCGCAGATCGTATTTCACGGGCGCGTAATTGCCGTGCCACGCCACCACATCGAGCGGAGAGTGACCGATCTTCGTTTCATGAAACTGTCCGCACCATTTGATCGTCAACGTCGATGGCGTCTCGGTGTCCTCGAAAGCTGCTACTGGCGTCTTGAAATCGCGCCGGTTCGCCATGCAGTTTGCCCCGATGGGGCCGCGCGACGGTAGCGCGAACTTCTGACCGTAGTTCTCGCATACGAAACCGCGTGCCGGACCCTCGACCACTTCCACCCGATAAACGAGACCACGCGGAAGGATCGCTATTTCCTTCGGTTCCACATCCATGATTCCAAGTTCGGTACAAAAGCGCAGTTTGCCCTCCTGCGGGACCACCAGTAATTCACTGTCCGCAGAGTAGAAATACGCATCCTCCATAGATTGTGTGACCAGATAAATGTGGCTCGCCATGCCCACTTGCGTGTTCACATCACCCGCCGTTGTCATCGTCCGCATACCGGTCAGCCAGGTCAGATCTGCATCTTCATGCGGGATGGCATCCCAACGATACTGGCCAAGGCTGGTAACATCGGGATCGACGCTGGGAGCGGTCTTCCAATATGGCAGATCGATCCTGGCATAGCGGCCTGAATGCTTAACGGAGGGCCGGATACGATAGCACCATGTCCGCTCGTTCTGGTGATTGGGGGCCGTGAAGGCCGTGCCGGAAAGCTGCTCACCATAGAGACCATAATTGCATTTCTGCGGGCTGTTCCTGCCCTGCGGCAGCGCGCCGGGCAGCGCCTCGGTCTCGAAATCGTTGCCGAAGCCGGGCATGTAGCCCTCCGCAAGACTGGACGGCATTGCAGTGACCTTCAGATCGAGTGGTCCGCTTGGTGTATCCATGGCGCGCTTTCCCCTGTTCTCAGCAAGGTCGTAATAGTTGATTTTGTAACTAACAAGGATCAGAAGTGAGCAGATGCAAGATGCCGCTTCCTTCGATCTGAGCGATTTTCTCCCCTACCTGTTGAACAGGGCGTCGGAGGAAACCAGCCTCGAATTTCAGGCGGAGTACAAGAAGCGCTACGGTATGCTGCGCACCGAATGGCGCGTTCTGTTTCATCTCGGGCGTTACGGCGAGATGACTGCACGCGAGATCTGCGATCGCTCGCGCATCCACAAGACCAAGATCAGCCGCGCCGTCCGCGCGTTACAGGAAAAGCGGTTTCTCCAGCGGCTCGAATGCGCGGACGACCGTAGACACGAGATGCTGTCTCTCACGAAGGCAGGGTGCGCTGCCTATGATGACCTGTCCAGCATCGCCCGTCGGTATGATGCTAAATTGTCCGCGCAATTCACGCCCGAAGAGAACGAGACGCTGCGCCGGTGCCTTCAGGCCATGGCGCGCGTACATGCAGGCGGCGACGGCTCGGTGGGTTGAGCTCTTTGCTGCTCGCCTTGCCGTCAATCCGCGCTCTGGAGATCGCCAACCAGCGTTTCGGGTACCGGGCGCGGTAGGCTGTCGAGAATTTTCGAGATTGCAGCACGGCAGGCTGCACCGCTCCAGGCATCGCCATGGAGCATGTCAATCAGCGGTGAATGGCGCAGGACGGCGCGGCGCCAGTGATGAATTGCCAGCAGGCGAATGGTCGCCCGGTCAAGCGCCGGGAGGGCATCGACGGAATCAAGCGCATCGGTGGCACCGCTCAACAATTCGGCGGTTCGCCCGTAGGTGTCGGTGCTCTCTTCCGAAACTTCATTGAGCAGGAGCCATGGTGGCACCGTCATCCGGGTGAACTCCATCGCCATCACATCGTCGGGGAATGACTGGCACGGTCCGGCCCCGAGTAGAATATTCCCCGATATTTTCAGGTAATCTTCGCGTTCTAGAAGAGCTTGCATCGAAGCGGGCAAATCATTCGACGCCGGGTTGGTGACCAGAAGGTGCCACAGGTCAGGTCTTTCGATCTCACGCGCATAGATACGGCTGCTTGCGCGCTGTGTTTCGGACAGCCCCTGTTCGCTCAGGCGATACATGCTCTTCCGACCCGCCTTGCGGGCGACGATCCATTCGTCTTTGCGCAAACGGTGGAGAGCCACGCGCATTGCTTCCGGTCGGATACCCACCCTGTCAGTGAGGGCGCTCAGCACGACTCCGCTGATCTCGTCGCCCTGCTCGCCTGCAAGATCGCCAAAGATAGTTGCCAGATAGGACCAAACCTTTATCGTCGCGTGATCCACCAGCGAGCGGATGACTGTATCTGCATGTTGCTCGCGAAGATCGTTCATGCGCCGGGGTATAGGGCAATCCCGGCCCACCTCCAATCCCGTCTTCATGCGTCTATCCTATGCGCCCCTTATGTGTAGGAGTTCATCGTCAACAGTTCGTACTCGGCGACGACGTCTTCGTCCTGATTGCTCAGGCTGACACGCCACCGCACCTCCCCGTACTCGTCGTTGCGTTTCGTCTTCTGCTTGACGGTCAAGCGCACTTTCAGGCTTTCGCCGGGAACGAGAGGCTTCATGAAGCGCAATTTGTCGAGGCCCGTATTGGCGAGAACCGGTCCCGGATCGGGCTGCACGAACAACCCCGCCGCGAAAGAGAGCAACAGGTATCCATGTGCCACACGTCCGGGGAAGAACGGGTTCGCCGCTGCCGCCTCATCATCCATATGCGCGTAGAAGGTATCACCCGTGAATTTGGCGAAATGCTCGACGTCTTCGAGTGTGACTTCGCGTGAGGCCGTGCGGATCGTCTCACCGATCTGCAACTCATCGAAGGTGCGCGTGAAGGGATGGGCAGGCGCTTCGATTTCACGCGCCCCCGGCATCCATCTGCCCGAGATTGCGGTCAGGATATCCGGGCTGCCCTGAATGGCCGTACGCTGCATGTAATGCATCACGCCGCGCACTCCACCCAACTCCTCGCCCCCGCCTGCGCGCCCCGGACCACCATGAACCATATGCGGCATCGGCGCACCGTGGCCGGTGCTTTCCTTCATGCTGGTGCGATCATTGATGTAGAGCCGCCCGTGCCACGCGGCAGCCCCCATCACGACTTGCCAAGCGATATCGCCATCATGGGTGATGACCGAGGCGACGAGCGAGCCCTTGCCCTTGTTGACCAGCGCGATAGCATGATCGAGATCGCGATATCCCATCACGGTGCTGACCGGGCCGAAGGCTTCGGTATCATGAACCCTTTCGGCAGTATCAGGATCGGCACAGTGGAACAGCATCGGTGGCAGGAACGCGCCTTTCGCGGCATCGGCCCCCGCCACCTCGAAGGCATCAGGATCGCCATAAACACGCTCGGCCTCCTCACCGATGAGTGCGGCTTTCTTCAGAACATCCTGTTTCTGGGCATTGGATACCAGCGCCCCCATCCGTGTCGTTTCCGAACGCGGATCGCCGATGACAGTTTTCGCCAGTCTGGCGCTGAGGGCTTCGATGACAGCTTCAACATGAACCACGGGCGCGATGATGCGGCGGATCGCCGTACATTTCTGCCCGGCCTTGGCGGTCATCTCGCGCTGCGCTTCCTTGATGAACAGATCGAACTCCGGCGTTCCGGGTATGGCGTCCGGGCCGAGGATCGACGCATTCAGGCTGTCCTGCTCTGCGGTGAAACGAACCGCATTCTTCAGGAGATGCGGGTTCGAGCGCAGCATGAGTGCCGTCTCCGCAGACCCCGTGAACCCGACGACATCCTGCGCATCGAGCCCGTCGAGCATGTTGCCAAGGCCCCCACTGACAAGCTGCAACGCCCCCTCGGGCAAGATGCCGCTATCGAGCATCAGTCGGACGCATGCCTCCGTAACCTGACAGGTCGCCGTCGCAGGCTTCACGATGGCCGGAACACCCGCCAGGAGTGCCGGGGCGAGCTTTTCCAGCATCCCCCAAACGGGGAAATTAAACGCATTGATATGGATCGCCGCGCCGAGCAGAGGCGTGCAGATATGCTGGCCCAGAAAAGTGCCGTTCCGGCTGAGAGTCTCTACCTCTCCATCGAGATAGATATGGGCGTCCGGCATCTCGCGCCTGCCCTTGGCGGCGAAGACGAACATCGTGCCGATGCCGCCATCAATGTCGATCATGCTGTCCGGCTTGGTTGCCCCGGTGTCGAATGACAGGTCATAGAGCGGTTCCCGATGCGCGTTTAGATGCGTCGCCAGCGCCTTGAGCATTTTAGCGCGGTCATGGAATGTGAGTTTGCGTAGGTTGGGACCGCCGACACCGCGTGCGTAGTCCAGCATCACGGCCACATCGAGATCATCGTTCCCTGCTTCGCCGATGACTTCTCCGGTGATCGCACTGTTAACCGGGCGTGCGCCTGCATCGGGCGCGATCCATTCTCCAGCGGCGAATGATCTGATTTTCTGGACGGGCATGAGCAACTCCCTAGAACAGCTTTGCGGGCAGGGAAGTGTATCCCCGGAACCGGATACGCTTTGAGCGGATGGCCCCCGAAGCGATACGATAGTCGGGAAACCTGCTCAGGAACCGCGACAGGGCCACCTGCCCCTCCATCCGCGCCAGTGTGAGGCCGACGCAGGTATGCGCCCCGCCGCCGAAAGCGAGATGGCGGTTCGGGTGACGGGTCGGCGAGAACGTATCGGGGGCATCGAAGACTTCAGGATCGCGGTTGGCTGCCCCGATGCACAGGTGCATATCGGTCCCGGCGGGAATGGCTTCGCCGTGCAGGGTCACGTCCTCTGCCGTCAGGCGATTGCCGAACTGGTTCGAGCTTTCCATTCGCAACACCTCCTCCACCACCGGAACCGACCGGTCAGTGTTCACGAGCAGGGCAGTGCGGGCTTCCCGGTGGCGGTCGAGAAGATCGAGGCCGTTCCCGATCAGGTTCGTCGTCGTTTCATGCCCCGCATTCAGAATGAAGATGCAGTTCTGGTAGAGTTCCGCGTCCGAAAGCTGACCGTCGCGGTCGCCTTTCATGAGCCGTGTGAGCACATCCGTATCGGGATCGCCGGGGTTCTTGCGGCGGTGATCGGCAATCTCGCGCAGCAAGGCAACGAAGTCGTTAACGGCACGGTTTCCCACTGTATGCTGTTCCGTGCTCAGAACCGGCTCCAGCGCACCGAGTATTGCGAGCGACCAGTCGCGTAACGGGGCGCGATCAGCATGGGGGATATCGAACAGGTTTCCGATAATCTCGACGGGGATGGCACTGGCGAAATGCGCAATCAAATCAGGGCCTTCCTGCGCTTCGAGATCATCGAGCAGACCATCAATCAACGTGACCAGGCCGGGCCTCAGACGCTCCAGCGCGCGCGGGTTCAATGCCCCGGCCATGATCTTGCGCACCCGCGTATGCAGCGGTGGATCATTGAACACCAGCGATGTGGTGTGATGCTCATAGAGGGGGGTCTCGACGCCGAATTTCGGCCCGAACACTGCTTTCTTGTCGGAGATAAACCGGGCCGTGTCGCGGTAGACGGTGCTAAGATCGTCATATCTGGTGAGGATGACGGACCCGTCCGGTTGCCAGCATACAGGTGCCCTCTCACGCAGGGCCGCGTAAACGGGATAGGGATCGTCGTGAAACCCGTCGGGCAGGTTGCCAAGATCGAGCATCAGTGCCCCATTGCATCCATCGAATTCGGCAAAACGAGCACAAACCACGGCACCGGAACCATTGCGGCAATCTCCCAGAGTGACCTTCAATCTCTAATTAATTGACCAACCGGACGGTTTATGCAATCCCTAATCGAAATTTACCGAGGGGAGATCATGTCCGAAACAATTCTGGTGCAGTGCCATGAGAACTGGCCCGAAGGTATGTGCTCCGTCCCCGGCAAGCGCGCTCCGATATTCATGGGCCGCCCAACATGACACTCATCCCGAAAGACCGCGCGGCGAAAAGTGCCGAGTCGATGTGGCGGGACGATCATGCGTCGCAGTGGTTCGGCATGGAAATGCAGGATGTCGATGAGGGATGCGCGGTCATCGCCCTGACGGTCGAGCCGCACCATGCCAACGGGCTGGGCAGCTGCCATGGCGGTGTCATCTTCGCCCTTGCCGATACGGCCTTCGCCTTCGCCTGCAACAGCCGAAACCAGGCGACGGTCGCGCAGCAGAATTCCATCACCTATCTGGCGCCCGGTCGCGTCGGGGACCGTCTGACCGCAACGGCGCGGGAAGTATCGCTCAGGGGCCGGACTGGCCTCTACGATGTTTCGGTCTGCAATCAGGAAGGAACCCTGATCGCCCGTTTCAGCGGCTTGTCACGGGCGGTGAAGGGCCAATTGTTTGACGAAGAAGGTTCGGAGGGAAGCGAACGATGAAGGATCTCACCCCTGCCAAAGCGGATCTTGATCCCATCGAGATCGCCTCGCGTGATGAAATTGAGGCGTTGCAGCTTGAACGGCTCAAGTGGTCGCTGCGCCATGCCTACGACAACGTGCCGATGTACCGTAAGCGGTTCGACGAGAAGGGCGTCCATCCCGACGACCTGCACACCCTCGCCGATCTCGCGAAGTTCCCTTTCACCGTCAAGAACGACCTGCGCGACAACTATCCCTTCGGCCTGTTCGCCGTACCGCGCGAGCAGATCAGCCGCATTCACGCTTCCTCGGGAACGACGGGAAAGGCCACGGTGGTCGGCTATACGCACGGCGATCTCGACGTCTTCGGCGATATGGTCGCGCGAAGCCTGCGCGCATCGGGGGTGCGTCCGGGCGAGATGGTGCACAACGCCTATGGCTACGGGCTGTTTACCGGGGGCTTGGGCGCGCATATCGGCATCGAGCGGCTGGGCGCGACCGTGGTTCCCGTATCGGGCGGGATGACACCCCGGCAAGTGACATTGATCGAGGATTTCAAACCCCACGCGATCATGGTCACGCCCTCCTACTTGCTCAACATTCTGGAAGAATTCCACCGACAGGGCCTCGACCCCCGCGACAGTTCACTTCAGGTCGGCATTTTCGGGGCCGAGCCATGGACAAACGCCATGCGGCACGAAGTCGAGCAGGCATTCGACATGCACGCGGTCGATATCTATGGCCTGTCGGAAATCATGGGGCCGGGAGTGGCAAATGAGTGTGTGGAAACGAAAGATGGCCTGCATGTCTGGGAAGATCACTTCTATCCCGAAATCATCGACCCGGAGACGGGCGAGCCGGTGGCTGACGGCGAGATGGGCGAACTGGTCTTCACCACGCTGACCAAGGAAGGGATGCCGATGATCCGCTATCGCACCCGAGACCTGACCCGGCTGCTGCCCGGCACGGCACGCTCGATGCGGCGGATGGAGAAGGTCACGGGGCGCTCGGACGACATGATCATCCTGCGCGGCGTCAATGTGTTCCCGACGCAAGTCGAAGAACAACTAATGGCGACGGATGGTCTCGCACCGCATTTCCAGATCGAGCTTTTCCGGGATGGCCGGATGGATGCCATGCGCGTCCATGTCGAGGCGCTGCCCGATACGGCGGATGAGGCAAGCAAGAGCGCGTGCGCCGATGCCCTGGCTCAACGTATCAAGAGTATCGTGGGCATCTCGACCGAAATCATGGTTGCCGATCCGGGTGGCGTTGCGCGCTCCGAAGGCAAGGCCAAGCGCGTTGTCGATAACCGCCCGAAGGAAAGATAGTGGCCCGAACGGTCGCAAAGGATTTCGGCGAGAAACGCCACCATATCCTGAAGACAGCTGCGAAGGTCTTCGCAGAGGAAGGATATGATCGCGCATCGGTCAGTCAGGTCGCGAAAGCCTGCGAGATTTCCAAGGCGAACATCTACCATTACTACAGCAGCAAGGACGATCTTCTCTTCGCCATTCTGGAGAGTTATCTGCGGGATTTGCGCGACCATATCTGCGGTCTGTCGCTCGCTGACCTGTCGCCACCGAAGCGCTTGCAGACCACGATTTCCGAGGTTCTGCTCGCCTATGAGGGTGCCGACGACGAGCACAAGGTTCAGGCGATGGGAATCGAAACACTGTCTGCGGACCGACAAGACATTCTGAAGGGGTATCAGCGCGACCTTGTGGGGTTTGTCGCAACCATCGTGCGGGAGGTCGCGCCCGATGCCTTCACGGATGACGACGCCAAACTGCGCGCGACCACGATGGCGATCTTCGGGATGATGAACTGGTTCTATATGTGGAACACGACGACAGACGCCGCCGCCCGCATGGCCTATGCCGATATCGTCAGCAAGCTGAGCCTGCACGGGATAGAAGGGCTACAGGTCGCCCTTACTGATCGTAATTGACCACGAGCGTATCGCTGACAGGATAGCACTGGCAGGTCAGCACATAACCGCGCTCGACCTCGTAATCTTCCAGCGCATGATTGGCGACCATCTCGACCTCACCCTCCACGATCCTGGCACGGCATGTAGAGCAGACCCCTGCCTTGCAGGCGAAAGGCGCATCGATATCGTTGGCAAGGGCGGCTTCCAGCACTGTCGTATCTCTGGACATCATGAAGTGGCGGCTTTCACCATCCAGCGTCACCTGCGCCCCTGTTTCAACCCCCTTCGACCCATCCTCGGCCACACCCTCGCGGCGCGGGGCACGCCCCGGCTGCGAGCTTGCGAACAGTTCGAACTTGATCTGGCTGTCATCCAGCCCGTGCTCGCGAAGCGACCCTGCGATGGCGAGCATCATTGGCTCCGGGCCGCAGATGAAAGCAACATCCACATCTTCGGGCCTGATCCAGTGCTGAAACAAGAGACCACATTTTTCCGCATCGACACGCCCTGCGAAGAGATCGATCTCCTGACCTTCGTTTTCGAGAACATGGATGATCGTGAGGCGGTTCATGTATCGGTTCTTGAGGTCTTCCAACTCCTCCCGGAACATGATCGTGTTCACGGCACGATTGGCGTAGACCAGCGTGAAACGGGCCTGCGGCTCACGCCCCAGCGCCGTGCGGATGATCGACAGGATCGGCGTGATCCCCGACCCGCCCGCAAAGCCGAGGTAATGCCGCGCCGAGGCCGCATCGAGCGGAACGTGGAACGACCCCATCGGTGGCATGGCCTCCAGCGTATCGCCAACTTTCAGTTCACGATTGGCCCAGGTCGAGAACGCCCCGCCCTCGACCCGCTTGATGCCGACCTGAAGTACCCCGTCGTCACGCCCCGCGCAGATCGAATAGGACCGTCGCACCTCCTCCCCGTCGAAATCACGGCGGAAGGTCAGGTACTGGCCCTGCACGAAGTCGAAGGCCCGCGCGTCCTCCGCCCGCAAGGTCACGACGACTGCATCGCGGATCGTCTTTCGGATATCGGTCACTGCGAGGTCGTGAAAGCGCGCCATGGGTTGCCTGCCGTCTTCAGATGCACTTGAAATAATCGAACGGTTCCAGACATTCCCGGCATCGCCATTGCGCCTTGCAGGGGGTGGAACCGAACTGACTGACCCGCTCCACATCCTGCGCGTGACAGTGGGGGCAGCGGTCGGGGCCACCCGATGCGCGGGGGGGCGCGATGCCGTATTCCTCAAGCCGCGCGCGGCCCTTGTCGGACAGCCAGTCGCTTGTCCATGCCGGGGCGATCTGCGTGACGATCCGCAGGTCATCGATCCCGCGATTCCGCAGGGCCGTCTCGATATCCATGGCGATGACGGAGGTGGCCGGGCAACCGGAATAGGTCGGCGTCACGGCCACTTCCAGCGTGTCGCCCTGCCATGTCACATCGCGTACAATGCCGAGATCGACGACCGAGATCACGGGAATTTCCGGGTCGGGGACGCCGTCGAGCCATTCCCGAACCTGCTCGGTCGTGGCCCTGCTCACCACGTCGCACCGGGATAGGCGCGTTGCAGCCATTGCATCGTCGTCAGCATATGGCCCAGATGCTCCGTATGCCGCACCCCGTCCTTGCCGCCCCGATGCGCGAAATCGCTGTCGGGGACGCTCAGAGTTGCCTCGTGCAGTGCGGGCAAGACGATGCCATCCCATGCCGGGCGCAGCGCGGCGGGGTCGGGGGCGATGCCCGCCTCCACCATGGCCGCATCGACCGCATCGGCAGCGAACATCTCGCCCACATAAGGCCATTGCGCGTCCAGTGCCGCCTGCATCCGCGCCCGGCTCTCTTCCGTGCCATCGCCGAGCGCGATCACCGTCACGCGGGAGCGCTCAAGGTGGTACGTTGCTTCCTTGAGAGCTTTCGCAGCGATATCGGCGATACGCTGGTCCGTCGATGCTTCCAAACCCGCCAGCGCGAGGGTCTGAAACGCATCGAAAAGGAATTGCCGCATCATCGTCTGCCCGAAATCGCCATTGGGGCGCTCCAGCAGCAGCAGATTGCGAAAATCCCAGGCATCGCGCAGGAAGGCCAGATCATCCGCCGACCGGCCTGCGCCCTCCACCTCCCCCGCCAGCCCGAGCCACATCTGCGTCTGACCCATCAGGTCCAGCGCGGTATTCGCCAGCGCGATATCCTCTTCCAGCGCCGGAGCAACGCCGCACCATTCGGAGACGCGATGGCCGAGGATCAGCGCGTTATCGCCAAGGCGCAGGAGGTATTCGAAAAGAGCGTCCTTCTCCGTCACATCGCCCCCACATCATCGGGAATGTCGAAGAAGGTAGGGTGGCGATAGACCTTGGAATTGGACGGCTCGTACATCGGCCCCTTCTCGTCGGGCGCGGAGGCGGCGATCCGATGCGCCTCGACAACCCAGATCGAGACCCCCTCGTTGCGGCGGGTATAGACATCCCGCGCGTTCAGGATCGCCATTTCCGCATCGGCGGCGTGCAGGCTGCCGACATGGCGGTGCGACAGGCCGTGCTGACCCCGGATGAAAACTTCCCACAGGGGCCATTCGGATGCTGGAGAACTCATTCCGCCGCCACCTTCGCCGCGCGTTTCTTTTCCGCATGGGCCATCATCGCCTCGCGCACCCACGCGCCCTCGTCCCATGCCTTGTTGCGCGCGTCCAACCGTTCGACATTGCAGGGGCCGTTGCCCTTGAGCACATCGAAGAACTCCGACCAGTCCGGCTGCGAGAAGTCGTAGCCGCCCTTTTCCTCGTTCCACGTCAGGTCGGCATCCGGCACCGTCAGGCCAAGATATTCGGCCTGTGGCACGGTCTGATCGACGAATTTCTGACGTAACTCGTCATTGGTGTTCATCTTGATCTTCCACGCCATCGACTGCGCGGAATGCACGGATTCGGCATCGCTCGGCCCGAACATCATCAACGACGGATACCAGAAGCGGTTCAGAGCATCCTGCGCCATGCGCTTCTGCGCGGGCGACCCCTGCGCCATCTTCATCATGATGTCGTAGCCCTGCCGCTGGTGGAAGCTCTCTTCCTTGCAGATACGCACCATAGCGCGGGCATAGGGGCCGTAGGAGGTCCGCTGAAGCGGCACCTGATTCATGATCGCCGC
>CALHLW010000187.1 GCA_938034615.1 uncultured Neomegalonema sp. | reverse complement strand
CAGGATGAACCAGAACATCCCGTGCCCGACCCCGATGGGCGACAGCCAGCCGCCGAGGAACAGGATCGTCGTCAGCGCGCACATCATCACGATGTTCATGTATTCGCCGATCATGAACAGCAGATACGGCGTCGAGGAATATTCAACCTGATACCCGGCCACGAGTTCGGATTCGGCTTCCGGCAGATCGAAGGGTGGACGGTTCGTTTCGGCCAGTGCCGAGATGAAGAAGACGATGAACATCACCGGCTGCTTAAGGAAGAACCACGAGAAGATGCCCCCGCCCTCCAAGATACTCCCACCATCCTGCGCCAGCACGATATCGGTCAGGTTCAGCGAGCCGACCATCAAGAGGACGCAGACGATGACGAAGCCGATGGAGACCTCGTAGGACACCATCTGTGCCGCCGAGCGCAGACCACCGAGGAAGGGGTATTTCGAGTTTCCGGCCCAGCCACCCATGATGACGCCGTAGACGCCCAAGCTGCTGATCGCGAAGAGATAGAGGATGCCGACATTCATGTCGGAGATCACCCAGCCCTCGGCAAAGGGAACCGCGACCCAGGCGATAGAGGCCAGCACGAAGGTGAGCATCGGAGCCAGCAGGAAGACCGCGCGATCCGCCCCGGCGGGAATCACGATTTCCTTCATCACGAATTTCAGGAAATCAGCGAAGGATTGCAGCAGGCCGAACGGCCCGACGACGTTCGGCCCGCGCCGAAGCTGTACCGCCGCCCAGACCTTGCGGTCCATGTAGAGCAGGAAGGCGAGCGAGATAAGAACGCCGACCATGACGAGCAGACACTGGCCGAGGATCGTCAGGAAGAGCCAGAAGCCACTAGTTTCCATGGGGAGAACCCGTCAGGTTGCAGTGCGGTAAATGGATGTACGGCGCTCTCTGTAAGCCCGTTGGACGGACAGTGCTACCGTAAAATGGGACGAAATTAACTCTCACTCCGCCGCCAGCGCGACGCCGGCCCGCTCCTCTTGCAGCTTGGAGCAGGCGGCCATGGTTTCGCTCGCCCGTGCGATGGGGTTGGTGAAGTAGAAATCCTTGATCACAGGCTCGAAGACGGCACTGCCGATGGAACCGCCCGACTCGGTGCGCCAGTCGGCGGGTTCGACTGCCCCGAGTTTGGCCAGATGCGGCACGGCCTCGAAAATCGCTTTGCGGACGTGTTCGATGCTGTCGAAAGGCAGCGGCTCGCCCATGCGTTCGGAGAGGGCACGCAGGATGGCCCAGTCTTCCTTTGCTTCGCCGGGGGGCGAGGCGGCGCGGTTGGCGAGCTGGGGGCGGCCCTCCAGATTGACGTAGAGGCCCGATTGCTCGGCCCAGGCCGCAGCGGGCAAGATGACGTCGGCCCGATGTGCGCCCCGGTCGCCGTGGTGGCCCTGATAGATGACGAAGGGGCCTGCGGGGATTTCGATCTCATCGGCCCCGAGCAGATAGAGGACATCCATGCCGCCGAGCATTGCGGCGGTGTCTTTACCGCCTTCACCGGGGGTGAACCCGATTTCCATACCTCCAACGCGACTCGCCGCCGAGTGCAGCGCGCCGAAGCCGGTCCAGCCGTCGGAGATTGCGCCGATAGACCCGGCCAGTGCCATCGCTTCGCCCATGATAGCGGCGGCATCCGGGTGCGTTAGGGCTGCACCGCCAAGGATGACCATGGGACGTTCGGCGTTCTTGAGAGTATCCGCGAAATCGCTGTTCATCACCAATCCAAGCGCGGAGGCATCTTCGCCAAGATGTGCGTAATCATAGGTCAGGTCCGCACCCGGCCCGATCAGGCCGATTTCGGTGCCGGTCAGCCACGCCTTGCGGATGCGCGCGTTGAGGACAGCGCTTTCGAGGCGGGGATTCGCACCGATCAGCAGGATCGCGTCGGCATCCTCGATGCCCTGCACGGTCGGATTGAACAGCCACGCGGCCCGGTTATCGGCGGGCAGATATGCGCCGTCCTGACGGCAATCCATGTTCGGCGAGCCGATCTGGCCCATGAAGGCCTTGAGCGCCCACATCGCTTCGACGGAGACGAGATCACCCGCGATTGCCCCGACTTTCGCGGCGTCGGTGCCGTCCATCTTCTCGCGGATGGCAGCGAAGGCCTCTTCCCATGACGTGGCGGTCAGTTTGCCGTTCTTGCGCACATACGGGCGGTCGAGGCGCTGGCGCGCGAGGCCGTCGATCATGAAGCGAGCCTTGTCGGAAATCCATTCCTCGTTCACGGCATCATTGTTGACCGGCATCACACGGCGCACGGCCACGCCCTCCGAGTCGATACGGATATTCGAGCCCAACGCATCCGACACGTCGATGCTCTGGGTCTTGCGGACTTCCCACGGGCGCGCCCGGAAGGCATAGGGGCGCGAGGTGAGCGCGCCGACGGGGCACAGATCGATGACGTTGCCCTGCAATTCGCTGACGAGGGCGGCGTCGAGATAAGAGACGATCTCCGCATCCTCGCCCCGCCCCGTACACCCCATCTCGGGCACGCCTGCGACCTCGGTCGCAAAGCGCACGCAGCGGGTACACTGGATACAACGGGTCATGTGGGTCTTGATGAGCGGGCCGAGATTGATATCGGCCATGGCGCGCTTGTGTTCGGTATAGCGGCTTCCAGATTTTCCGTAGGCCATAGCCTGATCCTGAAGATCGCATTCTCCGGCCTGATCGCAGATCGGGCAATCGAGGGGATGGTTGATGAGCAGGAATTCCATTACCCCTTCGCGCGCCTGTTTGACGATGGGGGAGTTGGTGCGGATTTCGGGCGGCTCGCCATCGCGCCCCCCGCGCAGGTCTTTCACCTGCATCGCGCAGGATGCCATGGGCTTCGGAGCGCCAACCGCTTCGACGAGGCACATCCGGCAGTTGCCCGCGATGGACAAGCGCTCATGATAGCAGAAACGCGGGATTTCGCGGCCCGCTTCCTCACAGGCCTGAAGCACGGTCAGGTCGGGATCGAACTCGAATTCCTCGCCGTCGATGACGACTTTGCGGGGGTCGGCCATGAACACTTCCTCGTCGGTCTTTCGGGGGCGGCAAGCAATGCCCGCCCCGACTCGCCCGCCCTTCTAGCAAGGGTGACGGGCACGGTCGATGCGTCGATATAACCTTCGGGGAGAAAATGGAATGCGCGGTTTTCGTGTTCTGCAGATGCGTCTCAGGGTGCCGGAATGGCGACGAGACCGTAATTCACCGACAGATCATCACTGCGACGCCAGCTATCCGTCAACGGATTGTACGAAAATCCCGCTTCGTCCACGACGTCAAGGCCGCCCTCCTCCAGTACCGCGAGTAATTCCTGTGGGGTGAGGAAGCGGTTCCAGTCATGGGTGCCGCGTGGGAGCCAACCGAAGACGTACTCCGCGCCGACGATGGCGAGGGCGTAGCTGCGGGCGGTGCGGTTGAGGGTGGAAAGGGCGACGAGGCCGTCCGGCTCGATCAGAGCGCCGAGGGCTTTGGCAAAGGCGGGGAGGTCAGCGACATGCTCGACGATCTCCAGCGCCAGCACGGCGTTGAACCGTTCGCCTTTTGCGGCGAGGTCTTCCGCCGTCATGGCGCGGTAGTCGATCTCAAGCCCCATCGTATCGGCATGGGCACGGGCGGCGAGGACGCCCTCCTCCGCCGCGTCGATCCCGGTGACAGTCGCGCCCATGCGGGCCAGTGGCTCGCTCAGCAGGCCACCGCCGCACCCGACATCGAGGACGCGCAGCCCCGCAAAGGCATCGCGCGCCTTGGGGTCTCGCCCGAACTGACCGCAGAGGTGATCGCGCAGCCAGTCGAGACGGACGGGATTCATTCGGTGCAGGGGGCGGAAGGGGCCATCCGCATCCCACCAAGTCTCGGCAAGGGCGGCGAATTTGTCCACCTCGCCGGTATCGACCGTGCCGCCTGTCGGTTGCATTCGTGTCACTCCTGCCATACCTCTGACCCCCAGATAGGGCGCGCCCGCGCCAAACGCCATGTATCGCGACGCGCGCGCCAGGACGATCCTCATGAACCGCTCTCTCTATCCGACCATTGAGCCGCATATCCGGCGCAGGCTCAAGGTTTCCGACCTGCACGAAATCTATGTCGAGGAATGCGGTAACCCTGAGGGCAAACCCGTCATCGTGCTGCATGGCGGGCCGGGGGCGGGATGCAACCCGGCGATGCGGCGGTTCTTCAACCCGAAGAAATACCGGATCATCCTGTTCGATCAGCGGGGATGCGGGCGCTCGACCCCCAATGCCTGCTGCGAGGAGAATACGACCTGGGATCTGGTGGCCGATATCGAGGCGATCCGCATCGCCTTCGGGGTCGAGCAATGGCAGGTGTTCGGCGGATCATGGGGATCAACACTTGCGCTGGCCTATGCGCAGACGCATCCCGACCGCGTGACCGAGATGGTGCTCCGCGGCATCTTCCTGATCCAGAAGGAAGAAATAGACTGGTTCCATAATGGCGGCTGCGCGCGCATCCATCCTGAATTGTGGGAACAGTTCATCTCGCCGATCCCCGAGGACGAGCGCGGCGACATGGTTGCGGCCTATCACAAGCGGCTGTTCGGCGATGACGAGGCAGCGCAGCGAGCCTGTGCGCGGGCATGGTCGCGCTGGGAGGGGGCGACGGTGACGATGGCCCCCAGCCCTGCGCGGATACAGGCGTTCGGGCATGATAACTACGCCCTCGCCTTCTCGCGGATCGAGGCGCATTATTTCATCAATGCGGGGTTCATGGAAGAGGACGGGCAATTGCTGCGCGACCTGCCGAGGATCACGCATTTGCCCTGTACCATCGTGCAGGGGCGTTTCGACGTGGTGACGCCGCCCGTGATGGCATGGCGGCTGCACCGGGCGTGGCCTGGATCGAAGCTGGTGCTGGCCCCCAATGCGGGCCACGCCGTCAGCGAACCGGGCATCGCGAGCGCACTGGTGAATGCCACGGATACCTACGCGGTGTAAGTGCCGAAACCCCCTTGACGCCCCTCGCCCCCGCCGCTATTTCGACCGCCGTTAAGCGTTACCGAACTCAGGATGCATCGGCATTCAAACCAAGAGTGTGCGAATCCCAATTCACTCAGGTTGAATAGAGTTCGAAACGCTTTTGGCGGAGTAGCTCAGCTGGTTAGAGCAGCGGAATCATAATCCGCGTGTCGGGGGTTCGAGTCCCTCCTCCGCTACCAAATTTCTTTATGTTTCAGTGACTTGGAACGTTCGCCTTCGGGCGTGTGATCGACCACAGTCCTTGGGTGTCATACGGAATCCGGCTGATCGACTCGGCTTGAGTGTTGTTAGAATTCCCGCTGGAAATTTGATACTTTAGATGGGTCGCCATGAATCGTGGAGGCGAGCATGGCGCATGTGAAAGATCATCTGAGCGCTGAAGAATTGCAGTCTGGCTGGCGCGGTAGCGCGGACGGTGCTGAGGCGCGGCATTACCAGACAATCTGGCACCTTGCGCAAGGCAAGACTATCGCGGAGACGGCGGCGATGACGGGGTTCGTGCTTCGGTAGATCGAGAAAGTGTTGTCCCGTTACAATGCTGTCGACCCTTCGTCGCTCGGCGATCTGCGCCGAGGCAACGGAGCGAAGCCGAAGATGCTGACGCCGGAGGTTCTCGAACGGCTCGCGGAGCGATTGAAGAGCGATCCGGATGACGGTGGGGTGTAGTCGTCGAAGAAGGCTGCGGCCTTCATCACCTCGGAACTGGGGGTGGAGAAGGTCTCGCCCCAGCGAGGGTGGGAAGCATTGAGAGCAGTGGGCTACACGGTTCAAAGACCCCGACCGCGCCATGCCGGAGCCGCGACGCCTGAAGAGCAGGATGCTTTTAGAAAAAGCTCGCCGGGGTCGCATGCTGGTAGTCATGGCCGCCATCGCTATGGCTCGGAGTTCCAAGACCGCAGTCATCGCACTCGGCATCAAAAAACCACCGCGAAAGCACCATGGATAGTGTGCAAGATCATGGTTCCGAACCGGCTTCGATCTCCTCGAAAACCTTCTTGAAGCAGGCAGCCGAGACGCATTCAGGCCTTGGAAGAAGATCACTCGCAGATCAGCAAAACATCGGAGCTTCGTGTAGTGTGACCACGGCCGGTTCAAGGACCGCAAGGATGCTTGCAAGATGCGGCTTCCATGGCTATAGAACGCGCTCAGCAGAACGCTTCCCACGCAATACCCGTCATCCGGACCCGAGCCATGAAAAAAGACCTGCATCCTGAATACCACGCGATCAATGTTCGCATGACCAATGGCGACATCGTGCAGATGCGGTCGACCTGGGGTGCCGAGGGCGACGAGCTGGCACTTGACGTCGATCCGACGACGCACCCGGCATGGACGGGCGGCACGCAGCGCCTGCTCGACACCGGCGGTCGCGTTTCCCGGTTCAAGGAAAAGTTCAAGGGCTTCGGCTTCTAAGAAGCCGAGTTACCCAGCCCCATCATGCGCCCCGGCAAGCCCCATATCATCGTCTTCGGCAACGAAAAGGGCGGCTCGGGAAAATCCACGACGGCCATGCATGTCTTCGTCGCTCTCGCGCGGCGCGGAATGCGGGTGGGGGCCATCGACCTCGATCTGCGCCAGCAGAGTCTCTTTCGCTACATCGACAACCGCCAAGGCTGGTGTGAACGCAAGGGCGTGAAGCTCGTGCTGCCCCGCACCGTCAAGATCGAATTGAGCAACGATCCCGACCGCGAAACCGCATGGCGGATCGAGGGCGAGCGTTTCGATGCCGCCATTGCCGATCTCAGCCGCGATTGCGACGCGATCCTGATCGATTGCCCCGGTGCTTATTCCAACCTCTCGCGCCTCGGCCACAGCTCCGCCGACACACTCGTGACCCCCATCAATGACAGCTTTGTGGATTTCGACCTGCTCGCACGGGTCGATCCCTCGACTCTGACGATCAGCGGTCCGTCGATCTATTCCGAGATGGTCTGGGAGGCCCGCAAGCTGCGCGCACAGGTCGGTATGGGAAATCTCGACTGGGTCGTCGTGCGCAACCGCACGCCCCTCGAAGACACGCGCAACAAGCGCCGGGTTGGTGAGATGCTTCAGCAACTCTCCCGCCGCATCGGCTTTCGCGTGTCACAGGGATTGAGCGAACGCCCGATCTTTCGTGAACTGTTCCTTTCGGGCCTGACCCTGCTCGACTTGCGCGAATCCGGCGCGAAGATGGATATGTCCCACGTCGCCGCGCGTCAGGAAATGCGCGAGATGATCGCGACATTGCAGATCCCCGAACTCACAAGTTCGTGACAGACTCGTCCTCTCCCTGAGAAAACGCAGTCCCGTCCTGAAGGATGTTTAAAAGCAGATTCGGCGTCGTGACGCCTCCGGTCAACGCGCCTGTAGTTAGCCAGCCATAAATCTAGCTGCTGCCTTTAACTGCAAAGCAGGCAATCCCCCGGCGCGACAGCGAGCGACACGCATTCTCCGCCTGCCCCTTCGCAAGTCCCAGGAACCGCGCGCGGTAGATCGGTCGCCCACCTGCATTGCGGCGATTGACCACAGGTGCGGCTCGGGAAAGCTGCGGGGACTGCAAGGCCTTCGCCTTTTCCAGGATGTCTTCGGCCTGACGCAAATTGCGATAGGCCCCGATCTGCACGGCCCAGTCGCCCATCGGCGCAGGCGCGGCTTCGGCTTGCGGCACGATCATCCGCTGAAGCGCCAACAGACCATTTGCCACAACCCATGGATCGCTGTCAGTCCGCATCGCGGAAATTGCTGCCGGTGCTTCGACCGGTGCAGCGGCAGCAACGACCACAGGTTCCGATACGAATCCATTGTCCCGCAGCGGCTTCGCACGGGGGATCGGTGTCTCGCTGAAACCTTCCCAAGTCGGAATCGCCGGTCGCTTCGGCAGTTTCGTGAAACCTTCATCGAGGATCTGACGCATGTGCCGATTGCGGCTCGCGCTGCTCTTGCCGCCATAGATTACCCCAATCACCCGGCGCCCATCGCGCTCGGCGGATGCCACCAAATTATAGCCGGACGCGCGCGTATACCCGGTCTTTATCCCGTCCGCACCCCTGTACTTGCCGAGCAATTTGTTCGTCGCGCGGTAATTGCGTCCACCATATTTAAAGCGTTTGCGCTCGAACATGCCGTAATGTTCGGGGAAATCCGAAAACAGCCGACGCCCGAGAATCGCCATGTCGCGCGCCGTCGATTTTTGACCCCGTGCCGTCAGGCCATGCGGGTTCCTGAACGTCGTGTGTCGCATTCCGAGTTGCCGGGCCTTGCGCGTCATCATCTTGGCGAACTGTGCCTTCGACCCACCGAGGGCTTCGGCCAGCACGGTTGCCGCATCATTCGCCGATTTCGTCGCACAGGCCTGAAGCGCATCGCGCATCAAGATCGTGCTACCCCGACGCAAGCCCAGCTTGGAAGCTGGCTCGTTTGAGGCAACTCGCGATACCGTGAGCGGAGAGTCGAGTGTGAAACGCCCCCTTTCGATGGCGTCGAAGGCCATGTAGAGAGTCATCATCTTGGTCAGTGACGCTGGATAGAGGCGCTTATCCGCATTTCGTTGACGCAGAACCTGCCCCGTATTGGCATCGATCACGATGGACGCATATTTCGAATTTGCAGCGGCATCGGTCGCGTGAAATGCGAGCGCCGGCAAGACCAGACACAGCACCCAAAACAGGCGCGTCATTCGAGACACCATTCTCATCGTCACCCTTGCCCATCCGTTCCGTATCTGGTCGCGTTTTTAATTATCCTGTGCATAACACAACCAACACCATGCATGGTAGATGCCGATTGACGCTGTCGAGAGCTTTTTTAATCCGCATTGGACCGTGTTCCATCGTCTCGGTCCTTCACACTGACGGTCAGGGGTCTATATTGCAGGGACAAAGGTAACTACGGAATTGACGCCCATGGATCGAGTCCCGACCCTGTCCTCCCCCCGAGACCCCTTCGGCCCTCGGGCCGTCCCTCTTAGGTCGATGGCGCAGGACGATGATCGGGACACATCCGTCATCACCAGACCGCAGACGCGCACGAAGGCCAAGCGGCCCTCAATGTACAAGGTCATCATCCTAAACGATGACTTCACCCCGATGGAATTCGTCGTTCATGTCCTAGAGCGGGTCTTCCATCTCAACCACGAAAAAGCCTTCGAGATCATGCTGACCGTCCACATGAAGGGTGCGGCGGTCGTGGGAGTCTTCACCTTTGAGATCGCGGAAACCAAAGTCTCCGCCGTCATGGAGATCGCCCGACGCAACGAGCATCCGCTCCAGTGTCGCATGGAGAAGGATTGACGCACATTGAGGTCAGATTGAAACGACAAGCATCGGAATTCACATACGTCTTGATGAGAACTCCGATTCAATTCGACCTCAATGTGTTTAAGTTTCAGCCAAAGACCGAAGGCTTTAAATTCGGGGGCATGGCGAAAACCGCGTGACGAAGCGTGGATGTCGTGTTGATACTTGGGAAAGGCTGACAGTGGACCATGGGTCCATCGCGCCACAGGAACCGTCCGGTTTCTGTCACGACAAGAGGAGAGTGGCCGTGCCATCATTCACGAAATCACTCGAAGAGGCCCTCCACCGCGCACTTGCGGGGGCCAACGAACGAAAACACGAACTCGCAACGCTCGAGCATCTCCTCCTCGCGCTTGTCGATGAACCCGACGCCGCGCAGGTGATGCGCGCCTGTGGCGTCGATCTGGAGGAGCTGCGCGGCGCGCTGACCGCCTATGTGGACGAGCAGCTTACGAATCTCGTCTCTGATGCCGAGGGTACCGAAGCCACGCCAACGACCGGCTTCCATCGCGTCATCCAGCGCGCGGCAGCCCATGTGCAATCTTCCGGTCGCTCGGAGGTGACGGGGGCGAATATCCTTGTTGCGATCTTCCACGAGCGGGAGAGCTATGCCGTCTACTTTCTGCAAGAACAGGACATGAGCCGCTACGACGCCAAGAATTTCATCGCCCATGGTGTCGCGAAAGATCCGGCCATGAACGAGTCGCGTCCCGTTCTCGGCTCCGATGCCGACGAGAGCATCGCGGATGATGAGAACACTGTAGCCAGCGAAGGTGCCGGAAAATCCGAAAGCGCCCTCGACAAGTTCTGTGTCAATCTCAACGAAAAGGCCGAAGAGGGCGATGTCGATCCCCTGATCGGGCGCTCGCATGAGGTTGATCGTTGCATTCAGGTTCTCTGTCGCCGTCGCAAGAATAACCCGCTTCTGGTCGGCGATCCCGGCGTCGGCAAGACGGCCATTGCCGAAGGTCTGGCTCGCAAGATCACCGAGGGCGAGACTCCCGAAGTCCTGCTCGGATCGACCATCTTCTCGCTCGATATGGGCGCGCTGTTGGCTGGAACCCGCTATCGCGGCGATTTCGAGGAACGGCTGAAGGCCGTCATCAACGAACTCGAAGAACATGAGGACGCGATTCTCTTCATCGACGAGATTCATACCGTCATCGGTGCGGGTGCCACGTCGGGCGGGGCCATGGATGCCTCAAACCTCCTGAAACCCGCCCTTCAGTCGGGCAAGCTGCGCTGCATGGGTTCGACGACCTAC
This sequence comes from uncultured Neomegalonema sp., assembly GCA_938034615.1. Taxonomy (GTDB): domain Bacteria; phylum Pseudomonadota; class Alphaproteobacteria; order Rhodobacterales; family Rhodobacteraceae; genus JAHDDY01. Next base: position 46,081 of record CALHLW010000187.1, on the reverse strand, counting down.
AAGGAATATCGCCAGCATTTCGAGAAGGACCGCGCCCTCTCGCGGCGCTTCCAGAAAATCGATGTGACGGAACCCTCGGTCGAAGACGCGATCAAGATCCTCAAGGGCATCAAGCCCTATTTCGAGGAACATCATGGCGTGAAATACACGTCTGACGCGATCAAATCGGCGGTCGAGTTGTCGGCACGCTACATCCATGACCGCAAGCTCCCCGACAAAGCCATCGACGTGATCGACGAGGTTGGTGCGGCCCAGATGCTCGTGCCTGAGTCGAAACGCCGCAAGACCATGACCGCCAAGGAAATCGAAGCCGTCGTCGCCAAGATCGCCCGCATACCGGCCAAATCCGTGTCACGCGACGATCAGGAAGTCCTGCGCGATCTCGAAACCGCCCTCAAGCGCGTCGTCTTCGGGCAGGATGCCGCCATCGAGGCACTCTCCGGTGCGATCAAACTGGCCCGTGCGGGCCTGCGCGAGCCGGAGAAGCCCATCGGTTGCTACGTCTTCACCGGCCCCACCGGCGTCGGCAAGACCGAGGTGGCAAACCAGCTTGCCGATACCCTCGGCGTCGAAATGCTGCGCTTCGATATGTCGGAATACATGGAGAAACACTCGGTCAGCCGCCTGATCGGTGCGCCTCCCGGCTATGTCGGTTTCGATCAGGGCGGTCTCCTGACCGATGGCGTCGACCAGCATCCGCATTGCGTGCTGCTGCTCGATGAGATCGAAAAGGCCCACCCGGACGTGTTCAACATTCTCCTTCAGGTGATGGACCACGGCAAGCTGACCGATCACAGCGGCAAGAAGACCGATTTCCGCAACGTCATCCTCATAATGACCTCGAATGCCGGGGCCGCCGATGCCTCGCGCGCGCCCATCGGTTTCGGTCGCGACCGGCGCGAGGGGGAAGACGAGGAAGCGGTAGAAAAGCTGTTCACGCCCGAATTCCGCAACCGGCTCGACGCGACCATCGCCTTCGCCCCACTCTCGCCCGAGATCGTGGTGAAGGTGGTCGAGAAGTTCGTCCTTCAACTCGAGGGTCAGCTTTCCGACCGCAATGTCAGCTTCGAACTGACCCCGGCGGCAGCGTCATGGCTCGCCAAGAAAGGCTACGACGAGAAGATGGGTGCTCGCCCGCTTTCCCGCGTGATCCAGCAGCACATCAAGAAGCCGCTGGCCGAAGAGTTGCTGTTCGGCAAACTGTCCAAAGGCGGCGTCGTGCGCGTCGGGATCAAGAAGGGCAAGCTCGATCTTCAAATCCTGCCCCCCGATCCTCCGCGCATTGGCGGAAAGAAAACGCCCTTGTTAACGGCAAGCTAACCGTAGTTTTCGACAACGGGTCTCACCGATCTCGAACGGAGAACCTGCGATGCGAACGATCCTGACAGCGGCTGCGTTGAGCGTGGCCGCTTTCGCCCTTCCCGCCAGTGCTATTGAACTCGGGATGCCACTCGATTGCGAGATCGGCAAGACCTGCATGATCCAGAACTATGTTGATGCGGAGCCGGGCATTGGCGCGAAGGATTTCGAATGTGGTCCGCTCGCCTACGATAATCACCAGGGCACAGATTTTCGCCTGCGAAACCGGGCCGAGATCGACAAGGGTTACAACGCTCTGGCCACGGCGCCCGGTGTCGTCGTAAGCACCATCAACGACCAGCCCGACCATCGATTCTCGGGCGCGCAAGACGATCCGTTCGGATGCGGCAATGCTGTGATGATCGATCACGGCGCAGGTTGGGTCTCCCAATACTGCCACCTCGCCCAAGGCAGCGTCCGGGTCTCACGCGGCCAGAGCGTCGCCACGGGTGATCCGCTCGGCGAGGTTGGCTCCTCCGGCGGCACCGATTTCCCGCATCTGCACTACGCGATTCGCCGCTTCGCAGCCGTCGTGAACCCTTTCACGGGCGTCAGCCCGACTGGATGCGACGCCGCCTCGGCGCAGCCGCTCTGGAGCGCATCGACCGGCCTGACCTATACGCCCACTGCCCTCTTCGGATTCGGCGTCACCAAGGTCTTTCCATCGCTCGAAATCGTGAAGCAGGACCACGCGATTTTGACTGCGCCCGAAGGCGCGACTGCCCCCGTCTATATCTGGCTGCATCTGCTCGGCGTGCGCGCGGGCGACTCGGCGCGGCTCATGGCTTTCGGCCCCGACGGCCGCCCCTTTGCCAGCGAATTATTCGAGATCACCGAAGACGAGACCGTCTACCTCGCCAATATCGGCGTCGAACCCTCGGATATGGGCCTCACATACTGGCCACCGGGCGAATACCGCGCCCGGATCAGCTTTTTCACGAAGGGCGACGAAGCCCTGCGCGAGGAACTCACCTTCGACCTGCCCGCCCCCCTACCCGAAGACGTACGTGTAGGCCGCAACGGCTAATGCCATCATCGTGATCGCGAAGGTGAAGATCAGCGACAGCCGCATCAGGCGCAGCGCGATCAGCAGAAAGCTGCACGCCCCCACCACCTGCGCCGCCCGCGCCAGCGGCCCGCTGGCGATATCCGAACCGAGAGCCAGCACCTCGCTATCCGCCATGAATCGCTGTATCTCCGCCGGAAGCCGCCAGCCTAGATATGCAGATGTCGCCAAAGCAACTACGCCGAACAGCAGGATCAGCAAGCCTCTGTCGGGTCGTTCGAAGAACGAGAGCGGTTGCAAATCATCATCGAGTTCCGCCGCAAGCGCCCGCCGGTCGAAAATCCGGAAGGAGTGGACGATGACGGCCAGCAGGATGCACAGGGCCAGATAACCCGCCATCACGACATCCGTATGCAGTTCAATCGGCACGATGCCTCCGTAGCCTTGAGAAACTGTGCCATTATAAATCAATCAAGGCATAGATGACAATGATTGTGGTTGTCGGCGCGCCTCCGCTACGACACGCGCGACCAATGCCTCCGCACTGCCCAGCGCATTGACCGGATTACGAAGCGCATCGAAATCCATCGGCGCATCCGTGAGCGATTCGAGTTGGTCGAGCGGCGCCCCGCCCTGCTGCACTGCCCTCTTTACCAACGCCTGTGCATCGCCGAGCGGCATGTACTCCGCCAGCGCAAACGCAGCCGCCTCCGCAAAGATCGCGTCCCCCATCATGGCCCGCATCCGCGCCTCATCGGGTTGAAGCGAGCGCGCCAGCCTTTCCGCATTGGACAGCGCCGCCCCCGTCGCTACGACCATCGACGGCAACGCCATCCATTCCAAGGCCCAAGCCGCACTATCGCGCTCCTCCGCATGGAGCATCGCCTGATGGGCCAGACCGATCTGACCCGCATTATACCGCGCAAGCGACACCATCGCTTCCGCCGCCACCGGATTGGCCTTCTGCGGCATCGTAGACGACCCGCCCCCTTCGCCCGCCCGCAACTCGCCGCTCTCGGACCGCCCCGTCAGAATCAGATCGCCCGCCATCTTGCCCAGCGTCCCGGTCACGAGCGTCAACCAATGCGCCAGATCGGTCAGACCATCCCGCTCTGAATGCCACGGCTTCAGCGGCACGGTGAGGTCCAGTTCCGTCGCCATCCCTTCCATCACCGCAATCCCTTGCTCTCCGAAAACCCCAAGCGTCCCCGAAGCTCCTCCAAGCTGCACGGCCAGCAACCGGGGCCGCAAATCCGCCAACCGATCCCGGCATCGCAATAGCGGCGCGAGCCACCCCGCAATGCGAAGCCCGAGCGTCGTCGGCGTCGCCACCTGCGACCGCGTCCGCGCTGCCATCGGCAGGCTTGCATACCGCTCCGCCGCATCGGCGAGCGCGTCAATCAGGGTCGACAACCGCGCCTCAATGATCCCGAGCGCCTCTCGCAAACGCAGAATCAGCCCTGTATCCAAGATATCTTGCGTCGTCGCTCCCCAATGCACGTAACCACCATGGGGCGCACCCACCGCCTCCCGCATGGCCTTAACCAGCGGTGGTACGACCACCCCGCTCGCGTGCGTTCCATCCACAAGTGCGGCAGGGTCGGGTGTGAAATCAGTCAGCGACTCGATGGCCTCCACCGCCGTCACCGGAATGATCCCCAGCCGCCCTTGGACCCGCGCAAGCGCAATCTCCACACAGATCATCGCCGCCAGTTCGGCATCAACCGAAAAGACTGCCCCAATCTCCGCGTCGCCGAAGACCCCGCCATAAAGTGGATGATCGAAAACCCCGGCACTCATTCCAAATCCTCCACACCGAGCGTATGTGCCATCGCCAACCCCGTCTTGAACCCGCCCGTCGCCAGAGAGACACCGTTCAAAACCAGGTGCGGTCCGACCATCAATCCCCGATCTGCCGCCCGAGGCCGCGCCGCCGCCCATCGCTCGACCACCCGCGCGCCAAACAGCGCAGGACACAGCGCCGTCGCCCACGAAATCTTCTCATCGAGTTGCGCATCCGTCGCATCGGCGCGCTCGAAATATCGCTCCGATGTCGCCCCGACCGCCACACTCTGCGCCCCTCGCGGCACGACATAAGTGCCATCGTGAAAGATGATCGGTCGCCCACCCGTATCGCCCTCGATCTCCAATACCGCCGCCTGCCCCTTCTCCCCCCGCCCCGCCGGTTCCCCTGACTCCGCGAGCGGCAAATGCCGGAACGCATCCGCCCCCGTTGCCAGAATGATGCGCTCTGCCTCGATCCGCTCGCCCCCGGCAAAGATCGCCCGTCGATCCTCTAATCTCTCCAACACCATCCCGACGCGCACCACATCACCCACCGACGCGGCAAGCGCCGCCAGATACCCCCGCGCATCGATCTTTGCCGATAACCCGCAAAACATTGCCCCAAACGGAGCCGCCTCCGCCGCCAACCACGTCGGATCAGGCCGCTCCACCCGTTCCAACACCGCCTTCCCACGCCAGTTTTCGACCGCATCCACGATCCGCCGCTCCCAGACTGCCCGCTGATTCTCCGTCGCCAACGGAATCAACCGCCCACAGCGCGCATACCCCGTCGCCATCCCGGTCTCGTCTTCCAGCTCGGCCAGATAATCCGGCAACGAGGCCAAAGCCTGAAACTGCGCTTCCTTCTTCGGGTTCCAGTTATCCGGCGCATGGGGTGCCAGCACTCCGAGCGGTGTCGCGCTCGCCCCGGCCCCCACGCTGCGCGCTTCGGCCACGACGACCCGCCGCCCGGCACGTTGCAGCTTTCGCGCAAGCGTCAGACCGAATATACCGGCCCCGATGACGAGAACATCTTCCATCCCCCGGTTTCGATCATGACCGCGCCCGATGCACAAGGCCCGCAACACGGTCTCAGATGGGAAAACGGCGTTCCGGTCTCGGGCCAGTTCGACGACCCCTTCTATTCCCGCGAGAACGGGCTGGAAGAAACCCGGCACGTCTTCATCGAGGGATGCCGCGTCGCCGCCATGATCGAGACAAGCCGATCCACCGTCGCCGAACTTGGCTTCGGCACTGGCCTCAATTTCTGCGCGACACTGGCATTCTGGCAACACCATGCGTCGCCAGACCTGCGCCTCGATTACACAGCCTTCGAACTCTATCCGATGCAAGCGGATGAGATCGACCGTGCCCTCGCCGTCTGGCCCGAACTCGACGCCCAGCGCGCGGCGCTCGTCGCGGCATGGCGACCCGAAGGCGGCGCCATCGAGATTGGCCCTGCCCGGTTAACACTCGTCACTGGCGATGCCCGCGAGACCGTCCCGGCATGGAACAGCAAGGCCGATGCGTGGTATCTTGACGGCTTCGCCCCCTCACGAAACCCGCAGATGTGGGAACCGGCGCTTCTGGCTGCTATCGGACGCGCCTCCACCCCCGATGCCATCGCCGCGACCTATAGCGTCGCGGGGGCCGTCCGCCGAGGATTGGAAGCTGCCGGCTTCACCCTCGAACGCCTCCCCGGCTATGGCAGAAAGCGAGAGATGCTGCGCGCTTTCAAAACGCCTCAAGATCCAGCACCACCTGCGTCCCATCGATGACCTGCTTGCCGGTATTCTCGAAATTCACCGTGATCCGGTCCCCGATGACCGACTGAACCTGCCCCATTCCCCAATCGGGATATTGAGGATGGCGAACCAACACGCCGACCGTTAACAATTCGTTCATATTTATCTCGTTTGTGTGTACACTGTTTAAAAATACGTGAATGCGGCGGATGATTATGACCGACCTGACCTTTGCATCCTTGCTCAGTTCCCGTATCTGCCATGACCTCATAAGTCCGGTCGGTGCGATCAACAATGGGTTGGAAATCCTCGCGGACGAATCCGATCCCGAGATGAGCGAACAAGCCATGGGCCTGATTCGCAATTCTGCGGCCAGCGCCTCGGCGAAGCTCCAGTTCATGCGTCGATCTTTCGGTATGGCGGGAAGCGTGTCTGAGATGGTGTCTCTGGACGAGGCCAAATCGCTGTCACTTGGGCTGGTGGGCAATGGTCAAACCGAGCTCGACTGGCAGGTTGGTGTGCAGAGCCTCGACAAGCCGGTCGTCAAGCTATTGCTCAACATGATCCTGATCGGCTTCGAAGCCCTGCCCCGTGGCGGCATGTTGCGCGTCGGGGTGCAGAAGGCTGGAGCGACGAATCTGATGATCTCGGCGGAAGGCCCGAAATCTCGGCTACCGCAACAGGCCGTCACGATTCTGCGCGATGGGGCCGACCTCGACACGGTCGAACCACGCGAGGCGAATGTTCTTTTCACCCACGAACTCGCCAAGAGCCTGAACTCTTCGATTCAAGTCATGGTCGGCGACGAAACCATCGAGATCGCCGCAACGATCTGATCCTCATGCAGCGAGCAGGCGCGACGCGAGCGGTTCCGTGACATAAACGAACCGCCCTTTCGCCATCGTCCCCACGATGCGGCGCGTCGCTTCGTCCATCACCACGAGATCGGCCCGCTTACCCGGCGCGATCACCCCCCGATCCGCCATACCCAGCATCGCCGCAGGAGCCTCCGATACCAGCGCCCAGGCCTCTGCCAGCGAAAGCCCCTCGCTCTCCAGCGCTAATGCCGCATGGTGCAGCGACGGATAGTGATAATCCGACGCCAGCGCATCGCACAGCCCTGCCGCCACCATCTCCCGCGCCGAGACGCCCCGGTCATGCGACCCGCCCCGCACGACATTCGGCGCACCGAGCACGATGGAATCCCCCGCCTCTCGCGCCGCCCGCACCGTCTCCTCCGTCGTCGGAAATTCCGCAATCCCTGCGCCCGAGCGGCGATTGCCCGCGCGCGCTTCGGGTGTCATATCGTCATGACTGCCGACCCGCACCCCGTTCAAGCTGCGCAGCATATCAGCCACCCGCTCGCGCGCTCCCGGCATCCCCTCGTGCAACCGCTGCATCAGCGCCAGATGATCCGCCGCAGACCGCCCCGCCCGGAACGCCTGCCCATCGAGGCGCGGAGGACGTTTCCCGACGGCGAGCGCATCATGCGGCAAATGATCGTTCAGAACGACGTAATCGATCTCATGCTCGACGATCAGCGCGCGCACCGCATCGACATCCGCATGACAGGCGATGTCCAGCCGCAACTGCACCCGCATATCGAGAAATCCGTCATATCCGGCAAGGCCCGCACACAGCCGCCGCGCGAAATCCGGCCCGCGCATCCCGCCCTGCCAACTCCAGAACTGCGGCAGATAAGCTGTCGTGATCCCGTTTGTGGCCAATTCCTGCTCCGCCGCGCGCAAGCCATCGCCACGACTGCGCAACGCGCCCCGACGCGGCGCCAGATGCCGCTCGAACGCATCCCCATGCAAGTCCACCATACCGGGCAGGATGAGGAAGCCGCTGGCGTCGATGACGCGCCCTGCCGCCTCCGCCCCGATCCGCCCCCCGTCGATGGCGATAAGGTCGGGCGTGCCCCCCGCGAGGACCAGCGACCCACTCACGCGGGCGGCAAAGCGGCAAGGCGCGCGGCGAGATGGGCGCGTGATGTGGTGGCCGTGCCGTGATCGTAGGGCATGTGCTCGGGATCGTAGACGGTCAGCGCCGCCATCACATGCGCCAGCCCCGCCTCCAGATGCGGGCGCGGATCGGTGCGGGTGTCGTGATCGGCGCGGGACTCTTCGAGCAATGCCATGTTGTACCGCGTCGTCGCCCAGTCCACCGGGTGATCGGCCTCGGTACTGACCCGCAGCGCCGCACGGTAGCTCTCCACCGCCTCCCCCAACAGCGCCGCGCCCGCCGCCCCGCCCGTGCGCGTCCCCTGCGTATGGAGGGCACCAGCGAGGTTCTGCATCGTCATCCCCCACTGCACCGGATGATCGGCCTCGGTCCGCACCCGCAGCGCCGCGCGATAGCTTTCCACCGCCTCCGCCAGCAGCGCCGCCCCCTCGGCCCCGCCCGTTCGCGTGCCTTGCATCTCAAGGGCAATGGCGAGGTTCTGCATCGTCATCGCCCAGTCCACCGGATGATCGGCCTCGGTCAGCACTCGCAGCGCCGCGCGATAGCTCTCCACCGCCTCCCCCAGCAGCGCCGCCCCCTCGGTCCCGCCCGTGCGCGTGCCTTGCTCCTGAAGAGCAACTGCGAGGTTCTGCATCGTCATCGCCCGTTGCACCGGATGATCGGCCTCGGTGAAGACCCGCAGCGCCGCGCGGTAGCTTTCCACCGCCTCCGCTAGCAGCGCCGCCCCCTCGGCCCCGCCCGTGCGCGTGCCTTGCTCCCGAAGGGCAAGGGCGAGGTTCTGCATCGCCGTCGCCCATTGCACCGGATGATCGGCCTCGGTGAATATTCCCGATGCGGCTCGGCACATATCTGCCGCTCGTCCGAGGCCTGTGCCACCATAGCGCAGGCCGTGATGGTAAAGTTGCTCCGCATAGCGGCCTTTCCGCCTTGCCACTTCCAACGGATCGACACTCGCAAAACTATCCGCAGCGGCGGTGAGGAGAGTATAAGCCTGTTCCACCCGCCCGCGCAGCAGGGCGTTGCGGGCGCGGGTTTCCTTGGTTTCGGCGGCGATCTCGGTTTCGACCTCGTCCACGCGGGAGAGGAGGGTTTCGACCTCCTCGAAATCGAGCCGTCCCGCCGCCTCCTGCGCGGCCCCTTTCAGATTGTGGATTGCGGGGAGGCGGTCGTCGAGGCTTTCCATCTTGGCTCGGTAGTTTTCGATGTTATCGAACTGCGCTCGATATGTTCGGTATTCCTCGGCCTTGCCTTTGAGGAGTTGGCGCAGCTTCGGGTCGCTCATCTCGAAGGCGCGCTCGATCTCGAAGCGGGTGGCGAGAAGTTCGAGCTGGTTGCGACTGAGGGTCGGCACGGCGTCGAGCTGTTCCGCCGGGGTCATCTGCGCCTGTCGGTGCAGGGCGTCGATCTCCTGCGGTGAAACATCAAGAACGTCGGCAATGCGCTGGACGGTTGTGGTGTGGGGGTTGGCGATCTTGCCGGTTTCTAGTTTGGAAATATCGGGTTTTCGTTTTTCGGCGGCATTCTCGTCGTTCGGCCAGACCGATTCGGCCAATTGGCCTTGCGTGAGCCGGAGTTCGGCCCGCTTTCGCTTTACCAGTCGCCCGAAGGCCGCGCCGAAACTGTCTTCCGCCAACTTTCCCCAACTCCGTCGCCACTTCCGCCCAACCGGCGCGGGCAACCTTGCCCGTACTGCGTTTCTCGCCCCCGCCAAGCATGTTTCCCCGGTCCCGACCGGGACGCCGGAGCGCTTCGGTTCAACCTATACGGAAAGTTGAACCATGACCAAGATGCTGTTGATCGTTCTCGTGGCCCTGACCGGCCATCGTGCCGCCTATGGCCTGCTCGCTGCCGCCACGCTCGCGGGATGTCTGGGCTTGCCGAAGGATATGAAGGATTGGGCGGTGTTCGGGTGTTATCTGCTGCTGGTGTTGCGGCGGTAAGAATACCCTCACCCTGCGGGCACAGCCCGAAAGCCGCGTTGCGGCTTCCGACCTCTCCCAAGGGAGAGGTTAACCGAGCCCCAGCTTCGCCTTCACCGCCGCCTGCACGGCCTGCGGATTGGCCTTGCCGCCCGTGGCCTTCATCACCTGGCCCACGAACCAGCCTGCCATGGACGGTTTTTCCTGCGCCTGGGCGACTTTCTCGGGGTTGGCGGCGATGATCTCGTCGACTGCCGCATCGATGGCTCCGGTATCCGTCACCTGACGCATCCCGCGCGATTCCACGATCTCCGCCGGGTCGCCACCCTCCGACCACACGATCTCGAACAGGTCTTTCGCGATCTTGCCAGAGATGTCCCCCGAAGCGATCAGGTCGATGACCCCGCCAAGCTGATCCGCCGAAACCGGGCTGTCGCCCACCCCCAGCCCGTCCTTGTTCAACCGCCCGAACAGCTCGTTCACCACCCAGTTCGCCGACGTCTTCCCGTCGCGGCCCTTGGCCACAGCCTCAAAGAAATCCGCATCCTCCCGCGCCGCCGACAGCACGGCAGCATCGTATTCCGTCACCCCATAGTCGCCCATGAACCGCGCGCGCTTCTCGTCGGGCAGTTCGGGCAAAGCCCCCGCGATATCATCCACCCACCCCTGTTCGATCTCCAGCGGCAGCAGGTCGGGGCACGGGAAATACCGGTAATCATGCGCCTCTTCCTTTGAGCGCATGGTGCGGGTCTCGCCCTTCTTGGGGTCGAACAGCCGCGTTTCCTGATCGATGGTGCCGCCATCCTCGATGATCTCGATCTGGCGACGCGCTTCGTATTCGATGGCCTGCTGGATGAAGCGCATCGAGTTCATGTTCTTGATCTCGCAGCGTGTGCCGAGATGCGAGAAATCCTGCGTCTCGAAGTATTTCTCGTAGTCACCGGGGCGACAGACCGAGACGTTCACATCCGCGCGCAGGCTCCCCTCCTGCATCTCTCCGTCACACGTTCCGAGATACCGCATGATCTGACGCAGTTTCCGCACATATTCCGCCGCCTCTTCAGGCCCCCTTATGTCGGGCCGCGAGACAATCTCCATCAGAGCCACGCCGGTGCGATTGAGATCCACGAAGGACATTTCCGGGTCCATGTCATGGATGGATTTCCCTGCATCCTGTTCGAGATGGATACGCTCGATCCGCACCCGCCGCGCGACACCGGGTTCCAGATGCACCAGCACCTCGCCCTCGCCGACGATAGGGTCTTTGAACTGGCTGATCTGGTAGCCTTGCGGCAGATCGGGATAGAAGTAGTTCTTGCGATCGAAGACCGAGCGCAGATGGATTTGCGCCTTCAGCCCCAGCCCCGTCCGTACCGCCTGTTCGACGCAATACTCATTGATAACCGGCAACATCCCCGGCATCGCCGCATCGACCAACGCGACATTGCTGTTCGGCTCGGCTCCAAAATCGTTGGCCCCACCGGAGAACAGCTTGGCCTCCGAGCGCACCTGCGCGTGAACCTCCAGCCCGATGACCATCTCCCACTCGCCGGTCATGCCCTTCAGGCGTGGAGCTGTCGGTTCGGAATAGGCGAGATCGAGCATGGCGGCTTCCCCGGCTTGGATTGTCGGGGTCGGGTTTAGCGGTTCGGCGAAGGGGCGGCAAGCGGCAGAAATCCCCTGCTTGCCGCCCAAAGCCTTCCGTCAGGAATGAGGCGTCCCATGCACCTTGGCAACCAAATGCGGATCGTTCGTCGCGGGATCGGCGATTTCCGCCTGCTTCTTGGCCTGCAACTTCTTCTGATACCGCGACTGGATGATATCCACGATGAACAACACGGCGACCGAGAAGTAGAAGGTCGATTTCGACATCGCCTCGATGGGGTAGCCGAACAGCGTCAGATGCGCGATGTGCCCGCCTTCGGCCAGCAGCATGATACCTACGATCAGTAGGATAAAGAGGCCCAGCACCTCGAACATGCGGTTCTTCTTGATGAAATCCGACACCCGATCCGCAAGCAGAATCATCAACGCACCACTCGTAATCACCGCAATCGCCAAAAGCACGAATTGCGGCGAGATCAGATCATCGTTCACGTATTTCGGATCGTTGGTCAGCGGCAACATCGACAGAATCGAATCGAAACTGAAGATCAGGTTCATGAACACGATGATCGCCAGCGTGGCGAAGGTCGATTTCTGACCGGCTTGCGTGCCATGTGCATGATCATCGATAGCCAGCAGGTGATTGATCTCCTTGACGGCGGTGTACATGATGAAGCCACCCCCGAACAGGAAGATAATAGCCTTCAGATTGAACGCACCGCTGATATAAGGCAGCGAGATCAATGGCGTGTCGGTAGTCACCTTATTCTCGGTCGCCCCGAGCGCCGCCGCATCACCAACGGTGCCATGGGCCGCCTCAATGGCCTCGCCTGCCCCCATGCTGTCCGCAATCGCGAACAGGGGTTCGATGAACCCGGCCAGAAGGCGCATGATCACGAAGAGGAGCACCAGCCGAAGGATCACGGCAATCGCAATCCCCGCCTTGCGAACGAAAGACTGACGGTGTGCAGGCGCGCGTTGTGATTCTATCGAAATGTAGAGCAAGTTGTCGAACCCAAGCACGGCCTGAAGAAAGATCAGACTGGCCAATACCCCCAGTGCCTCGACCGAAAACAAAACGTCCATCTTATTCCTCCATATCAAGGCTTTGCAGCCATCGCGGCGGACACAAACACAGCGACGGAACTGGTGCAAGACCCTGCACTATCGTCCCCTCAAAACTGTGCCGAATTGAAAAATATAAAAATTTAAGGGTTCCCTTAACGTGTTCTTGTAGGCATGTTTACAACTGTTCGCAGAGTAAAATCTGCTTAGTGAAACTTTTTTGGATTAACTGACGAAAGGGGTGGATCATGATCCGCAGCAATATGCGTACACACCCAAACGCTCTCGCCCGCGCGATGGGTGAGATTGGTGATGGATGGATGCTGCTGACCCTTTGGTCAGCACTGAACGGGGTAACCCGGTTTGAGGAAATGCTTCAGGAACTGGGGGTTGCAAGGAATATCCTCGCCGACCGACTGCGTCGTCTGGTCGAGAGCGGGATGCTCGAGAGGCGCCCGATCGGCCCGAATTCCAAGCGCTTCGAATATGTTCCGACTGATAGGGCGCGCTCTCTGCAAGAGCCGCTGCAGTATTTCGAAGCCTGGGGCGAGCGCGAGTGTCCTCTCAAGGTTGAGGCAATCGCATCCTGAGTCGACGTAAAGAAAGAAGCGCAAGCCGCGACACCAAAAGCGTTTCTCCTGCCCGGAGAATCCGTTTACTCTAACCTCAGGGACCGATAGTGTTCCCTCGGGCACGAGATACGGTTTCGGGGACGGACAGTTTGATGACGGGCGAAGCGGATGCAAAAACGTCTCCTGGAGACGTAAGAAACAAGAACGCTCGCGTTCTCGGTATGATCGCTATGGTCGTTGGTCTGACTGGGTCGCCGGTCAGTGCGCAGCAAGGCCAATCTACCGATCCCTATTTGCTCACCCAATCGGGCGTCGCTTCGCTCGGTGCCCAGCGCTACGATGCAGCCTTGGGGTATTTCGACGAAGCTTTGCGTCAGGATCCCGGCTACCTTGAGGCCAGCGCAGGCCGCGCGAGAGCACTTGCTGGTATCGGCAAGTTCGATGAAGCCCTCGCCATCACTAGTCGTCTCAGCAATGTCGAGACGAAATACAAACTCGACCATGCCACCATCCTGTTGCTCGTAAAGCAGCCTGAGCGTGCTTTGCAGCAAATCGACTCCGCCGCACAGCAGATTGCCGGAAACGATGAACCCTCTGTCGCGATGACCAAGAACCGCGATTTCTATCGCCGTGCTCTCTACCTGCGCGGCGAGACCTACTACATGATGCAGGGGTACAAGAGTGCAGGTGCCGATTTCCTGCTGTCGCGCAGCCTCGGTGCCGGATCGCCTGCGATACGCGGTATCGGCGACACCTATTACGCGATGAAGGATCTGCCCGCCGCCGAAGACGCCTATACCGAAGCTCTGACGCATCGCAAACACGACGGCCTCGCCTATCACCGTCGCGCGCGGGTGCGGTATCTGCGCGGCAATCTCGAAGGTGCGCTGTCCGATTTCGGCGAAGCGGAAGTCTACCTCGACAACAGCCGGGACTTTCTCGCCCAATATGCCGAGGCCCTGATCGCGGCGGAAAATTATTCGGATGCCGCCAACATCCTCAATCGCCTGTTGCGCGTGGCGCGGGGTGATCCAGCCTATCAGCGCGTCGTGCGCTACCATTTGGCTTCGGCTCTGATCGATGCCGGACGCCCCCGCGACGCCGAAGTCGAACTTTCTGCGATCGAGGACTGGTCCGAAATCGCCGTCGAACGCCAGTTTCAACGCGGACGCGCCCGCTTCATCACCCGCGATTATCCCGGAGCGATCCGCTATTTTGATAACGCCCTGGCGCTTCGGCAAGGCGATCCCGAAATCCTCTATAATCGCGGCATCACCTGGCTCCGCCTGAATGAGATAGAAAAAGCACTTAACGACCTGTCCGAAGCCGCAGTGCGCGACCCCGGTGACGCCCGCATTCGCGATGCCATCGGACGGATTCGCCTCAGCCGAGGCGAGGATGAGGCCGCCCTTGCCTTCTACGATGCTGCCGTGAAAGCGCATCCCAGCGAAATCCAGCCTCTGATCCAGCGGGCGAATGCCTATCTCTCCACCGGTAACGCCGACGGAGCGCTCGACGATGCCGAAAAAGCCCTGCGGATCGAACCGAACAACATGGAGGCAACCGCCGCAGCCTCCCGCGCTCTCCTTGCCCTTGATCGCCCCGATGAGGCGTTCGACAAGTCCCAGCTCCTCGTCAGGAGCGTCTCGAAGAAAAAAGAGGGCTACCTCCTCTCCGCTCGTGCATCCATTGCACAAGGCCGTCCGGAGCAGGCGCTCGCGAATATCGAACAGGCGCGTAATCACGGAGCAGATCCGTCACTCCTCGCCATCTTTACCGGCGACGCCTATGCGCTCTCCAATCGCTTTAGCGAGGCGCTACAATACTACCAGAAAGGCGTACTGCTGACCGGCGGCGCGTCCTATGCTGTCATAAAACGTGCTAATGCACATATGAAACTCGGCAACAATCTCGACGCCGCCCGTGATTATACAGCGGCGCTGGAATCCTTTCCCGATAGCTATGAACTCTATCTGAAACGCGGTCAGAGCTTCAAACGCCTGAACGAATGCGACAGCGCGACCGCCGATTTCGACCGTGCATTGGAACTGATCCCTGGCGACAACACCGCAATTCGCGAGCGCGGTAAATGCCGTATCTCCTCGGGCAAATTGATCGGCGGTTTCCGTGATCTCTTCCGGTCTCTGATATGAGTGATGATGCGTCCCTGAAGGTCTCCGTCTGGCGCGGAGCCGAGGCTGGATCGTTTGAAACCTTCGACGTGCCGATGCAGGAGAGCCAGACGGTTCTCGACCTCGTCGCCTGGGTTCAGCAAAACGCCGATCCCACCCTCGCCTATCGCTATGCCTGCCGCGTCGGCATGTGCGGTTCCTGCGCAATGATGGTAAACGGCGTGCCGCGCTGGACCTGCCGCACCCATGTCAGCAAGGTCGCCAAAGACGGCACAGTCGAGATCGCCCCCTTGCGAAACCTGCCGGTCATCAAGGATTTGGCGGTCGACATGGACCCCTTCTTCGACAAATGGACCGCAGCCGGAGGCGCGTTCTCTCCGACGAAATCCCGCGATGATACCGTCGAGCCGATCCTGCCAGAGACACCCGAACGCCGTGAAGCCGACGCCGCCATCGAGTGCATCAACTGCGCCGTCTGCTACGCCGCCTGCGACGTGGTCTCTGTCAATCCCGATTACCTCGGCCCCGCCGCCCTCAATCGCGCATGGTCCCTCGTGAACGACGTGAAGGACGGCGCGCTCGATGCCCGGTTGACCGCCGTATCGGGCGCGGGTGGCTGCCATAACTGCCATTCGCAGCAGGGCTGCGTGGCCCATTGCCCGAACGAGTTGAATCCCACCGCCTCCATTGCGGGCCTGAAGCGCGCCACGGTTCGGGCGGCATTGAAGGGGCGCATCTGATGATTGGCGTGCGCCTCTACATGCTCCAGCGTCTCACGGCGCTCATCATGGCCCCCCTCGTGATCGGCCATATTGCCGTGATGATCTATGCCGTTCAGGGCGGTCTGAGTGCCTCCGAAATCCTCGGTCGAACGCAAGGCAGCCTGCTCTGGGCGCTGTTCTACGGCACATTTGCAGTCGCAGTCGCCCTCCACGCCGCCATCGGCCTGCGCGCGATCATCCACGAGACATTCGGCCTCGGAGGCAAGAGCCTCGCCATCCTGACGCTCGGCATCTTCGCCCTTCTAGGCGGCATGGGCCTTCATGCCGTCTACGCGGTGACGGCATGAAACCCCACCGCAACCACCCCCTCTGGTACGCCTTCGCCCTCCACCGGGCCTCCGGCCTCCTTCTCGCCCTCTTCCTCCCCGCTCATTTCTGGGTGCTGTCCTACGCCCTGACTGACGCCGCCGCCCTCGACGGTTTTCTGCGCTGGACCGACTACACGATGGTCAAGATCGCCGAGTTCGGCCTCGTCTTCCTGCTGGCCGCTCATATGTTCGGCGGGCTTCGGTTGATGGCATTGGAGTGGTTGCCGTGGTCTCCCCGCCAGAAGACTTACGCAGCGAGCGCAGTTGCCTTATCCTTCTGCCTTTCCACCCTCTTCTTCCTCAGTGCGGTGTAATCATGCTCGAACGCCACGACACCGACATCCTAATCCTTGGCTCCGGCGGGGCGGGGCTGTTCGCTGCGCTCCATGCACAGAAGGCTGCACCCGACGCGAAGGTGACGATTGCGGTCAAGGGCCTCATCGGCAAGTGCGGCTGCACGCGCATGGTGCAGGGCGGCTACAACGTCGCGCTGGGCCATGGCGACAGCGTCGAGCGGCATTTCATGGACACGATCAAGGGCGGCAAATGGCTTCCCGATCAGGATATGGCTTGGAAGCTCTGCGAACAGGCCGTCGTGCGGGTGCGCGAGCTGGAAAACGAGGTCGGCTGCTTCTTCGACCGCAATCCCGACGGCTCGGTCCACCAGAAAGCCTTCGCAGGCCAGACCTATGACCGCACCGTCCACAAGGGCGACCTGACGGGCATCGAGATCATCAACCGCCTGATGGAGCAGGTGCTCTCCCGTCCCGTCGAACGGCTACAGGAACACCGCGCCATCGGCCTGATCCCGGCCAAGGACGGCTCCGGCCTCTCCGGCGTCCTCTTCATCGATATGCGCACCGGGGGCTTCCGCTTCGTGCGCGCCAAGGCCGTGCTGATGGCCACGGGCGGCGGCCCGACCATGTACAAATACCACACCCCCTCCGGCGACAAGACGATGGACGGCCTTGCCATGGCCCTGCGCGCGGGCCTGCCCCTGCGCGATATGGAAATGGTGCAGTTCCACCCCACGGGCCTGCTGGCAGGCGACCACACCAAGATGACCGGCACCGTGCTGGAGGAAGGTCTGCGCGGCGCAGGCGGCCACCTGCTGAACGGGGCCGAGCAACGCTTCATGTACGATTACGACGAGCGCGGCGAACGCGCGACCCGCGATATAGTCAGCCGCGCGATCTATGCCGAGATGCGCAAGTCCAACGCCTCACCCAAGGGCGGCGTCTATATCTCTATGGCCCATCTGGGGCCAGAGCATGTGGCACAGAAGTTCAAGGGCATGGTCAAACGCTGCGCCGATTGCGGTTTCGATCTGGCGGGCGGCAAGGTCGAGGTGGTCCCTACCGCGCATTACCACATGGGCGGGGTGGTGGTGGACCCGGATACCCGCACGGCCCTACCCGGCCTCTACGTCGCCGGAGAGGACGCGGGCGGCGCGCATGGCTCGAACCGTCTCGGCGGCAACGGCGTCGCCAATTCCACCGTCTATGGGGGCGTCGCAGGTGACGTGATGGGCGCGGAAGCTACCGGCGCGCTCCGCGACCCGGACGAAACGATCCTCGACAACGAAATTGAGCGTGCCAGTCATCCCTTCGCGAAGAAACCCGGCAACAGCCACAATCTCCGCACCGCCCTTCAGGAAGCGATGTGGGACGATGCTGGCGTCATCCGCACGCAATCCGGTCTGGAGCGCGGCATCGCCAGCGTGCACGAGATCGGGGCCGAATTGATGGAGATGGGCGTCGACGACACCACCCGCGCTTTCAATCTCACATGGCACGACTGGCTCAATCTGCGCTCCCTCTGCGATATCTCCGGAGTCATCGCCGAGGCCGCGCTCGCTCGCGAAAATTCACGCGGCGCGCATTACCGCGAGGATTTCCCCGAGGAAGGCGATCTCGACACCTCCTACTACACCCTCGCAACCCAGAAAGACGGAACCCTAAACGTAGGCCGCGCCCCCGTCGCCTTTACCATCGTCAAACCAGGCGAAACGGTCCTCCCCGACGGCGAGCCGGAGACGATGGTGGCGGCGGAGTAACGATCTTGCAGGCCTGAAACATCAGGCGCATAATACATCCCAAACCTGACCAACGAAGTTGCTGCTCCCCCTGAGAGATTGAAGAATCGATGGACACGCCCTGATGTCGTCAAGTCACCACGTCCGGGCTTGTTCGGTCGAGCAGCGTCTGCATCCGGCTGACCTCTGCCGTGGCATCGCGCACGGCGGCCAGTGCCACCTGGGCATCCTGAAAATGATCGGCACCCTGCGGTGCGTATTGCTCCAGATAGACCCTGAGCGTCGCGCCTTCGGTGCCGGTTCCCGACAGGCGCAGGACGGCGCGTGACCCGCCCTCGTACCAGATACGCAAGCCCTGATTCTCGCTGAGGGAATCATCGACGGGATCGCGATAGGAAAACTCGTCCGCCGCCTCGACGGTCAGTTCCGCGAAGCTCTGACCCGGCAGGTCGGACAGTTTGGCGCGCAGGTCCGACATCAGCGTGTTGGCGGCGTCGGTCGGCACAGCCTCGTAATCGTGGCGCGAATAATAGTTGCGGCCATAGGTGGCCCAGTGATCGACCATGATCTCCGCAACTGAATCCTTGCGCGCGGCGAGGATGTTCAGCCACAACAGAACTGCCCAGAGCCCATCCTTTTCACGCACATGATCCGACCCGGTTCCAGCACTTTCCTCGCCGCAGATCGTCGCTTTCCCGGCGTCGAGCAGATTGCCGAAGAACTTCCATCCCGTAGGTGTCTCGAAGCTGGCAATGCCGAGTTTTGCTGCCACCCGGTCGCTTGCACCGCTGGTGGGCATGGAACGCGCCACCCCGGCCAATCCGTCCGTGTAACCCGGCGCGAGATGAGCATTGGCGGCGAGGACCGCGAGGCTGTCCGAAGGCGTCACGTAAAGGCCACGCCCCACGATCATGTTGCGGTCGCCGTCCCCATCCGACGCCGCCCCGAAATCGGGGGCAGTGTCCGACATCATCGTATCCATCAACGGCTTCGCCCAGACCGGGTTGGGGTCCGGGTGGCCACCGCCAAAATCCTCCAGCGGCACCCCGTTCAGAACCGTCCCTTCCGGTGCACCGAGGGCATTCTCCAGCACCGATGCCGCATAGGGCCCGGTGATGGCGTGCATCGCGTCGAAGCGCATCGTGAATCCAGAGGCGAAGAGGGCGCGGATGGCATCGAAATCGAACAGCGATTCCATGAGAGCGCGGTAGTCGGAAACGGGATCGACGACATCAACGTCCAGATTGCCGAGCATGTGGGCACCGATGAT
The DNA here is from genome assembly GCA_938034615.1 of uncultured Neomegalonema sp. GTDB lineage: Bacteria > Pseudomonadota > Alphaproteobacteria > Rhodobacterales > Rhodobacteraceae > JAHDDY01. The sequence continues at coordinate 26,533 of CALHLW010000187.1, read as the reverse complement.
GGCCAGATCGATCTCCGGCGCATCGAGGATGGCATATTCGTCGATCTTCGTCGTCTGCTCGAAGATCGCGTTCGTCACGCCTTCCGGTGCGGGTCCACCGTTCGGCGTATTGAACTTCACGCCGAAATCCTCGTCGATGCCGCCCGGATTGTGGCTGGCCGAGAGGATCAATCCGCCATCGGTCTCGTTCAGTCGGATCAGGTGCGAGGCCGCCGGGGTAGACAGCAGGCCGTTCTGGCCGACGATGACCCGCTTCGCGCCATTGGCCGCCGCCATCTTCAGGATCGTCTGAATGGCCTCGCGGTTGAAGAAGCGCCCGTCGCCACCGACCACAAAGGTCTTGCCCCGCGCGCCGCCGATGGCGTTGAACACCGACTGCACGAAGTTTTCCAGATACCCCGGTTGCATGAACACACGGGTTTTCTTGCGAAGGCCAGAGGTGCCGGGTTTCTGGCCCTCGACCGGGTTGGTGGAAACGGTCTCGACAGTCATATCACTTTCCTTTCGATCCGGTCTGGCGGGGTATTCCTGCCGCCCTGCATCATCGTTTCGCCAAGAGCACCGAGGTCCAGTTCGCTGCCGAACCGCTCCACCGCAACGGCATAGCGTCGTCGCCAGTTGGGATGCTCGTTGATGGTTCCGGGCAGGTTCTGCGCTTCCACATGGTCGCACAGGTCATCGAGTTGCACGGACACCATCGCGACGGGTGACGTCGCCATGGCGCGGTGCACGCGATCCCGCACATCCACGAAGGAGCTGGGAGTCTCCTGACCGCTCAAAGTCTGCCTGTCCCGCTCCCGGCGATCATGGGCGGCCTTGGCCCCGGCATCGTCGATCCAGTCGAGTTTGCGCCACCAGTCGATATCCCGACCAGACCAGAACCCCTTCATTGTCGGCGTGTCATGAGTGCCGAAGCACAGCAGGCTGTCGGGTCGCAGGGTGTAGGGGTGCCGCAACACCTCTTGATCGCCGCGCTCGTATTGCAGCACCGAATAGCCGTAGAGACCGCGCGCGCCCAGTGCTTCGCGGAAGCCTTCCGGCACCAACCCGAGATCCTCGCCGATCACGACCGCCCCGGCGCGCTCCGCCTCGATGGCGACGATGGCCAGCAACGCCTCGAACGGTTGCCGGATATACCCACCGGGGCTGCCATCGTCGGGAATCCAGTAGCTGCGGTTCATGCCCAGCACATGGTCGATCCGCAGAACGCCCGCATGGCGCATCGTTTCGGTGATGATCCGGCGCAGGGGGGCATAGTTCTGCCGGGCCAGCTTGTTCGGTGCATAAGCCGCCAGTTGCCAGTTCTGGCCGTCCGGGCTGAGGTGATCGGGGGGTGCGCCGAGGGAGACGCCCTGCGCGATGCTGTCGCGTTCGCACCAGCTTTCGGCACCGCCCCGCCGGGCACCAACGGCGAGATCGAGATAGAGCCCGAGGCCCATGCCGCCCTGTCGCGCGCGGGATTGCGCGCCCGCCAGTTGGGTATCGGCAAGCCATTGAAGCCATTTATGAAACCGGACCCGCTCCGGGGGAGCATCCTGTGCCGCAACAGCCGCAGGCCATGTGCGCCAGTCCGGGCCGTGGCTTTCGCTCAACACCTCATAGAGCGCGAACTGAGCGAGAGGTTCGCCGCGCGCATCGCAGAAATCGGAGAACTCCGTCTCCGTGTCGAGATCGAAACTCGCGTAGAGGGACTCGAGCGTGTCCCGGTGATCGCGGACGAAATCCTGATACTGAATCCATCCCGATTCATCTGTGGAGAGGTCGGGCCGATGACCGAGCGTGCCGGGAATACGATCCGTCGCAATATGCCAGGTGTTGAGAAAACCCCGATGCGACGGCGAGTAAGGGCTGATCGCGTCCCGCTCACTCCAGCCGATACTGTGCACCGGGTTGATGCCCAGAAAACCGGCTCCATGGGCCGCAAAGGCTTCAGCTGAGCGGGCCAGATCCTCAAAATCGCCGAGACCCCGATTCCGGGCCGAGCGCAATCCATAAAGCGCGGAATTCACACCCCAGACGCGCGGGTTTCCCGCCACCGCCTCGACCGACGGACAGGCTTCGGGAGAAGCGATAACTGTGATGCTCTCCGTCCGGCCACCCGCCATCACAGTCAAGGTGTGAACCCCCGACGGAAGCGCAGGCATGTCGATCTGCGCCCCATCGTGGCCCTCCATGGCGATGCCGGGTTCACCCTCGCGCTCCAGCCGCCATTCCGTCTCCTGCGAGAGGGGCAGCGCAAAGGCCTCGCCGCTGCGGACGATCTTTTCGGGTGGATGCACCCGGTCGTGCCGGGTGGCATGGAAATCGGCCAACGCCTCCGCGATCATCGCGTCATTGTCGAGCGCCAGCCCATTGGCGCGCAGCAAAGCCTGTTTCGTCTCAGGGGAGGTCGGCTGAACGGCCCCGGACAGATCATGGAAACTCGGCAGGATACCGTAGGCCTCCGCGAGCGCATCGAGATCGTTGGGCGCGCTCATGGCGCTGGTCCGGCGGTATCGAGCGTGAAGACCGTGACCGAACTGGCCGCCACAGCGGCCCTTGCTCCCGAACACGACTCATCCGGGAAAGCGAGGTCGGCAGCGGTATCGACGGATCGCATCCAGCGACTTCCGGGCGGTGTATTGGGCAGCGCAACGCGCGCCGCCTTTTCACTGCGGTTGAAGACGACGAACACCGCATCGTCATCCCCGTCACGGGTTGCCGCCTCGGCGGAACCGCGCAGCAGGACGCAGAAATCCGACAGGCCAGGATCACGCCATTGCAATGCTCCACCGTCGAAGGCCCGCCAATCGACATCCGCCGTTCCATCGACCGGCCGCAGAGCACCGTGCAGGAAATGCGTTTGCCGGACCGGGTGGTGTTTCTTGCGGAACCGGGAAAGCCCGGCAACGAACGCGCATAACGGTTCGTCGGCTTTCGCCCAGTCAATCCAGCCAATCGGATTGTCCTGACAATAAGCGTTGTTATTGCCGTCCTGAGAGTTCGAAATCTCGTCTCCGGCCAGCAGCATCGGCGTGCCCTGCGACAGGAAAAGGGTCGCAAGCATATTACGCTGTCGCCGTGCGCGGCGCGCAAGGATGATCGGATCGTCGGTCGGCCCCTCGATACCGGCATTATCGCTGAAATTGGCGTGGTGCCCGTCGGCACCGTTCTCGCCATTGGCTTGATTGTGCTTCTCGTTGTAGCGGGTAACATCGGCAAGGGTGAAGCCGTCATGGGAGGTCAGGAGATTCACCGACGACCACGACCGCCGCCCTCTGCGGTCGAACTGTCCCGCCGACCCGAGCAGCCGCGCGCTCAACTCCTGTGTGCTGTGTCCGTCACCACGCCAGTAGCGGCGGACGGTATCGCGATAGCCATCATTCCACTCAGCGAAGGGGGGCGGAAACTCACCCAGCCGGTATCCGCCGGGGCCGATATCCCAAGGTTCCGCGATCAGCTTGACCCCGGCCAGAACGGGGTCTTGCCGCAGGCTGTCGAGAAAGCCGCCATGGCGGTCGAACCCGTGATCCTCTCGCGCCAGCGTGGTGGCCAGATCGAAGCGGAACCCGTCGATCCCCATCGCCTCAACCCAGAAACGCAGGCTGTCCATGACCATGCGCAAAACGAAGGGGTTGGAGACGTTCAGCGTGTTTCCACAGCCAGTGTCGTTCACGTAATAACGCGGCTGTCCCGAAATCAGGCGATAGTACGACGCATTGTCGAGGCCGCGATAGCACAGCGTCGGCCCCCGGTGATCGCCCTCTGCCGTGTGGTTGTAGACGACATCGAGAATGACCTCGATCCCGGCGGCGTGAAACCGCCGTACCATGTCGCGGAATCCGGCAATGCCCGCCGGTCCGAAATATCGTGGCTCCGGCGCAAAGAATCCGATGGTGTTATAGCCCCAGTAATTCCGCAATCCCTTCGCCTGCAGGAACCCGTCATCGATGAAGGAATGGACCGGCAGCAGCTCGATCGCCGTGACCCCGAGTTCATGCAGGTGATCCAGCACGGCGTCCGATGCGAGGCCGTCATAGGTGCCCCTGACGGCGTCGGGTACGCCAGTATGTTGCTGCGTCAGCCCCTTCACATGGGCCTCATAGATCAGCGTCTCGCTCCAGCCGTTTTGCGGCCCGCACTCCATATCCGCAAACAAGGCAGGGTCCGGGACAACCGATTTCGGCACATAGGGCGCGCTGTCGCGGGTATCGTAAGAGAGATCCAGTCCCGTCGATCCGTCGTCGTATCCCTTGGTCGCAGGATGATCGGTCCATTTTCCGGCAAATTCGCGCGTGTAGGGGTCGAGCAGCAGCTTGTTGGGATTGAACCGGTGCCCCTGTTCGGGCGCATAGCTGCCATGGGCACGATAGCCATAGCTCGCGCCTGCTGGCAGGCCGGGGAGGTAGCCATGCCATACCGGCCCGGTTCGTTCTGGCAAGGCATGGCGCGCCAACTCGGTCGTGCCGTCTTCGGAGAACAGGCACAGCTCAATGCTCTGGGCATTCGAGGAGTAGACGGCGAAATTCGTGCCCTCACCGTCGGAATGCGCGCCAAGCCGGTTCGGGCTGCCAGAGCGTATTGTTTCGGTCATTGTGAAAGCGACTCGTAGAGATCGAGATAGGCGCGGGCCGACTGCTCCCAGCTTACGGGATGGCTCATCGCACGCCGGACCATGGCGTTCCAGATGTCAGGTTGGCGGTACAAGTCGCATGTCCTTTCGATGGCCTGTTCCAGCGCGGGGGCGGTGACGGGGGCGAACTGCACCCCGGTCGCGCACCCGGCGCGCATGGCGGCATCGTTCGCATCGATCACGGTATCGGCCAGCCCGCCGGTGCGGGCGACCACGGGCACCGTGCCGTACCGCAATCCGTAAAGCTGGGTCAGGCCGCAGGGTTCGAACCGCGAGGGGATCAGGATGGCATCGGAACCGCCCTGCATCAGGTGGGAGAGCGGCTCGTCATAGCCGATGATGACCCCGACCGATCCGGCATAAATATGGGCCGCCCCGATGAACCGCGACTCCATCTCCCTGTCGCCGCTGCCAAGCACGGCCAGCTTCCCGCCGCGCGCCACGAGGGCCGGCAGGGCGTCGAGCAGCAGGTCGAGACCCTTCTGGCTGGTCAGGCGGCTGACGACACAAAAGAGCGGGCCGTCGACATCGGCATGGAGGTCGAAGCGTTTTTCGAGTTCCGCGCGGTTCTTTCGCTTGCCGTCCAGCAAGTCCGCCGAATAGGTCGCGGTCAGGGCCTCGTCCGTTTGCGGGTTCCAGATGTCGGTGTCGATCCCGTTGAGGATGCCGGAAAGGACCGTGCGGCGGGCTTGCAGGATGCCTTCCAGCCCCATCCCGAATTCGGGGTGCAGCAGCTCCCGCGCATAGGTCGGGCTTACGGTGGTGATCCGGTCGCAGAAAGCGATCCCCGCCTTCAGGAAACCCAGGTTGCCGAAATACTCCGCACCGGCGGGGGTAAACATCGGGGGATCAATCCCCAGCGGAACGCATAGCCCCGCGTCAAACAAGCCCTGGAACGCGATATTGTGGATCGTAAGCACGCTCGCCGGAACGTCCTGTCCGGCCTGTCGCAGAAGGGCAGGAATCAGACCGGCCTGCCAGTCATGGGCATGGACGATATCGGGCTTCCAGCGCCCGATCCCTTCCAGCCCGACCTTCGCGCCAACCTGCGAGAGGGCGCCGAACCGCAGGGCATTGTCGCCCCAGTCGCTTCCACCAGCATCGAGATAGATATTGCCGGGCCTGTCAAACAGGTGCGGCGCGTCGAGAAGCAGCAGGTCCAATCCTTCGGCCTTCACCGATACCAACGAGGCCGGGCCGCCATGAAGGTCGTCGATTTCAAGGACGACCTTCCCCCCTTCGGTAATACCGTGCAGGGCGGGGTAGGCAGGCAGAATCACCCTGACCGAGACGCCCAGTTCGGACAGCGTTTTCGGGACAGCGCCGATCACGTCGGCGAGGCCGCCGGTCTTGACGAAGGGCGCACACTCGGACGCGACGAAGAGAACCTTCATCGCGTCAACCCAGCTTTTCTATCATCGCCTCGGTGATAAGGCACACGCCCCCCTCCGTCCGCCGGAACCGCTTTGCATCAAGTTCCGGGTCTTCCCCGACGACCATCCCTTCGGGAATTTTCACGCCCCGGTCGATGACCACGTTGGTCAGCTTCGCCTTGCGACCGATATCGACATGGGGCATGGCGATGACGCCTTTGAGTGAGGCGTAGGAATGGGTGCGGACGCCCGTGTAGAGAAGGCACTGGTCGAGTTGTGACCCGGAAATGATGCAGCCGCCAGACACCATCGAAGAGACGGCGGAACCGCGTCGACCCTCCTCGTTATGGATGAACTTCGCGGGCGGTGTCTGCTCGGAATACGTCCAGATCGGCCATTCCGTGTCATAGAGATCGAGTTCCGGCGTGAAATCGGTGAGATCGATATTGGCCTGCCAGAAGGCATCGACCGTGCCCACGTCACGCCAGTAGGCTTGTTCTTCGATGCCGCTGCGAACGCAGGAGCGGCTGAACGGGTGGGCGATTGCCGTACCATTCTCGACGACGTGCGGGATCAGATCGCCACCGAAATCATGCTTCGAGTCAGGATTGTCGGCATCCTTGCGGAGCAGATCGTACAAGAATTCCGCATCGAAGACATAAATGCCCATGCTGGCCAGCGCCTGATCGGGATGTCCGGGCATAGGGGGAGGATCGCTGGGCTTTTCGAGAAAGTCGATGATCTTGTCGTTTTCATCCACATGCATCACCCCGAAGGCCGATGCCTCTTCGCGGGGCACCTCGACGCAGCCAACGGTCACATCTGCGCCGCTTTCCACGTGGTGCTCGATCATCAGTGAATAATCTTGCTTGTAGACGTGGTCCCCGGCTAGCACGAGAATGAATTTCGGACCATAGCTCTCGATGATCTCGATATTCTGGTTCACGGCATCTGCCGTGCCCATATACCAGTTGGTTTCATTCAACTGCTGCGACGCCGGGATGATGTCGAGGAACTCGTTTCGTTCTGCCCGAAAGAAGCTCCAGCCCCGCTGTAGGTGACGGATGAGGCTATGCGCCTTGTATTGGGTCGCTACACTGATGCGCCGAATGCCGGAGTTAACGGCATTGGACAGCGCGAAGTCGATGATCCGGCACTTGCCCCCGAAATAAACCGCCGGTTTCGCGCGTTTGTCGGTCAGTTCCTGCAACCGGCTGCCCCGACCGCCCGCGAGAACGAAGGCCATCGTTTGCTGCGCGAGCCTCTGGTTCTGTCTTTTCATGACGTATCCCTCCCCATTGTCATATGTATTCTGCGGATTTCAGTCCCGTCTCAGTTCGAAAAACAGTGTCGAGAGCGGCGGCAGTGTGATCAGGATGGAGTGCGCCCGCCCCGATGCAGCGATTTCCTCACTGTCCTTGCCGCCGAGATTGCCCCGGCCTCCGCCGCCATATTCCGACGCATCGGTATTCAACCGTTCGATCCAGTGGCCGCTGGTGGGGACGCCGATACGGCGATTCCGTCGTTCTACCGGCGTGAAGTTCGAGACGACGAGCACGGGGGGCGAGCCATCCACCGCATGGCGGACCCATGCGAACAGCGATTCCTCAGCGGCGTTCTCCTCGATCCATTCGAACCCGCTGGGCTTGCAATCCTGCTGATAGAGCGCCGGAGTCGCACGATAGAGCGCGTTGAGGTCGCGGATGAGCGACTGCACGCCCCTATGAGCCAGATGATCCAGCAGATGCCAGTCGATGCTGGAATCGTGGTCCCACTCCGCCCCTTGGGCAATCTCGTTGCCCATGAATTGCAACTTCTTGCCGGGGTGGCCCCACATAAACCCGTAATAGGCGCGCAGGTTGGCGAATTTCTCGTCGCCGCCCCCCGGCATCTTGTCAAGGATCGAGCCTTTGCCATGGACGACTTCGTCATGGCTGAGCGGCAGGATGAAGTTTTCCGAGAAAGCGTAGTGCAGGCCGAACGTCATCTTCGAGTGATGGTATTTCCGGTTGATCGGGTCTTCGGCCATATAGGACAGGGTGTCGTTCATCCAGCCCATGTTCCATTTGAACCCGAAGCCCAAACCCCCGGCATCCGTGGGAGTCGAAACCCCCGGAAAGGCCGTCGATTCCTCGGCGATGGTCATGATCCCCGGCGTGTCGGCATAGACCGCCTCGTTGGTGCGTTGCAGGAAGGCGATGGCCTCCAGATTTTCGCGTCCGCCATGGACGTTCGGCACCCATTCGCCATCCTTGCGCGAATAATCGCGGTACAGCATCGACGCCACGGCATCCACTCGCAGACCGTCGACGTGATGTTCCCGGAACCAATAGACCGCGTTGGCGATCAGGTAGTTGGCGACCTCCCGCCGTCCGTAATTGTAGACTAGCGTGTTCCAGTCGGGGTGGAACCCCTCGCGCCGGTCGGCATGTTCGTAGAGGGGCGTGCCGTCAAACAGACCCAGCCCATGTAGATCTTCAGGGAAATGCCCCGGCACCCAGTCGAGGATCAGCCCGATCTCCGCCGCGTGACACGCTTCGACGAAGGCCCGGAATTCTTCGAGAGTGCCGTGCCGGATCGTCGGCGCATAGAGGCCAACGGGCTGATACCCCCACGACCCGTCAAAGGGAAATTCAGAGACGGGCATCAGCTCGATATGCGTGAAGCCCATGTCCTTGACGTAGCCGACAAGCTGCTGCGCGTGTTCGTGATAAGAAAGGGGACGACCCCCGTCCTCCGGCACGCGCTTCCACGACCCCAGATGCACTTCGTAGACCGAAATCGGCTGGTCGATCCGATGCAGCGCCTCGCGTTTAGCCATCCAGCCGCCATCGGCCCAGTCATGGCCGCGCAGCGCGCGCACGACCGAGGCCGTCTTCGGTGGATGCTCGGCCCCGAACCCGAAGGGGTCGGCCTTTTGCGGCAACAGGCTGCCGTGCGCGTCCAGCACCTCGAACTTGTACGCTTCGCCCTCGCCGATACCGGGCATGAAAATTTCCCAGACCCCCGTCGCGCCGCGCCGTCGCATCGGGTGCTGCCGGCCATCCCAACCGTTAAAATCACCGACCACCGAAACTCGGCGCGCATTGGGCGCCCAGACCGCGAAATGCGTCCCGGCAACACCCTCATGCGTAAGGACATGGGCACCGAGTACATCCCACAAACGCAGATGCGCGCCTTCGCCGATCAGATGCTCGTCGAGGTCGCCGAGGACGGGACCAAAGCGATAGGCATCGTCGGCAACCCATTCATGCCCGTCCCGTCGGAAGCCGAGCCGGTAAGGGAAGCGGCCTGTGCGACCGGCGATATCCCCCGCGAACAACCCGTCGGCATCCGGCACCGGCGACAACGATGCCACCGGCTTGCCGGTCTCGGGATCGAGCACGTCGATACCGGAAGCCCCAGGCATGAAAGCCTGCACCGACACGCCCTGCGTATTCTCGTGCATCCCCAGTACGGAAAACGGATCGCCGTGGGTGCCGGAGATGATCTCTCGGGCGTCGTGGGGTCGGATCGTCGTCATCGTATCTCCTCGGGGTGAGGTTACGGGTACAATCGGTCAGGTGTGCAGCATGGGGGCGGCCCCCCAGATGTCGTTCGCATATCCGGCAATCGTGCGATCCGAAGAAAACCACCCGACGCGCGCCGTATTGAAGATTGCCATGCGGGTCCAGTCTTCGGTCTGGCGATACGCGGCATCGACATCGCGCTGTGCGTCGAAGTAACTGTCGAAATCGCAGGTCACGAGGAAGTAGTCGTGCTCGTAGAGACGGGTGACGAGCGGCGCATACCGACGCCGGTCATCCGGCGAGAACGTGCCGGTCGCGATCTGGTCGAGAACACGGGACAGTTTCGGGCTGGCCTCGATGGCTTTGCGGGCAAAATCGGGTTCTTTCCGGCGAGCCACAACCTCTGCGGCGGTCATGCCGAACAGGAAGAAGTTCTCGGCACCCACACGATCCCGGATCTCCACATTCGCGCCATCCAGCGTGCCGATGGTCGGCGCACCGTTCAGGGCGAATTTCATATTGCCGGTGCCGGAGGCTTCCTTCCCGGCGGTGGAAATCTGTTCCGACAGATCGGCGGCGGGGATCAGGATTTCTGCCATCGTGACATTATAGTTGGCGGGATAGACGACTTGCAGCAGGTCTCGGGTCACCGGGTCGGCGTTGATCATCGTCGCGACGTCATTGATGAGATGGATGATCTCTTTCGCGACGAAATATCCCGGTGCCGCCTTGCCACCGAAGAACTTTATGCGCGGCGTCAAGTCGCCCTTCGGATTGTCACGGATATCGTTCCACAGCGCGACCGTCTCCAGTATATTCATGAGCTGACGCTTGTACTCATGGACGCGCTTGATCTGGATATCGAACATAGCAGCGGGGTCGATGATGATCCCGTTCCGCTCCTTCAACCATGCGGCAAGGCGTTGCTTATTCTGCGTCTTCGCATCGCGGAATTTCGCCTGGAATGCGGCATCCTCGGCGAACGGGACCAGTTTCTCCAACTGTTCCAGATCATCTGGCCATGCGGTGCCGATGGTCTCGTCGATCAGGTCGCGCAGCGGCGGATTGCACGAGTAGAGCCAACGGCGCGGCGTGATGCCGTTCGTCTGGTTGAGGATGCGCTCGGGATACGCGCGGTGCAGGTCGGAAAACACCGTTTCCTTGACCAGTTCAGTGTGCAGGGCCGAGACGCCGTTGACGTTATGCGCCATGACGAATGCCAGTTCGCCCATCTTGACCGAGTCGTCTTCGATGATCGTGACCGTTCCGTCGGTTGCCGCGAGATGGGCATCCTGGATCAGTTCAATGATCCGATGATGCCGGGGCAGGATGCGGGAGAACAAGTCTTCCGGCCACCGCTCCAGCGCCTCCGGCAGCAAGGTATGGTTTGTGTAGGCAAGCGAACCGCGTGCGATGGTGATCGCTTCACTGATCGGCAGCCCGTGTTCATCGGCGAGCAGGCGCACCAGTTCCGGCCCCGCGATTGCGGGATGGGTATCGTTGAGCTGGATCGCCACATGGTCGGGCAGATCGCGCAGGTGGTGGCCTTCGGATAGGAACCGCCGCAGCAGATCCTGAATGGAGGCAGCGGTGAAGAAGTATTCCTGCTTCAGCCGCAATTCCTTGCCGATATCGGTGGTATCGTCGGGGTAGAGGACGCGGCTGATCGTCCGGGCGAGGGTTTCCGGCTCGCTCGCAGCCATATAGTCGCCCCGGTTGAAACTCTCCAGATCGAAGATGCGAGTCGGCTTCGCGGCCCAGAGGCGCAGGGTATTCGCCCATTTCCCCTGCCAGCCCACGATGGGCGTATCATAGGCAGACGCAATGACCGTCTCACCCGGATGCCACACGGCCTTGCCTTTACTCTCGCTGACATAGCCACCGAAACCGATCTCGTATGTGACTTCGGGGCGCTCGAACTCCCAGACATGGCGCTGAGCCAGCCAGTTCTCCGCCGTTTCGATCTGTCGCCCATCCTCGAAATCCTGTTCGAAGAGGCCGTGTTCATAACGGATGCCATAGCCATAAGCAGGGATCCCGAGCGTAGAAAGACTGTCGAGGAAGCAGGCGGCAAGGCGACCCAATCCGCCATTGCCGAGCGCCGCATCCGGCTCGTTCGCGACCACTGCGGCATAGTCCTGACCCAGCGCTGTCATCGCCGCTTCGGCGACTTTCTCGACGCGCAGATTGATCGCGACATCCTCGACGAGGCGACCGATCAGGAACTCCATCGACAGATAATAGACCCTCTTCGCCTTCGCGTCGCATGTCCGGCGCGTGCTTTCGAACCACGGAGCGACGACCAGATCGCGTAGCGCGAGGGACAACGCGACCCGCCAGTCATAGAGCGACGCATTGGCCTCGTCCTTGCCGAGCGAGTAGTTGAGATGACGAACGATTTCGCCCTTGAGGGCGGCCTCGTCGATCTGGACGGAAGAGTCGAAAGGCATATGGTTATCTTCTTCTAAACTGGATCGATGACCCGAAACGGGTCTTCAGGTTCTGAGGGCGAAGGCCGAAACAACAGGAGCGAGACGGCAGACTTCAGCGACAGGTATCGCGGTCATGAAGACATCTCCTTCAGCGCTGCCACGAGTCCGGCAGTAGAGACATCGAGCGAGGGGGTCGTATCGCCCTTTAGGACAGGCAGCAATCCGCTTGCCAGTTCCTTGCCGAGTTCGACGCCCCACTGGTCGAAACTGTTGATCCCCCAGATCACGCCCTGGACGAAAACCTTGTGCTCGTAGAGGGCGACAAGCCTGCCCAACGTGAACGGATCAAGGCGGCGATGCAGGATCGTCGTGGATGGGCGGTCGCCCGGAAAGGTGCGGTGCGGCGCGAGACGCCCGATTTCATCCGGGTCGCCGTGTTTCTCCGCCATCTTCGCCTGCACCTCGTCTTCCGTACGCCCGAATGCGAGCGCCTGACCCTGCGCCAGACAATTCGCGAGGAGGGCGATATGTCGTTCGTCCGGGCCATCGCGGGATTCGGCGGCGGCGATGAAATCGACGGGCACGATATCGGTGCCCTGATGCAGCAACTGGAAGAACGAATGCTGCGCGTTCGTACCCGGTTCGCCCCAGATTACCGGGCCGGTCGCCGTATCCACGGGGTCGCCGCCCCGGCCGACTTGCTTGCCGTTGCTTTCCATATCGAGTTGCTGAACGTAGGCTGGAAAGCGTTCGAGGCGCTGGTCATAGGGGATCAACGCGACCGTGGGCCAGCCCATTCCGTTGCGCCGCCAGATGCCGAGCAGGGCGAGGATGACGGGCAGATTCTTGTCGAGTGGTGCATCGCGGAAATGCTGGTCCATCGTCGCTGCACCGCGCAGGAACACGCGGAAATCCTGCGCGCCGATGCCTATCGCGACGGGCAGGCCGATGGCAGACCAGATCGAGTAACGGCCCCCCACCCAGTCCCAGAACCCGAAGACGCGGTTTTCCTCAATGCCGAATGCCGCCGCGCCCTCGATATTGGTCGATACAGCGGCCATGTGACGGCCTGCCTCCTCCCCAACGGCGGCGCGCAACCAATCGCTGGCGGCGCGGGCATTCATCATTGTTTCCATCGTCTTGAACGTCTTCGAGGCGAGGATGACGAGGGTGCGGGTCGGATCGAGGAATTTGACCGTGTCGGTCAGATGCCCCGGATCGACATTGGAAACGAAATGCAGGCGTGGGCCGTCGCAATCCGGCTCCAGCGCACGGGCGACCATGACGGGGCCGAGATCGGAGCCGCCGATGCCGATATTCACGATGTCGGTAAAATTCCCGGCGCTGGCAGCATAGCGACCCTCGCGCACGTCTTCCGCAAAGGCGAGCATACGGTCGAGGGTTCCGGTCACGTCGTCGCTCGCTGGGGCGTCCGCACCGCCGCGCAGGGCCATATGCAGGGCCGCCCGGCCTTCAGTCAGATTCCAGTTCTCGCCTGAGACCATCGCTTCCCGTGCGTCTTCCACCCCCGCCTCACGCGCCAGCGCGACCAGTGCATCGAGCGCCGCTGCATCGACCTTCTCTTTCGAATAATCGATCAGAAGATCGTCCAACCGCATTGTGAACCGATCGAACCGTGCTGCATCGTCTGCAAAGAGCGCACGCAGGCTCGTTGCCCGCAACCTTGCGACATGTGGATCGAGTTCCCGGAATGGTGCCATCATCCCGTATCCTCCCTGAAGACGACCGAATCAAACAGTTCGACCGTAATGATGCGCGCAGTCATCCGGGGTGGTCCGGCAGGCGGCTCATGACATCGTCGTGGCTGGGCAGGTCCGCGCCACGGCGGCTACAGGTGATCCCTGCCGCCGTCGCGGCAAAGCGAAGCATGTCTCCGATTTCCCCGGCGTCCATTTCAGCGAGATGGCGCGCGGGTTCCTCTTGTTTGCCCATGATCGTGAGCAAGGCAGCCATGAAGGTATCGCCGGCGCCGACGGTATCGACCACCTCGACGGGCCGGGGTTTCCACTGAACGATATCGTCGCCACGCATCGCCACGACTTCCGACCCGCCTTTCGTCAACACGACCATGGCCGGATTGCGTCGCGACCAGTCGCGGATCACGTCGAGGGGATCGGTATCGGGGAAGAGGGCCGCGAGATCCTCGTCGCTGACCTTGACCAGATCGGCGACACGGAGCATCGCCTCGATCCGCCCCCGCCAGACTCCCATGTCAGGCTCGATCGTCGGGCGCACATTGGGGTCTAGCGACATGAAGCGTCCGGCCTCGCTCGTGGCAAGCGCCGCGAAAGCATCCGCAACCGGGTTCACGGCAATGGAGTAGGAACCGAAATGCAGCCCGCGAACTTCAGCGCCGATTTCGGGCAAGTCCGCTTCGGTAAGGCTGCAATCGGCCGACCCGACCCCATAGAAAGCATAGGAAGGGCCACCCGCCTCATCGACCCCGACCAGACTGAGCGTCGTGCGCCGACCGGTTCCGACCAGATACCCGGTCTTCACCCCTTCGGCCTGTAAGACGGCGGATAACCGGGCGCCGAGCATGTCGTCCGAAAGGCCCGTCAGCAGGGCTGCGGAGCCGCCGAGACGCTCCATGCCGATGGCGACGTTAAACGGCGATCCGCCTGGACGCGCATCGAAACCGAGATCGCCCCGCTCGCCCTGTTTGGCCAGAAAGAAATCGTAGAGTGCTTCGCCGCAGATCAGGAACACGATGCCTTCGCCTCCTCGACATAGGCGGTGATCGTTTTCCGGACACCATGTTCCCAGAGGCTGTTCAGCGCCGCCGCGAATGTCCGCTGGAATTCCGCGTCCTGTCCGAGTGGCCCGAATACGGAGGCGATCTCCAGAAACGCCGCCGGGTTTGCCCTCGCACGCAGGGCGCTTTCCCGCAAGTCCTTCGCTATCGGATCGTCCAACGCGATTTCACGCCCCTCTTCGTCGGTTCCGGCGCAGTACCGGCACCAGAGTGCAACTTCCAGCGCGGTGCCCGGAACGGGGCGACCGGCGGCGAGGCGTTCCGCCGTCACCGGCAGGATGAACTTCGGCTGCCGGTTCGACCCGTCCTGACACAGGCGCGGGATCGTGTCGGCAACGGCGGCATTGGAAAACCGCCGCTCCACATTCGCGAAATATTCCCCGAAATCCACGCCGGGGATCGGCTGTACCGACGGGATCAGCTCGTTTTGCGCGGTCGTCTGCAGGAAGGCCCTAACATGCTGGTCCGCCATGGCATCATGCACCATGTGGATGCCGAGAAGCGCTGCCGGATAGGCGATCACCGCATGGCTGGCGTTCAAGATTCGCAGCTTCATCAACTCATAGGGGGCAACGTCGGCAACGAATTGGACCCCGACCTTTTCGAGCGCCGGACGCCCGGCCACGAACTTGTCTTCCAGAACCCATTGGCGAAATGGCTCGCATGTGACGGGGCGGGCGTCCTTGATCCCGAAAGTATCGGCTACGAGGGCGCGCTCCCGGTCACCCGCTGCCGGAGCGATGCAATCGACCATGCCGTTAGGAAAGGAAGCATTGTCGTCGATCCATTTGCCCAGATCGGCTGAAACTTCGGAGGCCAGTCCCACCACGGCATTCTGCGCGATGTGGCCATTACCCGGAAGATTGTCGCAGGACATGATCGTAAACGCGGGCGTACCTTGTTCGCGCCGTTTTGTGAGGGCCGCGACGATGATGCCGAACACGGTTTTCGGCGTATCCGGGCTGGCGATGTCCGCAACGATATCGGGATGACCTGTGGCGAAACCGCCGGTCGTCGCATCGACGTAATAGCCGCCCTCCGTGACCGTAAGCGAGACGATACGAACTTCCGGTGAGGTGAGCGCCTCGATCAAGTTTGTCGAACTCGGCTCGACATACCCGATCATCGATCCGCAGATACGGGCGGTCAGGCCGGCAGGTTCCAACTCAACCACCGTAGTCAGCCAGTCCTGCGTCGCCAGATCGGCGCGCATGTCGACATCCGCCGGTCTGACACCCGCGCCGATGATCGCCCAGTCGTGATCGATCCCGAGACCAAACAGCGTATCGAGATAGATGGCCTGATGCGCCCGATGGAAATTGCCGACCCCGATATGAACGATACCATGGGTCAGGCTTGAGCGATCATAGGAGGGTTTTCCAACATCGTCAGAAATGCGGGGAAGCGCCGCTTCCGTCAGGTCTATCGTCATTCCGTCAATCCCGCTCTCAGGAGATATCGTTACGCGACGCGCAGCCCTTGCTGGTCGAAACGGTGTATCTTGTCGGGTGTGGGCGTCAGGTAGACCGTGTCACCGTGGTGAAGATCAATCTCGCCCCCCGCGCGGATGGTGATCATGTCGGCAAGGCCGGTGTCGTGGACGTGGAAGAAGGTGTCCGAGCCGAGATGTTCGGCGACGCCGATCCGGCCTTTCCACATACCTTCGGTCGGCGAGACAGAGATATGTTCAGGCCTCACGCCGATAGTGGTTGCCCCGTGTTCGGCGGCTGTCGCGCCTTCGATCAGATTCATCTTCGGCGACCCGATAAAGCTCGCGACGAAGACGTTACGTGGTTTTTTGTAGAGTTCTAGCGGGGAACCGACTTGTTCGATAACCCCAGCTCGCAGCACGACAATCTTGTCTGCCATGGTCATGGCCTCGACCTGATCATGGGTGACGTAGATCATCGTCGTCTTCAGGCGATTGTGCAACTCGCCGATCTCCAGTCGCATCCCGACACGCAGCGCCGCATCGAGGTTAGAGAGCGGCTCGTCAAACAAGAAGGCCGCCGGTTCGCGCACGATGGCTCGCCCGATGGCGACGCGCTGGCGCTGACCGCCCGAAAGCTGACCGGGTCGCCGGTCGAGATAGTCGGTCAGGTTAAGGGCGCGCGCCGCGTTGTCGATCCGCTTCTTCTGCTCAGCCTTATCCACCCCGGCCATCTTCATTGGGAAGGCGATGTTCTTGCGGACCGTCATGTGCGGATAGAGCGCATAACTCTGGAACACCATCGCAAGGCCGCGTTTGGAAGGCGGCAGTTCGGTGGCGTCCCGCCCGTCAATGCGGATATGCCCAGACGTCGTATCCTCCAACCCTGCGATCAACCGGAGCAGTGTCGATTTTCCGCAGCCGGATGGGCCGACAAAGACCGTGAACTCCCCGTCCTCGATAGCTAGATCGAGGGGGGGGATGACGTTCACATCCCCGAAGCTCTTGGTCACTTGATCGAGTATAATCTGTCCCATTGTATATCCCCTACTTCACGGCGCCGAAGGTAAGACCGCGAACGAGTTGTTTCTGGCTGAACCAGCCCATGACGAGAATGGGCGCAATGGCCATTACCGAGGCGGCGGAAAGCTTGGCGTAGAACAGCCCTTCGGGCGACGAATAGCTGGCGATGAACGCCGTCAGCGGAGCCGCCTTCGCCGCCGTGAGGTTGAGCGTCCAGAACGCTTCGTTCCACGCCAGGATGATGTTGAGCAATGCGGTCGACGCGATCCCCGGCACCGCCATCGGTGTCAGAACATAGAGAATCTCGGACTTGAGACTCGCACCGTCCATGCGGGCGGCTTCGAGGATTTCGCCAGGGATTTCCTTGAAGTAGGTGTAGAGCATCCAGACGATGATCGGCAGGTTGATCAGCATCAGAACCATCGTCAAGCCGGTCAACGTGTCCAACAGGCCCCAGTCCCGGAAGATCAGGTAGATCGGGACGAGTACGCCCACGGGTGGAAGCATCTTCGTGGACAGCATCCACATCAGGACGTCCTTGGTCCGCTTGCCGGGAACGAAGGCCATCGCCCATGCTGCCGGAACGGCGATCAGCAGGCCCAGAAAAGTGGAGCCCAACGAGATGATGACCGAGTTCATGAAGTGCTTGGGATAGTCCGAGCGCTCCTGAACCGCACTGTATGCTTCAGTCGTCCACCCCGATGTCAGGACATGGAAGGGTGTCCCGATAGCATCCCCTTCAGTCTTGAAGGATAAAATGACGATCCAAAGGATCGGAAAGAACATCAGGAAGGCCAGAAACCACGCTGCAATCGTAGCGACTGTCGTCTGACGCGAGCTTATTGTTCGGGCCATGAATCAAGCATCCAGATTCTTGCCGATCATCCGCATCAGGAAGATCGCAACGATGTTGGCGAGGATGATGGCGACGACACCACCGGCGGAACCTAGACCCACATCGTATTGCAGCAGCGACTGCGCGTAGATCAAATAGGTCAGATTGGTCGATGCGGTGCCGGGGCCACCGTTAGTGGTGACGAGGATCTCGGCGAAGATCGACAGGAGGAAGATGGTCTGGATCAAGATGACCACCGTGATCGCACGGCTGAGGTGAGGGAGCATGATGTACCAGAACCGGCTCCACCAGCTTGCGCCGTCCATCTCGGCAGCCTCGAGCTGCTCCTGATCGAGCGACTGCATCGCTGTGAGCAGGATCAGGGTCGCGAAGGGCAGCCACTGCCAACTCACGATCCCGATGATCGATGCGAGCGGGGCTTGCGAGAGAAAATCGAAGGGCGCCAATCCGATTGATTTGGCCATATGTCCGAAGATGCCGCTCACCGGATTCATGAACATGTTCTTCCAGACCAATGCCGATACGGTCGGCATGACGAAGAATGGCGCGATGACTAGGATGCGGACGATCCCTTGCCCCTTGATCGGTTGATCCAGCAAGATCGCGAAGGCGATACCACCGACAACAGTGATGATGAGAACACCGACCACGAGTAGAATCGTGTTGATCAAAGCAGCCTGAAAGCCAGGGTCGGTGAAGAAATACTCGTAATTTTCAAACCCGACGAACGGGTTCGTTCCCGGCATCAGAAGATTGTATCGCAAGAAAGAGAAGTAGAGCGTGAGGCTGAGTGGAATAATCATCCATGCCAGCAGCATGATTACTGCGGGCGAGATCATCCAGCGCGCTGCCGTCTTGGAATGCTGCGTAGCCATCTGCGACCTCTACTGAAAATTTTCCGGCACGTCAGAAAGACGCACCCGGTGAGGTGGACCGGCATGGCGCTATGCCGGTCCTCTAGAGCATAGGCGGGGCGTTACTTGAGGTAGCCGCCGCGCTTCATTTCACGCGAAGCAAGGTTCTGCGCCGTCGCGAGGGCTTGCTCGGACGAAACCTTGCCGGCGAGGGCCGCCGAGAATTGCTGGCCTATTGCAGTCGCCAGCCCCTGAAATTCCGGGATCGCCACGAACTGGACACCGACATAAGGCACCGGGTCGACAGTCGGTTTCGTTGGGTCCGCCGAGTTGATGCTTTCGAGCGTCATCTTGGCGAACGGAACCTTGGCGTATTCGGGGTTCTCATACAGCGAGGTGCGCGTACCCGGAGGCACGTTGGCCCAGCCTTCATTCTCTGCGACGAGAGCGAGGTACTCCTTGGAGGTTGCCCATGCGACGAACTTCTTCGCGGCCTCCGCTTTTTCTGTACCGGACGGGATCGCGAGTGACCATGCCCAGAGCCAGTTTCCACGCTTGCCGAGACCGTTATCCGGTGCGAGCGCAAAACCGACCTTGTCGGCAACCTTGCTATCCTTGGGGTTCGTCACAAACGATGCCGCGACGGTCGCATCAATCCACATGCCGCACTTGCCCGATTGGAACAACGAGAGGTTTTCGTTGAAGCCATTACTGGGCGCACCCGGAGGACCAGCGTCGTTCATGAGATCGATATAGAAATCAAGCGTATCTTTCCACGGTTTGGTGTCGAACTGTGGCTTCCAGTCCATGTCGAACCAGCGGGCACCGAAGCTGTTGGCTGTAGCGGTCAGAAGGGCCATGTTCTCGCCCCACCCGGCCTTGCCGCGCAGGCAAATGCCATAGACTTCCGCGTCTTTGTCGGTCATCTCGCGTGCCGCATTGGCGATGAACTCCCACGAGGGTGCGTCGGGCATTTCGAGGCCCGCATCGTCCATCAGATCCTTGCGGTACATAACCATTGATGATTCGCCATAGAACGGGGCGGCGAACAGGGTTCCATCGACCGAAAGACCGTCACGGATCGCCGGAATGATGTCGTCGGCATCGTAGTCCTTGCCCATGTCGTTCAGGGCGATGAGCCAGTCCTGTTTCGCCCAGATCGGAACTTCGTAGGTGCCGATCGTCATAACGTCGTACTGACCGCCTTTGGTGGCGATGTCGGTGGTAACGCGCTGACGCAGAACGTTCTCTTCGAGTGTCACCCATTCGAGATCGATGCCGGGGTTCTTCGATGTGAAGTCGTTCGTCAATTTCTGCATGCGGACCATGTCGCCATTGTTGACGGTGGCGATGGTCAGGGTCTCGGCGCAGACAGCAGTCGCTAGGAAAGTCAGAGCAGTCGCACCTGTCAGGATACCGGCGTTCAGTTTCATGAAATCCTCCCATTATCGCTCTTTATGAGCAATTGTTATGCCGATGAGCATCTGCTCAGATAGGTCGGCGAGTCAACCCCCCGACTTTCCCGCATGGTTAGAGTGCGAATGCATTCCTGCGTTCGGCACCGTTCAATAGTACGCGATGCGCGAGCCTTACCCAGGCACACCGCTCTGATTATTCGGGTCGAGCAAGCTTTCGGCGGTTGCCTCGTTCGTAATCAGCCCATTGATGAGCTTTCCACGAATTGCGCCCAGAATAGCGGGAACCTTGTTCTCGCCTACGGCGATTGCGATCACAGGATTCGCAGGATCAACTTCAAGGGGCGCGCCCGCTACGCGGTCGTTAAACGGCCCTTCAATCAACCTGCCATTGCAATCATAGATCCATGCCGTAATTTCCCCGATACCGCCTCCGTCGATCACCGAACGGAGTTCGTCGCCCAGAAGGAACCCATCGACGGCGAGAGGAGCGTCTTCGCCGATGCCGCCAATACCGACGAAAGTAACATCGGCCTGCCGGACAAGGTCGAGAGTGTTCCGCACGGGCTCCTGTGTGTGCATTAACCCCTTTTCCTCGGGCGATTTCGCAAGGAGAGCAAGAGGCATTGGGAAGTGCCTGGCGTTTACGTGCTCCGCCAGTCGAACGACTACGTTATAAGGGGTTGCCGAGCCATCGGAATTCATGTTGCCGAGCATCGATACTATTCGATGTTGCGGGCGTTTCATCGGCATCACCTGTCCGACACAAGCACGCATGGTCCGCCCCGTGCCCATGGCGATAATTCTGGGTTGGTCGGATTTCAGGTAGCGCTCGAGTTCGGCGGCACCCGCCAGAGCAACACCCGCAAGTGACGATGTAGCATCGGGGTCACTCGGCACGACAATACAGTCGCTCAATCCGAACCGATCAATCAAGTGCTGGGACAGATCCATGCATCTAGCGATCGGATGGTCGATTCGAATTTTGATCAAACGCTCGCTCATTGCCAAGGATACGAGGCGCTGCGCCGCCTGCCGCGAGATTCCGAGCTTCCTTGCGATCGTATCCTGTGTATCTCCCGCCACGTAATACAGCCACCCGGCGCGGGCGGCATTGTCGAGGCGGTTCGGATCGTTGTCACCATTGCCGGCCATATCGTTTCACCAATCGGAAATTTCACGGCCAGCATGAAGCATGTCGGAGAAGTTTGACCAAGAACCAAAACTAGGAACAGTGGTGATCTCATGCGCTATGGAAGGATGAATATCAGATAGATGACTGCCTCCGATGTAGCGCCACACCGTCATGCCTGCCGCTTGCGCTGCTTCTATTCCCGACCGGCTGTCTTCGATCACGAGACATCGATCCGGGGCGACCGTGCAACACGCGGCGACGTGGAGGAAGATATCCGGTGCCGGTTTTCCGTGCTTTACTTCCGAAGCCGTGAAAATTGAGTCCTGAAAATATTTCGAAAGCCCGGTGATGCAGAGCGAGCGAGCGACCCGTTCGGGACTGCTGCTGCTGGCAACGCAATATCGAATGGGTAGAATGGCGAGAATACCTTCAATCCCCTCTGTTGCTTTCAGTTCAAGCTGGAAGGCTTCCAGGAGAGTTCGACGATAGGAAAGCTCGAAATCGGCAGGTAAGTCTATATCGTACTCGTGGCGGATCTTTGCTGCGACCGTCGGGAAACTGCGGCCGAGGAAGTGTCTCTGCATATGGACCAGGTCGAAGTCGAGGCCAAATGGCTTGAGCAGCGTAATCAAAATCCTAGCGCTGATCGATTCGCTGTCGATCAAGACGCCATCGCAATCGAAGATAACCAGATCGAAGTCGGGATGTTCCATTCCCGACCATCGTTCCTGCGCAAGCCAAAAGCAATATCGATCAATATCAGCATGTCCTCTATGACCTGCCTTCCTGATGTATCGAGTTCACGATGCGCCATTCTCAAAGCCTCCTGCTTCCCGTGAAAAATAGTGTGTTCCGGGGCTGGGTTATTATTCTTTCCGAGGCAACCGAGATGATCGGCTAGGCGTATAACAATCGACGTACTCCATCGTGAACTCGCCGATGGTAGTGAGCATGAGATAGATGCGATATGGCGGCAGACGTTGCGACCTAACTAACGCGCCAACTCGATGATGCCAGCAGTGAGCCGCTCTTCATCGGCAAAGCATTACGCCACCGATAGGAGGTCTGCTGCGTCACGCCGATCTGACGAACTGCATCGGCAACCGTCATTCCGTAACCTACTAAAACCGCGACCTGCAGCAGCTTCGTGACAATCTCTTCCGGCTTATCTCCGCTTTCCAGCCATTCCTGGTCCTCCGTTGTTCGGGAAATCTGTCCCATCAAACGGAGCACTTCAGTGGGGGGCTATGTTCCGGCATCCCGTGCAAAACTGGTTGCGATTGATTTTCAATTGAGCCAGTTCTGCCGATTATTCCGCTCAGAGCGGCAGAGGAGACTTTCGTGAACAAATATGTCATTCCGACACCGCCAGCTTCGGCCATTCCGGTTTCAGGGTCGGAACAGACCTTCCCGGTCCGCCGCGTCTATTGCATCGGCCGGAATTACGCGGCTCACACGATCGAGATGGGCGGCGACCCTGATCGTGACCCGCCTTTCTTCTTTCAGAAAAACCCCGACAACCTCGATTTCACCGGCGAATTCCCCTATCCCGTCAAGTCGTCGGACGTACACCACGAGACCGAGATGCTCGTCGCCCTGAAGTCGGGCGGCACGAATATTCCCGTCGAGAAGGCGCTCGATCATGTCTATGGTTACGCCGCATGCCTCGACATGACCCGGCGCGATCTTCAGGGCGAAGCGAAGGAGTTGCGTCGGCCCTGGGAGATCGGCAAGGCCTTCGAACGGTCCGCTCCGTGCGCCCCCCTTGTTCCGGCATCTGAAATCGGGCATCCCGAGAAAGGCCTCGTGCAGCTCAAGGTGAACGGCAAGGTGACGCAGACCGGCGATCTGGACCAGATGATCTGGAAGGTGCCGGAGATGATTTCCTACCTGTCGGAGTATTTCGATCTGGCCGCTGGCGATGTCATCCTGTCCGGCACGCCCTCCGGTGTTGGCCCCGTTCAAAAGGGGGATGTGATGGATGTTATGATCGAGGGGGTCGGGGATCTGCACGTCACCGTCGTCTGACGTATTCGGCAAGACTGAGAGATGGTGTGCCGCATCCGCTCTACCGGCGACGGCGGGACAACCCCGACACTCCCCTCACAACGGCCCGTCATAGGTCCAGCGGTAATGGGGCGGCGTCGGACCCTTGTTACGTCCCCCCTGCTGCATCTGCTCCCACGCATGAGCAATGACACCAACCGAGCGCGAGAGGCAGAAGAGGCCCCGCGCCAGCGGCCCTGCGAATCCAAGTTCAGCATAGATCACCGCCGTCGCCCCATCGATGTTCATCGGCACGGGCCTGCCCTTGCGGCTGTTGAGCGTGTGCTGCACCGCGCGCCCGATATCGGCGAAACGACCCGAAACCGTGCCCGCCTTTGCCGCTTCGTCCACCAGATCCAACAGGCGCGGGGCGCGGGGGTCTTCAGGTTTGTGAAAGCGGTGGCCAAAGCCGGGGATGAACTCTGTGCGCTCGCTCTGCCAGCGTTCGATCATGGCGGGGGTCGCCTCGTCGAGCGGCGTGCCGGCCTCCGCGATCCAGTGGTAGAGTTCGACCGCCTGCTCCCCTGCCCCGCCATGCACGTCGTCGAGCATGTTCACCGCGCTCGCCATCGCACCGTTCAGGCCCAGCCCACAGGTCACGGCCATGCGCGCCGTGGCGATGGAGGGAGCTTGCGGTCCGTGGTCCACGGCAGCGACCAGAGCACATTCCAGCAGCGCAGCCTCGGCATCAGACGGCAGGCCGCCGCGCGTCATCAGCCATATCATCTGCGGGAAAGTGACGTTCCCGATAAGATCCTGCACCGGATGACCGCGAAAGGCGATCCGCCCCGGCTCCATATCGATGATGGAGGTCGTCCACCAATCCGAGACATCACTGCTCATATCGCACCTTTCTCCGTCAGGGCGTCGATCTCCCCGGCACTGAGGCCGAGCGATTCCCAGATCGTCCCATTGTCCTGCCCGAGGACGGGCGGTGGATCGGCGACCGTCAGGGCCGCGCCGTCCAGCTTGATCCCCGTGGTCGCCACGTCGATATCGCGCCCCACACCGGGAACATCGGAGAATGTCGCGAGGAACCCGCGATCCGCCACCTGCGGCATCGCCAGAACCTCCGGCACCGTGAGGACGGCCCCGGCGGGAACGCCGATGCGGTTCAGCTCCTTCGCCCAGTCGCGCGCCGGGCGGGTCTTGAGTACCATTTCCAGTTCGCCCTTCAGGGCGAGGCGGTTACGCTTGCGGTCCTCGCGGGTCGCATAATCGGCGCGCTCGCGCAGGGGTGCCAGGCCAAGATGATCGGTCAGCAGTACCCATTGTTCATCCTTGTTGGCGGCGATGTTGATCAATCCGCCCTCGGCCTCGAATGCACCGGAAGGGGCAGACGTCAGATTCTCGTTGCCGTTCGGGGTCGGCTCGACCCCGGCGATCAGGTAGTTCGAGACGGCCCATCCCATCGTCGCCAGCACCGATTCCAGCATCGACACGTCGATGAATCCACCGCGCGGGCTGGCATTGAGCGCCGCCGATATCGCCATGGCCGCCGTCAATCCGCCGACCGTATCGGCAACCGGATAGCCGACGCGCAAGGGGGCGCTGTCCGAATCGCCAGTGATCGCCATGACGCCGCTCGCCCCCTGGATGATTTGGTCATAGGCGGGACGATGGACCCAAGGGCCATCCTGCCCGAAACCCGAGATCGCGCAGTATATCAGGGTTGGCTTCACCGTTTTCAGGCGCCCATAACCGACGCCGAGCCGATCCATCACGCCGGGGCGGAAGTTCTCGACCAGCACGTCAGCGCTCTCCACGAGGCGCTCGAATAACGCCCTGCCCTCCGGGTGCTTGAGATTGATCGTCACGGACTTCTTGCCCGCGTTCTGCGCCAGAAAGCTGACGCCCATCCCGGCGGCATTCAGGTCCGGGTCAGCCCCCAGATTGCGCGCGAGATCGCCCCGCCCCGCCGCCTCGACCTTGATGACCTCCGCCCCCAGATGCGCGAGTTGGTGACAGCAGAACGGCCCCGCTAGAACATTCGTCAGATCGAGAACGCGGACACCGTCGAGTGGTTTAGGCATGGTGCGCTCTCCGGTGGGTAAGAACGACAATGCTACGGCACGCAGGTCATGACGTCGAGGCACGCAGC
Organism: uncultured Neomegalonema sp.; assembly: GCA_938034615.1. Classification (GTDB taxonomy): domain Bacteria; phylum Pseudomonadota; class Alphaproteobacteria; order Rhodobacterales; family Rhodobacteraceae; genus JAHDDY01. Next base: position 972 of record CALHLW010000187.1, on the reverse strand, counting down.
GCCGCGCGACAGTTGCTTTCACGCGCTTTCTCGCTATATTGCACTGCAACATAGTCGTAACGTGCCAATAGGGTTTTTCATGTCGATTACGGCGAGCATCTATCACCTGACCCACTACCGCTATGACCGGCCCGTCACGCTGGGGCCGCAGGTTATCCGGCTGCGCCCCGCTCCGCATTCGCGTACGCCCGTGATCTCTCATTCTCTGAAGGTCTCGCCCGCCGGGCACTTCGTCAATCACCAGCAAGATCCCTATGGCAACTGGCTGGCGCGATACGTGTTTCACGAGCCGGTGCGCGAGTTCAAGATTGAGGTCGATCTGGTGGCCGATATGTCGGTCTACAATCCCTTCGATTTCTTCGTCGAGGAAAGCGCGGAGGAATGGCCGTTCGAGTATGCGGGCGACATGGCCCTCGATCTGAGCATCTATCGCCGGTCCGAACCTGTCGGGCCACTGTTGCAGGCTTTCCTCGATTCCGTTCCGCGCGAATCGATGCGGACCATCGATTTCCTCGTCTACATCAACTCCCGCATGGCCAAGGAAATCGGCTACGTCATCCGCATGGAACCGGGGGTGCAGACCCCGGAGGAAACGCTGGCATCGGCCAAGGGGTCATGCCGCGATACGAGCTGGCTGCTCATCAATGTCATGCGTCATCTCGGCTTTGCGGCACGTTTCGTTTCGGGATATCTGATCCAGCTCAAGCCGGACCTTGTCGCCATCGACGGCCCGGCCGGAACCGACAAGGATTTCACCGACCTCCATGCATGGGTGGAGGTGTATCTGCCGGGGGCTGGATGGGTGGGTCTCGATCCGACATCGGGACTGCTTGCAGGCGAGAGCCATATTCCCCTCGCCGCCACGCCCCATTATTCCAATGCCGCCCCCATTTCGGGCGTCGCGAGTGCCGCGACCGTCGATTTCAATTTCGATATGCAGGTGTCGCGCTTGGCCGAACACCCGCGCATCAC
>CALHLW010000186.1 GCA_938034615.1 uncultured Neomegalonema sp. | reverse complement strand
GCGCAGCGGTTGATAGGAAGCCGGAGTGAACTGGCCGTCCAGCGTCGTCAGCATCGCCCCCGCAATGCCGAGGACCGCCGAGCCGAGAACGAAGACCTGTAGATGCCGCGCGGTGACGTCCTTGCCCATCGCCTCCGCCGCCACCTCGTTATCCCGGATCGCGCGCATCATGCGGCCCCACGGGGACTTCAGCGCGCGCTCGGAGAACCACAGGACGATCAGCAGGACGGCGAGGAACAGGCCCGCATAGCAGAGCTTCACGGCGACCGAGGCAACATCGACGATGGACATGCCCCAGCGGTCGGCAAGCTCGATCAGCCGGGGGGATTGTTGCAGGTCCACTTCGTAGGGAACGGGGCGCGGCAGGCCGGTGACGTTCTTCACACCGCGCGTCAGCCAGTCCTCGTTCTTGAGCATCGCGATGATGATTTCGGAAATGCCGAGCGTGGCGATGGCGAGGTAGTCGGAGCGTAGGCCGAGCGACACCTTGCCGATGAGCCATGCCGCTCCGGCGGCGAAGAGACCGCCGACGATCCATGACACGAGGATCGGCAGGCCGAGGCCACCGAGAAATCCGGTGCGGGCGGAATCCACAGCCTCAATGGCTTCTACGGCAGGATCGAAGACGCTGCGCGCGAGGAAGGCTCCGGCGATCAGGACGAGGGTGATGGCGAGGATGCGGATTTTGCCGCGCAGGGCGCGGGTGAGCAACCAGACAACACCCACGACCCCGAGCGCGATGAGCAAGGCCAGCAGGATGCCCCCTCCCCCTGCCTGCACGGCTTCGGTGACCGGGGGCAATGACACGACGATCCCCGCCATGCCGCCCAGCGCGACGAAGCCCATAACCCCGACATTGAGTAAGCCCGCATAGCCCCACTGGATGTTCACGCCCAGCGACAGGATCGCGGAGATAAGGCACAGGTTGAGGATCGTGAAGGCCAACGGCCAACTCTGCACCGTGCCAACCAGCGCCAACAGGCCGAACATGACGACGAACAACCCTGCCCCGCGCCAGCCCATCAGTATGCTCCCACAGGGGAATGAGTTTCCGTCACCCCGCTGCTCGACAGCGGGGTCCGTTGCTCCACACGCCCTGAAGGTGCCAGTTGCGACATGGATACCGCGATCAAGTCGCGGTATGACAACGCTTTTCCCATCAACGGCAGATCATTGTGCCAGCCCATCAGAACGACTTCCCGGCAAAAAGCCCCGTAGGCTTGACCAGCAGCACGATGACGAGGATCGCGAAGGAGACGGCGAATTTGTAGTCGGTGGAGAGAAGCTGCATCAGGCTGTCCGTCTCGTATCCCATATACCCGGCCACCTTGCGCCATGCGAAGGTGACGCCGATCTCGGAGAAGGCGATCACGAAGCCGCCCGCGATGGCCCCCACCGGCGATCCGAGTCCCCCGACGATGGCGGCGGCGAAGATGGGCAGCAGGATTTGCAGATAGGTGAAGGGCTTGAAGCTCTTGTCGAGGCCGTAGAGTGTGCCGGCGATGGTGGCCAGTGCCGCCGTCAGGCACCACGCGATCATGACCACGCGATCGGGGTCGATGCCCGAGAGCAGCGCGAGGTCTTCGTTGTCGGAATAGGCGCGCATCGACTTGCCCGCGCGGGTGCGGTTGAGGAACCAGAACAGGGCGATGACGAGGATGATCGTCACGACGACCGTGATGCCTTGCGTCGTCTTGATCGCCAGCCCTTCGTTCAGCCCGGTCATCTGCTTGAATTCGCGCGCCTTGATGATGAAGCGCGACCCGTCCGAGAATTGCTGGTCGTTCGGCCCAATGATGAAGCGGATCAGGCCGTTATAGATGAACATCACCCCGATGGAGGCGATTAGGTAGATCACCGGGGTCGATCTCTGGCGGCGGTAGAACCTGTAGACATAGCGGTCGGTCAGCAGAAGCAATCCGATGGCCGCCATGATGCCCACAGGCAGGGCAAGCAGCGCGGTGGGCAGCGGGCCTAAAGAAACGCCGAGGCTCTGAAGGCCCCAGGTCGCAAGAATCACCGCCATCGTTCCGAACGCCATCGTCTCGCCATGGGCGAAGTTGGAAAACCGCAGGATGCCGTAGATCAACGTGATCCCCAGAGCGCCCAGCGCAAGCTGGCACCCGTATGTGATGCCCGGTACGATCAGGAAATTGCCGAGCAGGGCGAGGGCGTTCAGGGTTTCCATACCCGCGCTTATTCCCCGCTCGCCTTACAGGTGCCGAGATAGAGAATGTTCATCGGTCCTTCCGTCAGAGTCACCGCATAGAGAGCATCGCCGCCCGTCGTGCGCGTCAGTCGGTGTTCGGCACCCTCCACCTTCGCGGTAACTGTGTCGTAGGTCTCGTCATCACTGACGGTCGCCGTGACGCGCAGCGTCTCCGAAATCGTTTCGAGAGTTGTTGCGCCGCCATCGCCGGTGCCGACCGTCATCTCGACCTCAGTCCCGGTACAGTCCTCGCCCTCGAAACATTCGATCGTGAAGGTGCAAGTTTCCGAGTGGGCTGCGGTGGCAATGCAGGTCAGCAGGGCGGCGATGGTGAGTGTTCGCATGGGTTTTCTTTATCCTCCCAGAAACGCGCGGCGCACTTCGGGGTCTTCCAGAAGGGCCTTGCCGGTATCGGTATAGCGGTTGCGGCCCTGCACGAGAACGTAGCCCTTGTCAGCGATGTTGAGGGCCTGCTTGGCGTTCTGCTCCACCATGAGGATGGCGATGCCGGTGCGGGCGATCTCGATGATGCGGTCGAACAATTCGTCCATGACGATGGGGGAGACCCCGGCGGTCGGCTCGTCGAGCATCAGGACCGAGGGGCGGGTCATCAGGGCGCGGCCCACGGCGACCTGCTGACGCTGGCCGCCGGACAGTTCTCCGGCGGGTTGGCGGCGTTTTTCGCGCAGGATGGGGAAGAGGTCGAAGACCTGATCCATGGTGTCGGCAATATCGTCCTCGCGGATGAACGCGCCCATCTCCAGATTTTCCTGCACGGACATGGAGGGGAAGACGTTGCCGGTCTGGGGGACGAAGCCCATGCCCTTGCGCACCCGCTCCTGCGGAGCGAGGGCGGTGATGTCCTCGCCGTCCATGGTGACGGCTCCCTCGCGCAGGGTGAGCATTCCGAAGATGGCTTTCATCGCCGTCGATTTGCCCGCGCCATTGGGGCCGACGACGACGGCGATCTCGCCCCGCTCCACGCCGATGGTGCAGTCGTGGAGGATGTCGGCTGCGCCGTAGCCGCCGGTCATGGATTGGCCGAGGAGGAAGGTCATCGAGCCATTCCTTGCAATGGCGCGACTACGCCGCGCGCCCCACCCCCGGCCCCTCCCCGCTTCGCAAGGAGGGGGGCGAAATCTGCGCCGATAGCGCGATGGGACTCCCTCCCCGCTTGCGGGGAGGGCAGGCGCGTTCTGCGGCCTCCCATCACGCCGTCGCCTTGTTCTTGAGGCCGGTGCCGAGATAGGCCTCGATGACCGCCTCGTTGGACTGCACTTCCGCCGCCGTTCCCTGCGCCAGCACGGTGCCTTCGGCCATGACGATGACGGGGTCGCAGAGGCGGGTGATGAATTCCATGTCGTGCTCGATCATGCAGAATGTGTAGCCGCGCTCGCAGTTGAGGCGCAGGATGGCGTCGCCGATGGTGGCGAGCAGGGTGCGGTTCACGCCTGCGCCGACCTCGTCGAGAAACACGATCTTGGCGTCCACCATCATGGTGCGGCCCAGTTCGAGCAGCTTTTTCTGGCCGCCCGACAGATTGCCCGCGAATTCGTCGGCGACATGGCCGATCTCCAGAAATTCGATGACCTCATTGGCCTTGGCGCGCACTTCCTCTTCGCGCTCGCGAACGATGGTGGGGTGGAACCATGCGCTCCAGAGGGTCTCTCCGGGCTGGTTCGGGGGGACCATCATCAGGTTGTCGCGCACCGAAAGCGAAGAGAATTCATGGGCGATCTGGAAGGTGCGGAGCATTCCCTTGTCGAACAACTCGTGCGGCGGCAGGCCGGTGATGTCCTCGCCATCGAGCAGGACGCGGCCCGAGGTGGGGCGGTAGACGCCCGCGATGACGTTGAAGAGGGTGGTCTTGCCTGCGCCATTGGGGCCGATGAGGCCGGTGATGGAACCGCCCTCGATGGTGAGAGAGGCCCCGTCGACGGCGTGGATGCCGCCGAAATGCTTGTGGAGGTTTTCGACGGTGATCATGGGCATCTTCCATACGCAGCCCCGGACTCGATCCGGGGCCTCGCAGGCCGGAGTACAGCGGGTCGAGGCCCCGGATCAAGTCCGGGGCTGCGATCCAGCATTACCGGAACTTCGCCGTCGTGTTCTCGCCGCCATCGACGAGAATCTCGCGGTAATTGCCCGCGCTCTCGCCGCCGCGCACCAGCTCGACCGCCGTTGCGCCGACATAGTTCACGTCGCCGCCCTCGGCGAGGATCTTCAGGCCCTTGGCCAGCTCGCCGGGCAGGATTTCCTCTCCCGGCGCGTTGGCGACGTCGAACACATGGTCCCGGAAGACCTTGGAGTCGGTGGAACCGGCCTTCTGCATGGCCAGCAGGATCAGCGCCGCCGCATCATAGCTTTCCGCCGAGAAGGCATCGGGGGAGATGCCCGCATCCTTGGCCATCTTGTCGAAGATATCCGCGCCCTCGCTGTCGGTGCCGGGGACCGTGCCGTAGGAGCCGTCGAGGTCCGAACCGATGGCTTTCGGCAGGGCATCGCCGATCATACCGTCGGGCAGGACGAAGGTGTCGAAGGCCCCGGTATCGAGCGCGCCCTGGATGATGCCCTTGCCGCCCTGATCGAGATATCCGGCCACGACGAGCACATCGCCGCCCGCCTGCGCCAGCGCGCCGACTTCGGCGGTGTAATCGCCCTTGCCATCCTCATGGGCGGCGGAGATCGTGACCTTGCCGCCACGATCCTTGAAGTTGGTCTCGATGCTTTCCGCGAGGCCCTTGCCGTAGTCGTTATTGGTGAAGGTGATCGCGATTTCCTTCACGCCCTTGTCTTCGAGGATATCGGCGATGACCTGCCCCTGACGCGCATCGGACGGAGCCGTGCGGAAGAACAGATCGTCGTCCTCCATGTCGGACAGGGCCGGAGAGGTGGCGGATGGCGAGATCATCACGACGCCATTGGCCATGGCGACGTTCTGTAGGATGGCCGTGGTGACGCCCGAGCAATCCGCGCCGACGATGGCGTGGACTTTCTCGGCGGTGACGAGGCGCTCGGCGGCGGCGGTGGCGGCGGCGCTGTCCACGCAGGTCGAATCGCCCCGGATTGGCGTGACCGTCGCCCCATCCATGAGCGCGCCGCTCTCGCTGACCTCGGCCATCGCAAGTTCGGCACTGGCGGCCATGGCGGGGGTGAGGGATTCGATGGGGCCGGTGAAGCCGAGGATCACGCCGAGCTTCACGTCTTCGGCCATGGCGGGCGACACGAGTATCGTCGTGGCGGCGAGGGCCATCAGGGTCTTTTTCATGGGGTCGTTCCTTTTCCTGTCCCGGTATGCGTCTTCATGCGCATGGATCGGGTCCAGAAAGAGACGTGATGATGGCCATGTCAACGGGTTATGGATCAACCTACCCCTGCGTCAGGGTGACAAGGCGTTGCATTCGGGTGTGAAATCGGGCGTATTCGATGCTGAACCGGAGAGACCCGCGTGACTGCACCCGTCATCGAGATTCGTGATCTGCACAAGGCCTATGGGCCGCTGGAGGTGCTGAAGGGGGTGGATATCACGGCTCCGGCGGGGAATGTGGTGTCGCTCATCGGGTCGAGCGGATCGGGGAAATCGACCTTGTTGCGCTGTGCCAACCTGCTGGAAAATTCGCAGCGGGGGGATGTGCTGTTCTGTGGCGAGCCGGTGACATGGAAGGGCAAGGGCGATGGGCGGCGGCCCGGCGACCATGCGCAGATGATCCGTATTCGCACGAATCTCAGCATGGTGTTCCAGCAGTTCAATCTCTGGGCGCATATGACGATCCTGCAAAACGTGATGGAAGCGCCGGTGACGGTGCTGAAACGCGACCGGGCGCAGGCGGAGGATGCGGCGCGGGGGTATCTGGAGAAGGTCGGGATCGGGGATAAATGCGATGCGTATCCGGCCATGCTGTCGGGGGGGCAGCAGCAGCGGGCGGCGATTGCGCGGGCACTCTGCATGGAACCCAAAGCCCTGCTGTTCGATGAGCCTACATCGGCGCTCGACCCGGAGTTGGAGCAGGAAGTCGTGCGTGTCATCAAGGGGTTGGCCGAGGAGGGGCGGACCATGCTGATCGTGACGCATGACATGCGGCTGGCTGCCGATGTCAGCGATCATGTCGTGTTCCTGCATCAGGGCAGGATCGAGGAAGAAGGGGTGCCGGGGGCGTTGTTCGGGAATCCGCAGACGGAACGGCTAAGGGGATTTCTTTCAGCCACGGTTGCGGCTTAAGGATTTGTCATACCCTCGAAAGAGGGTATCTCGCCGGGTGGAGGGAGGCTCCCGCTTTTGCGGGAGTGACATGACTATCAATGGGAGAGAAGACATGAAGACACTGATCGTATCCGCTGTTGCACTGGCGCTGAGCGCGGGCGCGGCCTTCGCCGATGCCCATGGCGACACCGTGCGGCTCGGCACCGAGGGCGCGTACCCTCCGTATAACTTCCTGAACGATGACGGCGAAGTCGATGGCTTCGAGCGGCATGTGGGCGACGAGCTGTGCAAGCGCGCCGAACTCAAATGCGAATGGGTGACGAACGAGTGGGACAGCATCATCCCCAACCTCGTTTCCGGCAATTACGACGCGATCATCGCGGGCATGTCGATCACTGACGAACGCAAGGAAGTCATCGACTTCTCGGAAGGGTACACGCAGCCCGACCCCTCGGTTTTCCTCGCGGCCTCCGATGACGCCGACCTGAAGACGGGCGTGATTGCAGCACAGGCCAGCACCATTCAGGCCAGCCACGTCGCCGAGATGGACGGTGCGACCCTGCTGGAATTTGCCACCCCTGAAGAAACGGTCGCCGCCGTGCGCGATGGCGAAGCAGACGCCGTACTTGCCGACAAGGCGTTTCTCGCGCCCATCGCAGAAGCGGATGACGAATTGTCGATCGTCGGCGAGTCGGTCCTCATCGGTGGCGGTATCGGTGTCGGCGTGCGCCAGAGCGATACGGAACTCCGCGACAAGCTGACGAAAGCGATTCAGTCGATGAAGAAGGATGGCTCGCTGAACAAGCTGATCGAGAAATGGCTGCCGGAATCAGAGACGTTCTGAAACACACATGGTCATGCCCGTGAAAGCGGGCATCTCCTCCTTAGCTCCAACAGATTCCCGCTCGCGGGAATGACGGAAAGTTCAGATCATCGGCTCCTGTTCCGATCCTACCACCCTCGAAGGGTTTCAATGGCTCGCGTGCTACCTGACCACGGGCAAGCACATGAACCTCTATTACTCGTTCGGGACCGTCCTGCTGTTGCTGGCGATCACGGCCCCGACCGCCCTGCTCTTCGGCTATGGGGGGGCGATGGCGACGAGGAGTGGGGTTGCGCCGCTGCGGTGGTTCGGCAAGAGCTATATCGCCATCGTGCGCGGTGTGCCGGATATCGCTTTCTTCCTGTTCTTCGTGATCGCGTTGGATCAGGGATTCGAATACCTGCGCCACAAGATCAAATGTCCCGACTGGAACGAGCCGATCCGGCAGGGGAGCGATTTCGTCGTCTGCACGGCGGCGAAACTGCCCCTCGGGAACGCCCCGCAATGGCAGCACGAAACCTACGGGTTCATGCTCGCGGTATTGACCTTCGCCATCGTATTCGGAGCCTTTGCGGGGAACGTGTTGTTTGGCGCGATGCGGGCGGTGCCCAAAGCGCAACTGGAGACGGCGGAAGCCTATGGCATGACCCGGCGACAGGTAACGCGGCGCGTGCTGATCCCGCAGATGTGGGTCTATGCCCTGCCCGGCCTGTCGAACCTGTGGATGGTGCTCATCAAGGCCACGCCGCTGCTGTTTTTGCTGGGTGTCGAGGATATCGTCTACTGGGCGCGGGAACTAGGCGGCACGAAGACACCGAATTTCACAGCCTACCCGCATGGGGACTGGCGGATGTGGTATTTTCTCGGGTTGCTGGTTTTCTATCTGGCGTTCACGAAGCTATCTGAAGTGGTGCTGTCGCGGATTATGGCGCGCTTGACCCATGGGCAGGCGACGGCGGGCGGTGAAGCACAGCGGAAGGCGGCGGCATGAGCTGCGCGCAGACGATTGCCGATTATGCCTTTCGTTCGCTCGGGTATGGCGAGCGGCTGCTGCCGCGTTCGGATTTCACGCTCTGTCAGCAATTCACGCTGATCGGATCGGGGATGATCTGGAACATCTATTTCGGGGTGCTGGCGTTGCTCGCTGGGTTCGTGCTGGCGACGGCGGTGGCGCTGGGAAAGGCGTCGCCGAACCTTGCGCTGCGGAAGCTGTCGGAATGGTTCGTGTTTCTCTTCCGAGGATCGCCGCTCTTCATCCAATTCTTCTTCGCCTATTTCCTGTTCCTGTCGCTGAAGGGAGCCTACCCGTTCTTCAGCCCGTTGACCTCCGCCGCTTACGGGGCGCTGGTCGTCCTGTTCCTGAATACGGCGGCGTATTCGGCGGAGATTTTCCACGGCGCGCTGCAATCGATACCAAAGGGCGATACGGAGGCGGCGGACGCCTATGGACTGTCAGGATGGGCGCGGTTCCGGCGGGTGATCTGGCCGACGATGCTGCGGCTCGCATGGCCCGCCTATACGAACGAGGCGATCTTCCTGTTCCATGCAACGACGCTGGTGTTCTTCGCCGGATTTCCGGCACGACAGCAGAAGGGCGACGCTCTCTATTATGCGAATTATTTTGCGGACAAGACGTTCAACCCGTTCGTGCCGTATCCCATCCTCGCGGGATACTTCATCTTGCTCACGCTTGTCGTCATCGGTGTATTCGGCCTGATAAACCGCCGCCTGAACCGACACCTGCCGCAGGAAGAGCGCCGGAAACTGCGTCTTCGTTTGCAGGCAATTCGCTGATCCTATGACGTTACAGTCTTCGGCAGGGGTTGTTTCAGCGGCTCGGGCATCTTGCCGTGGGCTGCGACATGCTCATGGGCATGGCGCATGAGGGCGGCGAAGCGGTAGAGGCCGTGGACGAACTTCCCGTAGGGCATCGTCACGAAGAAGGCGAAGACGACGCCGAGATGGACAGCGAGCAGCAGGCCCATGACCGGGGTGCTGCGCAAGGCCGTCAGGAGCAGGCCGGTGCCGCCGAGCAGGATCAGCACCCAGAGAAAGGCGGCTCCCAGCCCTTTGTTGCCGGTTGAGATCACCTCAGCGCGCTGCACTTTCTCGCGCATCAAGCCCAAAGGCCCGATGACCAACCCGATCCCCCCGAGAACGCCGAAAATCTTCACAGGTGTCCACCATGGGTAGGGGGCGGACCAGTCGAGCAGATAATGGAAAATCGTGCCGGTCGTAGTCGAGGCGAGGCAGAGCAGAAAGCCGTAGAAAGTGAGATGGTGATAGAGGCGGCGGCGGTTATCGGGTCGCTCGCTCGTATTATTGCAGCCCATGCCGCCGCCACCGAGATAGCGCAGCGACCCCGCATCCTTCGCCGCGCGCCAGAGGCTCGGCACCGTAACGGGCATCGGACCAGCCGCGCGCCAGAAACGGCGAACGGATACGCTGATCGACAGGATCGCGAAGAGGAACGCGCCGCCGAACAGCACCACCATCGTGTTATGGGGCATGACCCGGTAGAAGGCCCCCGGCTCGGTTCCGGAGCGGAAAAGAGCGCCGCTATCCGCCATCAACGCGAACCCCGCCACGAAGACTGCAACGGCCAGCACTAGTGCCAAGGCGATGAAAAGCCCGTTCACTCGGAACAGCGGCGCGACGGCGCGGGGCCATGCATATTCCGCGTAGGTGTCCTCTCGCAGATCAGCCAAAGCCACCGGCACATTGATCCCAAACTCATGCGGCGGCGCATATTGGCAATCGTAATAGCAGGCCCCGCAATTATGGCAGAGATTGGCGAGATAATCGAGGTCTCCGGCGGCGAAGGTCTTGCGGAGTTCCATGGCCGGAAACACAGCGCACAACCCCTCGCAGTAACGGCAGGCATTGCAGACCGTCATTTGCCGATCCACCTCGTCCCGATGCGCACCCGCGAGGGTGGCCAGATCAATTGCGAACATAGCGTACAGCCTCCGTTCCCGCGATGCGCCCGAAGACGGTGCCGATGGTCATGCCGATCCCGGCGAGATAGCCTTGGCCGAGGATGTTTCCGGCCATGATTTCGCCCGCCGCGAAGAGATTGGGGCTGACGGTGCCGTTCTCCATCACCATGCGCGCGTCGCGATTTACCTTCACGCCCATATAGGTGAAGGTAATGCCGGGGCGCAGGGTGTAGGCGTAGAAGGGGCCGGTCTCAATGGGGCGCGCCCAGTGTGATTTCGGCGGCTCCAGACCCTCGGTGTGGCAGTTATCGTGGACTGTATGATCGAAATCGCCGGGGATGCAGGCGGCGTTGAACGTCTCCACGGTGTCAAGCAGGCGCGTGGGGTCTAGGCCGATGCGTCCAGCAAGAATTTCCAGCGTCTCGGCTTTCTCGGGTGGAAAGACCGAGGGCATGAAGAGGTCGATGGATTTGGCGTCGATGATGACATGGCCAACCTGTTCGGGCTGTGCCGCCACCAGACGGCCCCAGATCGCATAGCGTTTGGGCCAGAAATCCTCGCCCTCGTCGTAGAACCGCTCGGCCTTGGCGTTCACGACGATGCCGAAGGGAACGCAATCGAGGCGCGTGACGATGCCGCCGTCGAATTTCGGGGCACGGCCGTCCACCGCGACGGCGTGGCACTGGTCGGGCTGGCCCGTGGTCTGGATGCCTCGATCCATCAACAGACGCAGCACGCCGCCGGTATTGTAAGGGGTGCCGCGAATGAGGAAGTTCTTCGCCGCCGGTCCCCACGCCTCGGTCAGCCACTCGATATTCGCCTCGAACCCGCCCGAGGCGGCGACGAAGCATCGTGCCTCGATTTCGCGCGGTGTCGAGGCGTCGGTATCCCAACTTTCCGTCACGGTGGCGGAGATGAAGAAACCGTCCTCGATCTGCAAATCTGTAACTGCCGTATCGTAGAAGATCTCGACGCCGAGATCTTCTGCCGTGCGATAGAGCGCGTTGAGCATCGCGCGGCCCCCGCCCATGAAGAACGCGTTCGTGCGACCCAGCGACAATGTCCCACCAAGGGATGGCTGAAAATGAACGCCATTCTCGGCGAGAAAGTCCCAGACCTCCTTCGACCGCTCTAGCGTGATCGCGGCAAGTTCCACGTCGGTAACGCCCTTGGTCACGCGCATCAGATCTTCGGTGTATTCCTCCACCGGATAAGGGCCTGTGAGGATACCGTTTCCTTCGTCATGGGCGACACGGCAATTGCGGGTGTGGCGGGTATTGCCGCCGCGCCACGCCTTGGGAGCTGCCTCGACGATGCAGACGCGCGCGCCGTCTTTCGCCGCCGAGATGGCGGCGCTAAGGGCAGCGTTTCCGCCCCCGGCGATCAGCACGTCGTATTGGTTCACAAGGGTAGTCCTGACATCGTACTGCGCTTTTCCTCGGTCATCCATGCTCTTCCTCATGCGCCTCAACCAAGGCGCGGTTATAGGCGCGCAGGGCGTCGATGTGGAACAGCGCGCCGACGAGTGTGCGGCCTCCACCCTCGTTCTCGGTCACGATGGGGATATATTCGAGTTTCGATGAATACATCGGCAGTGCGACTGCCATGGTATCATCCTTCTCCAGCGCGACGCCCTGTTCGATCAAGTCCCAGCTTTGGGTTTCGGACGGACTACCCTCCGCGCCGCGTGGGGTCATGTAGTCGCCGACCTGCATCGTATCGAGCAAGTATCGCTGTGGCCCATCCCCAAGATGCAGACCACGATTGCCGAGACGCCAGTGAAAGTAGCTGCGCTCGATTACCTGCTGCGTCAGGACGGTCGCGACGGAGACGGAGACCATGACGGCCACCGCCGTCTGGTAATCGCCGGTCAGTTCAAACACGATGAGCGAGGTCGAGATCGGCGCGCCCAATACCGCCGCTGCCACGGCCCCCATTCCGGCCAATGCGTAGAGACCGTAGGAACTAGACAGATCGGGGAAGATGGCCGTTGCCACGATACCGAATGCGCCTCCCGTAAGTGCGCCAAGCATCAGCGAGGGCGAAAAGACACCACCTCCGAAGCGGGTCGCCAAGGTGATGGCCACCGCCGCGACCTTTGCGCCGACGATGCCGATCATCGTCCAGAAGGGCACGCGCTCGTAGAGAACGGAGGATGTCGTCTCGTACCCGACCCCCACGACCTGCGGATAGAGAAGCGCGATGCAGCCGATGAGAAAGCCACCCACCGCAGGCTCGACCCATAGCGGATAAGACCATCGCTCCTGCATCCGGTCGGTGAAGGTATCAGTCGCGATAATCGCGGCCATGAGAAGTGTCGCGGTGATGGCGCAAACAATCCCCAGAAGGCCGAACGCAGGCAGTTCCCAGAATGTCTCAAGATTACGGTCGGGAATAGAGAAGGCTGGAAAATCACCAAGATGCGAGCGCGAGACGACCGCCCCCGCCACGCTGGCGATGACGATGGGGGCGAAGGCGCGTACGGCATAGTACCCCAGCACGACCTCCAGCGCAAAGAGTGCCCCGGCGATCGGTGCGTTGAAACTGGAAGACACTGCCGCTGCCGTTGCGCAGCCCAGCAGAATTCGAGCTTCGATTTCGGTGACACGGGCAAAACGGGAGAAGATCGCTGCGAGCGTTGCTCCGAGATGAACGACCGGGCCCTCTCGCCCCGAGCTGGCACCGACGCCAAGCGAGAAGGCGGAAACGATAGCTGAGATCACGCCGCTGCGGGTGGACATCTCGCAGCCGCGCAGTCGCGATGCCTCGATTACCTCCGCGACACTCGCGACACGGCCACTGCGACTGAAATAGGCGAGGAACAATCCGATCCCTAGGCCGCCCAATGTCGGCACACTGAGGATAACCCACCAGTCGAGCTTCGACACACTGGTTTCGATCATCGCTTCGGTCGCGCCGAAGAAGAGCCTCTGGAGTGCGGCCACTGACCAGTAAAAAAGCAACGCCGCATAGCCCGAGATCGTGCCGACCAGCAGGGCATAGAGCCATAGACGCGGCTGATCCAGGTCGGACAACCGCGTCCAGAAGAGGTGTAGAAGTTCTCGCGTGCCGATGCCGAACAGGCGCTTCATCATACCGCTCAGTGCTGGCAAGGCCCCTGCACTGCCGCAGGGGCGAAAAGGATGGAGCTACCGACAGACGCCGCCAACCAGCCAAACGCCGGTCACTTCATCGAAGACTACGAGACCGTTATCGACGACGAACGCACCCCCGCGACTCTGGCAGTATTCCGCATCGAGACGAGTTTTCGCCTGATCCATCGCCTGAACCTTTTCGTCTTTCTCACCTTTGAAGTCGGGTTGGCGGACAACATCGGCGGCGACGATCTCAGTGCCGGGCAGCAGCCCTGTAATCATGTTGTACTGAAAGTCTTCTGCAGCGACTGCCGGGAGCGCGAACGCTGTGGCAACCACGGTAGCGATGAGATCTGCTCTCATTTTTTTTCTCCTCGTTTTGCCCCAAAGCGCGAACATAACGAGGAGAATCGTATTTGGCCATATGCACGTACAGCAAAGATGCGTGAGCGCCGCACGACGATTCGCGCGGCGCTCACGGTCGGATCGGCAATCGAAGCGCCTAGTGTCTAGATCGGAAGCTTTCCGACCAAGACACTAGCGGCAAACGCCGCCGATCATCCATTCGTTGATGCCCTTGTCGAAGACGATGAGGCCGGGGTCGACCACGAACTCGCCACCGCGCTTCTTGCAATAATCGTTCTCCAGCGCGGATTTGGCCTTGTCCATGGCCTGCGACTGTTCTTCCTTCTTGCCCGAGAAAGCGGGTTCACGCACGACGTTGGCGGCGATGATCTGCGTGCCGGGAAGTTGGCCGGTCATCCAGCCGAACTTGTAATCGCTGGCAGCGAACGCGGTATGGGCGAATGCGGTCGCGAAGACCGACAGGGCGATAATGGTTTTCATGGAAACTCTCCTTCGGGCGCATGACGCTTATACGGTTCACCGGGGCGTTTCCGTCCCGAGCAACTTACATTGTATCCAAGAGAGAATTATGAATTGTTAACGCTGCGGCCCAAAGCACTGGTGGAAAGGATAAAATGGATGAAACGATGGATCATTCTTTCGGCCTGTGCCGTGGTCATACTGTTCTTTGGGGTGAACCATTCGTGGAGCCATGCAGCACTCGTTCGGCTCATGCTGCCTGCGCAGTGTGATAGCTATCTCGTGGAGAATGCGAAGGACGCCGTAGGGGATTTCTTCGGTGGGGAGATGGCGGCGTCGCCCGATTTTCTCTGCTTGCAAGGGTCAGCGCTTGGCTTGGCAGTAAGTCATGGGAGTGCACGCTTTGCGCCGCTCATGCCAACGATCATTGTGCTCGGGCCAGAGGGGCAAAATCCCGACGTCGCCGCGCATGAAGGGGCTCATGCGGAGCTTGCGGAACGAACGAGCGTGCTGCTCCGAACCTACCGATTGCCGACCTGGTTCGACGAGGGATTGGCGATGCAACTCGACGGGCGCGAGGCGTATTTGGCACAAGCGCTGTCCGGTTATCTCGCCGACCCTGAGGTCGAGCCTCCCTCGCTCGCCGCGTTGGATACACCATCAGCATTCTTCCGACCCGGTTTGCAGGGGAGGCTTCACTATGCTTTTGCGAAATGCGTCGTTGGCGAATGGCTTCGAGGCAGCGAGCGGGATGCGCTGAAGCTGCTGATTGCAAATACGGGCTGGCGGAGGGCTTTTCCGATCGAGCATTTTCGGAAGTACGAAGGTGGGTGTCAGGATGAATTGCCGTAATCGCGACTATTCGGAGAGGTCGGGGCGCACGAAATCGCCGGTTTCCGGGTTCATGATCCAAAGTTCGCCGGTCGCGATGTCGAACCATGCGCCGTGCAAGGCAAGGCGACTCTTGTCCTCCAGAATCTTCACGCAGGGAAAGCTGCGCAGGTTGTCGATGGAATGGCGGATCGAAATGCGCTCAAGGGCGGTATTGCGTTCGCTGGCCGTCATCGAGTCATAAGCGGCGACCTTTTCGGCGGCGGGGCGCAGTAAACTCATCCACTTGCCGATGAAATCGCCAGGGGAGAGGGGAACTTCCGCAGGGGCAAGCGCCGCCCCGATGCCCCCACATCGGGCGTGGCCCATGACGACGATATTCTTCACCTTCAGCGCCTGCACCGCGAATTCCAATGCGGCGGATGTGGAATGATACGCGCCATCCGGTTCATAGGGCGGCACGAGATTGGCGACGTTCCGCATGACGAAGACTTCGCCGGGAATGGTATCAAAGATGATTTCCGGGGCCGCACGGGAATCACAACAAGCGACGATCATCGTTTCGGGTTTTTGCCCGGCTTCAGCGAGATCGCGGAACCGTTCCTGCTGACGCGACAATGCGCCCGTGACGAAGGAGCGATATCCTTCGATGAGGCGGGGGGGAAAGGACGTGTTGTGTGGCATCTCATCGCTCCCTGATCGTGGCGTCGCCGACCGCAGAGCCGACACTCAAGTCTCTTTCCAGATGCGGCCCGACCATGCAAGGTCGAGCCACGATACGCTCAGCAAGAGCGTTCTGTTGCGAAGCGACATTGCGGGGAGAGATGGATTTTGGATGGTTTTCTTGCACTGGCAGTAACGAATCTCGGGTCGCCGCTCATCCTCTCTTTTGTGCTGGGAGTCGCGGCGGCGCTTGGGCGTTCCGATCTCGTCTTTCCCGAAGCAGCGGCGAAAGCCCTGTCGATCTATCTGCTGTTCGCCATCGGAATGAAGGGTGGCGTGAGCGTAGCGGATCATGGCGTCGATATGCGTCTCGGTCTGGCAATCTTGCTCGGGATCGTCCTCTCGGCGGCCTTGCCCTTGCTGGCCTTCAAGCTGCTCGGGTTCATGACGAGACTCGACCGCACGAACGCGGCGGCAGTTGCGGCACATTACGGATCGATCTCCATCGTCACCTTTGTGGCGGGTACATCGGTGCTGGAAAGCGCTGGGATCGGAGCAGATGGCTTTATGGTTGCTGTCGCGGCAGCAATGGAAGCGCCTGCAATCCTCTCAGCCCTGTGGCTTATCAGTCGGTCGGACCCCAATGTGCGGATGGATGCAACACTCTGGCGCGAAATCATGCTCAACGGGTCTATCGTCCTGCTAATTGGGGCGTTCGTAATCGGCATGGTCGTGGGCAAGGACGGAATGGCCGATGTCGAATCTTTCTTCGTATCCCCTTTCAAAGGGGCGCTTTGCCTATTCCTGCTCGATATGGGGCTGGTCGCAGGACGTGGACTGCGCCGCAGCCGCGATGTCTTGACGCCGGGCCTGCTTGCCTTCGGCCTGTTGATGCCGCTGGTGGGCGCGTGCATCGGTGCGGTGGGCGGCCTTGTCATCGGATTGCCGACCGGCTCGCTTTTCCTGATGATGGTGTTGGCAGCATCGGCGTCCTACATCGCCGTCCCTGCTGCCATGCGCGTTGCAGTACCCGAGGCGGACCCCGGCATTTATCTGACACTGTCGCTCGGCATCACCTTTCCCTTCAATCTGACGCTCGGACTGCCGATTTATCTGGCCCTCGCGCGCGGCATCAGCGGAGGCTGATCGATGGAAACCCACAAAGCGAAGCAAGTTGCGATTACCATAGAGGCTCCGATGGAACAGCGACTGCGTGCAGTGCTGGAGAAAGCAGGTGTGACCGGATATTCGATCCTGACGGTCATCGGCGGTTCCGGGCGCTCAGGTGCATGGAGTGCCGAGGGGCAAGTCGGGCGTGCAGGCGGAATGATCCAGGTAATCTGCATTATCCGTCCTGACAGGCTCGACGGATTGCTCGAAGCCGTGTTTTCTGTCGTTGAGAGACATATCGGCGTCGTGACGATCACCGATTGCGATGTGCTGCGCGCCGAACGCTTCTGACTGAATGACACGACGGGAGACGACCGATGATCGAGGAACCACCCCTTCTGACCATCGCGCGCGAATCGCGCCGGCCCGATGCTGCGCAGGTGGCCGCCTTTCAGGAAGTGCCGACCAGCTTCGTGGTGGATGCGATGTATGGATCGGGCGCGCTGTCGGGCAGGATCAGGCCGCTGGGCGAAAGCCGTGATCTCGTGAGCGTCGCGGCGGGGCCAGCCCTGACCGTAGGCTGTGGAGCGGGGGACGTGTTGGCGCTGTTGGCCGCAACGGACTCGGTGCAGGACGGAGATATCGTGCTCGCCGCGTTCGACGGGTTTCAAGGTTGTGCGGCGGCGGGGGACCGAGTGTGCGGGATGTTGCGCAATGCGGGCGCAGCGGGGTTTGTGACGGATGGCCCGGTGCGGGACTATGCCGGGATCGTCGGGATTGGCCTGCCCTGCTGGGCCACGGGCCTCACCCCGGCCTCGCCGTATAGCAACGGACCCGGCACGGTGGGCCTGCCTATTCAGATCGGCAGACGGCAGGTGGAGACGGGTGACATGATCGTTGCCGACCATGACGGTGTCGTCGTCGTGCCTTTTGCCCGGATCGACGCGGTAATCGAAAAGCTGGAAACGGTGAAGGCACTGGAAAACGCCCTCGACGCTGAGGTGGAGAAGGGGTTGACGATGTTCCCTGCAACGCGCGAGTTGCTGAAGACTGATCGCGTCAAATACGTCTAGCGCGGCTTGCGCTCTTTTTGTCGGTCCTTCACCCCATACCATGCCAGCGCAGCGGGCAGGAACCACGGGCGGCCCTCGAAGAAGGGGATCGCTTTCGGGGCACCGTCGAAGGCGCTGTCTGCACCGGTTTCTTGCAAGATGCGTAACGCGACCTTCGTCCCGAGCCAATGCGCCCAGACGGTGCCGGAGCCGCAATAAGCGCAGGCATAGTGGATGCCGTCCCGCTCGAAGATGCGGGGCAGTTCATCGCGGCTGAAGGCGACGTAGCCGTTCCACGAATGGCTGATCGCCACATCCGAGAGTTCGGGGAAGATCTCGACCAGTCCTGCGCGAACATGGGCGGCAGCGGCGCGGGGGTCTCGGGACAGGGCCGGTTCGCGGCTTCCGAGCATGATGCGCTTGCCGTCGGGGCTGGGGCGGTAATAACGGTAGAGATTGCGGTTTTCGCCCATCGCGCGGCGTTTGGGCAGCAGGTGGTTCATCAGGTTGTCGGAGATTTCCTCCGTCACGACCATCCTGCTGGTGATGGGCACAAGGCGGCGGCGGAGCCAGCGGTCGCTGGCATCTGTATAGCCGTTGGTGGCCATGACGACGTGGCGGGCACTCACGGGGCCGCGTGCGGTGGAGATGGTGAAGCGGTCGCCGTCACGGGCTATGCCGTTGACTGCCGTTTCGCCATGCAAGATCGCGCCTGCTTTCGTGGCGAGGGCGTGCAGACCCCGGACAAACTTTGCCGGATGGAACGTGCCGATGTCATGCCGCAACAAGCCACCGCTATAGGCGGTCGAGCCGGTTTCGTCCGGGAGATCAGGCTTCGCAATCGCGTCTGCACCGAGATCGAGGTGCTGGTTGAGCAGACCGACCTCGCGCTGCATCGCCTCGAAATCTTCGAGATTAAGCGCGCCGGTAAAGCGCCCG
>CALHLW010000185.1 GCA_938034615.1 uncultured Neomegalonema sp. | reverse complement strand
CGAGTCCAGCGGAAACGGTCATGGATGCGGTGTTCGCCATCGGCCCAGAACTCGATCTCGACGGGACGGATGCGATAGCCGCCCCAATGGGAGGGGCGTTCGGGTTCGCCACCGCTCATCTCGGTGACGGCGGCGGTCTCGTCCAACATCGTCTGGCGCGACGGCAAGGCTTGCGATTGCTTCGAGGCGGTCGCTGCCGCACGGCTTTGGGGGTGGCGGGAGGCGAAATAGGCGTCGGACATGGCCTCGTCCACGATCTCGACAGGTCCCCGAAAACGCACCTGCTGGCCCACGCTTTTCCAGTGAAGCACCGCCGCTGCCTTGGATATTGCGGTTAACTCGCCCCCCTTCGCACTCGTGCGGTTTGTGTAGAAGACAAAGCCATTCGACTCGATTTCCTTCAGCAGAACCAGCCGGACATTCGGCAGATGATCCGCGTCGACGGTGGCCAGAGCCATTGCATTGGCGTCGTTCGGCTCGGTTTTCCACGCAGAATCCAGCCATCGCTGAACTATTTCGAAGGGATTGGAACCCGCAAACAGCCCTGCACGTTCCTGATCACGACCAAGTGCATCTTCATGGATCATCAATCGTTTTTCCCTTTGATGTGCGCGGTCTGGTTCACGACGCGAGAAAGCCACGAAAAGACCATGCAGGCCATATATCGCGACGGCCATCCGATGCAAATCGCACCGGAAGGCGCGAATCGTTTTTCAGGATTTACAGGCAGGAGAGCCTCATGTTCCGCTTCAAGAAAATCACCGCACCGCTGATCGCGGTTGCCCTCGTCACTGCCGGGTGTCAGTCCGGTGGCGGTGGCCCCGTCATCAGCAATCAGGCCATCGGCGGCGCGCTCGGTGCCGTAGCGGGCGGTCTGGCCGGTACGCAGGTCGGCAGTGGTCGCGGCCGGACTGCCGCGATCATCGGCGGTACGGTTCTCGGGGGCGTGCTTGGTGCCGCTGTCGCCGCGCGCCTGTCGCCACAGGGCAAACAGGCCGCTTATGCCTCAACGCAGCAGGCCATGACGACCGCGCCCGTGAACCAGCCCGTGCAGTGGACCGATCCGGTCAATCCGCAGGTCTATGGCACTGTCACGCCGACCACGCCGCCCTATTACGTGCAGGTCGATCCGGCGGGTTATATCAGCCAGCCACAGGCGCAGGCGCAATACGCCCCGGCGCAGCCCCAGTACGGACAGCGGCCGCAGGTCGTCGCCAGCAGTTCCAGCGCCGAATGCCGCGACTACCAGACCGCCGTGTTCTCCGGTGGCCAGCCCGAGACCTTGACGGGCCGCATGTGCCGCACTGGCCCAGGTCAACCTTGGCGCCCCGCCAATGACGGCTATACCGGTATCTGATTTCGGCGTGGTGCCGGAATGATCGAGCCGCTCCTGCCGGGGGCGGCTCTTTTCGTTTCAGGCGATGATGTTATGCGCCGGACCATAGGGGAAGCCGGTGATGTTCTCCGGCTCCTCCGCGCCCAGCACGACAATATCGTGCTCTCGGTAGCCGCCTGCGCCGCGGATGCCGAGCGGCAGGGTCAGCATCGGTTCCATTGAGACGACCATACCCGGTTTCAGCACGGTGTCGATGTCCTCGCGCAGTTCCAGACCGGCCTCACGCCCGTAGTAATGCGAAAGCAGGCCGAAGGAGTGGCCATATCCGAAGCTACGGTATTGCAGCAGGCCGTGAGCGGCGAAGAACTCATTGATCTCGGCGCAGATGCCCGAGCAGGTCGCGCCCTCGCGGATAAGAGACAGGCCCAAGTCATGCGCGGCAACATTGGCCTCCCAGATTGCCAGCGAGGCGGCATCGGGTTCGCCGACGAAGAGCGTCCGCTCCAGCGCAGTATAGTAGCCAGAGATCATCGGGAAGGTGTTGAGGCTGAGGATATCCCCCGCCTCCAGCCGCCGGGTCGTGACGGGATTATGCGCGCCGTCGGTATTGAAACCGGACTGGAACCACACCCAACTGTCGCGCAATTCGCTGTCGGGGTGCGCGCGGGCGATCTCGACCTCCATGGCATCGCGTCCAGCCATGGCCACGTCGACTTCGCGGGTGCCGATGCGGATGGCATCCCGGACGGCCTCGCCACCGATATCGGCGATGCGCGCCCCTTCGCGGATGAGGGCGATTTCCTCCGGTGATTTGACCATGCGTTGCTGCATCGTCGCGGGGGCGATATCGACGGTTTCCGCGCTAAGGAATTCGCCCAGCTTGGCGTGTTGCGCGAGGGTGAGATGATCGTCTTCGACCCCGATGCGTCCTGCGCCGCCGATCACATCGCGCACCGCGCGCCAGTAATTGTCGCGTTGCCAATCGGTATAGACGACGTTCTCATCCGCTGAGCGCCGCCATGGCTGGCCCCCATCGATATTGGCGGAAACCGTCACCGCCCGATCCTGAGTCACGACGCAGGCATAGGGGCGACCGAAGGCGCAATAGAGAAAGCCGGAATAATAAGCGACCCCGTGCATCGACGTGAGGAGCGCGGCGTCGATGCAGCGCTCCGTCATGATCGCGCGCAGGCCCGCAAGGCGGCGGTCGTATTCGGCGCGGCTGAAGGGCAGCGGGGCTTTATCGCCGTTGTGAAAGGTGAAAAAATCCGGGCGAACGAGCGTTTCCGTCGCCATAGCCAAGGCTTTGGTATGAGTCATCAAGACCTCCGTATCCGAGAGACGAAGGTGCAGAACCCCCAATCTCCCGATTGAAAGTCCCGGCGTTCAGGATGGGATTGTGAGCAAGGGCCACAGCGGCCCCTGACGACGCCATCGTCACTGTGCTCGGGGTAAAGTCTAACCGACTTGAAGGCTCACGGATAGAGGCAGCGCCGTGTTGCAAATCATCTGATGGTTCTGAGTGCTAAGCTGCCTTGTGGACGAGTGCATTGCGGACGCGCTCGAAAACGTCTGCGCCTGCGCCATAGAGCATTTCGGGGGTCACGCTGTCGACGCGGGGAGCGCCGAAATCGCGCAGGATCGTGGCGGCGGCATAGGCTTCGGCTTTGGGCGCGCCGACCGTCGCGGTGTTTTCCTCCAGCGCGATCAGCGAGGCGTCTCCAGCCTCGAGCGCGGCCTCCAATGTGGCGCGATCCGGACGAGGGAGGGAGCAGCGCAGGACGACGCGGCCTTTGGCGGCTTCGCGGGCCTCAACCTGATCGACGAGGGCGCGCAGGGTGGCCAGCGTTTGCTCTGGCCATGGCGCGGCGACGGAGGCGCGGAGTTGGGCTTCGGAGCGCAAGATTGGTTCGCTGCCGATGATCTTCAGATGGTTCGCGCGCAGGGTCTCGCCGGAGGAGGTGATGTCCACGACGATCTCTGCCGCACCGGAGGCGGGCGCACCCTCGGTTGCGCCATCGCTGGGGACGAGGCGATAATTGACCAGCCCTTCCTCGCGGAAATGGCGGCGGGTGAGGGAGAGATATTTCGTGGCGACGCGCATCGGGAAACCATGGCGGGCACGAAAAGTCGCCGCCGCATCATCGAGATCGGCGAGGGTCTCCACGTCGATCCAGCTTTTTGGAACGGCCACGACCAGATCAGCGCGGCCATAGCCGAGGGCGCGCACGAGAACAGTGCGATCGGGGCCTTCAGGCAATTTTTCTCGAATCAAGTCTTCGCCCGTCACGCCGAGATGGACCGCACCGTTGCCAAGGACGCCGGGAATTTCGCCCGCCTGAAGGAAGGCGATCTCGATGCCGTCGATACCGCTGGCCGAGGCGGCATAGGCGCGGGCATTGCCGGTCTTGCGGATCTTCAGACCCGCCGCGCCAAAATAGGCGAGCGTGTCGTCCAGCAAGCGCCCCTTAGAGGGCAGGGCCAGTCTAAGGGACGTCATGTCGCGCGCAATCCGAGGATCGAACGGGCCTCGGCGGGGGTGGCTACGGGCCGCTCATGCTTCTCGCACAGGGCCACGCAGCGCTCGACGAGGGCGGCATTCGAGGGGGCCAGCGTATTCCGGTCGAGGCGGATATTATCCTCCAGCCCGGTGCGCGTGTGGCCTCCGGCGGCGATGCACCATTCGTTGACCGTGATCTGGCCCGCCGCGATTCCGGCGGCACACCATTCGGCATCGGGGAGAAGGCGCTTCACCGTCTCGATGTAGAAATCGAAGGTCGGGCGATCCACGGGCATGGCGTTCTTCACACCCATGACGAACTGGACGTAAAGTTTTCCGGGGATGCGCCCGTCGCGGCTCATCGCCGCCGCCTGATGGATATGGCTCAGGTCGAAGGCTTCGATCTCGGGTTTGACGTCGTGCTCGCGCATCTCGGCGGCGAGCCAGTCCACGAGGTCCGGTGGATTCTCGTAGACGCGGTTCGGGAAGTTGTTCGAGCCCACCGAAAGGGAGGCCATGTCCGGGCGGAGCGGCAACATGCCCCCGCGCGCTTCGCCCAGCCCGGAGCGTCCGCCGGTGGAAAGCTGAACGACCATGCCGGGGCAATGGGCTTCAATCCCCTCCTTCAGGCGGGCATAGCGTTCGGGATCGGGGGTCGGTTTTCCTTCGTCATCGCGCACATGGCAATGGGCGATGCTGGCCCCGGCCTCGAAGGCGGCATGGGTACTTTCGACCTGTTCGGGAACGGTGATGGGGACCGCCGGATTATCGGCCTTGGTCGGCACGGAGCCGGTGATCGCAACGCAGATGATACACGGTTTGGTCATGTGTCTTCCCCCTTGAGATCGAAGAATACGGTCTCTGCTTCGCCCCCGAGGCGAATGTCGAGACGGTATGCCCCGGTGGTGGCCTGCGATGCAACCAGCGTCGCATGTCGGGCTTCGGGGATGTGGGCCATGGCGGGGTCGCTCTGCCAGTCGGTATCTGGAAAGTAGAGGCGGGTCTGGAGGGGCGTGTTGATACCGCGTGCGATGATCCAGAGGTTAACGAACGGGGCGGTGGCGGGGCGGGTAGCCGCGAGTTGCCAAGCGCCCTCCCCGTCCGTCGCGCTGCGCACCCATCCGGCTTCGGGGTGCCACATCTCGATCAGGGCATCGGTCACGGGGGCGGCTTCGGCATCGAAGATCGTGCCGTGCAGCGTTATCGGCTCGCCGGGAGGCAAGGGCTGTATCAGGGTGTTGGTCGAGGGGATCATGCCAATATGGAGAAAGGGACCGGCGGTCTGGGAGGGGGTTTGTGGCCGCGAAACGTTCATGTTTCCATCGGCGTGGCGCGCCGCCCCCTCAGCACGATATCGAAACGGAAGGCACGGGCATCCATGGGGCGGTCATGGTCGGGATCGTAGCGGGCGGTCAGGGCGTCGACAGCCTCCGCCGAGGGGAGCGTCGCGACGATGGGGCAGTGGCGGATCATCGGATCGCCCTCGAAATACATCTGCGTCACGAGCCGCTGTGCGAAGGCCCAGCCGAAAACGGAAAAATGGATGTGGGCGGGTCGCCATGCGTTCGGGCCGTTAGGGAAAGGATAGGCCCCCGGCATCACGGTATCGAAGCGATAGCCGCCATCCTCATCCGTTAGAACACGCCCAAAGCCGGAGAAATCAGGGTCGAGCGGAGCAAGATAGCCGTCGCGGGCATGGCGATAGCGCCCGCCCGCATTGGCTTGCCAGATTTCAAGCAGGGCATCTGGAACGCCGCGTCCCGTCTCGTCCAGCACGCGACCATGCACGAGGATGCGGGGACCGATGGCCATGGCGTCGGGACTGGCCGCATTGTGGATGAGATCGGCGTCCATCTCGCCGATATCCTGCGTGCCAAAGACGGGGCCGGTCAATTCTGCCTCGGTGGGATCGAGCGGGATCAATCCTTCGCGCGGCGAGCGGGTGAGAGAGCTGAAATAGCCGGGGGTGAGCGCCGGGGGGTGGCGGGTCCAGTCGAGGGGGGTCATGGGTCGATCCCCATCTCGGCATAGGTGGCCTTGGCGAGTTTCAGCGCGTGGTTCGCCGCCGGAACCCCGGCATAGACGGCCACATGGAGCAAGGCCTCGCGCACCTCTTCGGGAGTCGCGCCGGTATTGGCGGTGGCGCGGATATGCATGGCGACCTCGTCCCAATGGCCTCCAGCGGCCAGTAGGGCGAGCGTGATGAGCGAGCGGTCGCGAGAAGTCAGGCCATCGCGCGACCATACCGACCCCCAAGCCCCCTCGGTGATGAAGGTCTGGAACGGCTCATCGAAGGGAGTTTTGGCCGCCTCGGCGCGATCGACATGGGCGTCGCCGAGGACGGCGCGTCGGGTCTTCATGCCGTTGTCAAAGCGTTGGGTCATGTGTTCCCTACCTCGACAGGGTCAATCGTCCTCGATCCGGGTGATGAATACGACCGTTTCGGGTTTCTTGCCCCATAGCTTATTGGCCGTGCGGCGCGCGGCCTGCGAGACGAGTTCTTCGAGGGCGTCGTCGTCCTGCCGTTTCTTCCTGGGCGCATTCTCGATGGCTTCGTCGATAGCCTCGGCAACCTTTTCCTCGAAGGTGCCGCCGCGCCGTCCCATCTGTTTGGGTGCCCCGGTCATCCGCACATCGGTCTCGACCAGCAATTCGCCTCCGTCATCCATCACGACGGAGACGGCGATATGGCCGTTCATCGCCATGCGCTTGCGGTCGCGGACCACGCCGTCCTGTGCGCCGACGACGGCATTGCCATCGCGATAGAGACGTCCGTTCGGCACTTCATCCACCACGCGCGGGCCGTTGGCGGCGATGTGCAGCATCTGGCCATTCGTGACCACGAAGGATTGGGCCGCGCCCCATTTCAGGGCCGACTCGGCATGTTCGTGCAAATGGCGATGCTCGCCATGCATCGGGATCGAGTATTTCGGTTTCAGAAGGCCGTAGAGTTCCTCGATCTCCCCGCGACAGGCATGGCCCGAGACGTGGATGTCTGCGGTGTCCGAGTCGACGATCTCGATGCCGCGCTCGACCAGCTTGTTCTGGATGCGTCCGACCTCAACCTCGTTGCCGGGGATAGTTTTCGAGGAATAAATCATCGTGTCGCCGCGCCCGAGGGAGACGACAGGGTGGGAATCCGAGGCAATGCGCGCCACGGCAGCACGCGACTCGCCCTGCGATCCAGTGACGAGATAGAAGAGGTTCTCGTCGGGTATGTCCCGCGCCTGATCTTCGCTGACGGTCTGGGGGAATTTCGGCACCGCGCCGGAACGTTCCCCGGCGGCGATCATGCGCTTCATCGCGCGGCCCGAGACGACCACGGCCCGGTCATTCGCCGCCGCCGCATCGGCCAGCGAGGCCAGACGCGCAACGTTGGAGGCAAACGTCGTCGCCGCGACCTTGCCTTTGCAGCCCGCAATGACCTGACGGAGATTGTCCTGAATCGACTTTTCGCCGCCCGCATAGCCCGACTCGAAGACATTCGTGGAATCGCAGACGATGGCCAGAACGCCATCTTCACCGAGCTTCTTCAGCGCTTCCTTGTCGACCGGCTCTCCATAAACGGGATCGGGATCGAACTTGAAATCGGCGGTGTGGAAGATCGTGCCCGTGGGCGTGCGGATGACGAGGGCGCTGGTCTCGGGGACAGAGTGAGTCAACGGGAAGAAAGTGATCTCGAACGCGCCGAGTTTCACCGTCTCATGCGTGCCGCAGATATTGATATGCTTGGGGCTTTGGCCCGCCTCTTCCATCTTCCGCCGCGCGATATCCGCCGGAAAAGCCGTGCAATAGATAGGCGCTTTGAGCTTTTCATAGAGCGTGCCGATGGCTCCGATATGGTCTTCATGCGCATGGGTGATGAAGATGCCGTCGAGCTGATCACGCTTTTCGGCGATCCATTCGGGATCGGGGGTCATCGTCTCGACACCGGGAGCCACCGCCTCGTCGGGAAAACCGATCCCGCAATCGACCATGATCCAGCGCTGCTTTCCCTGCGGCCCATAGCCATAGAGATACATGTTCATGCCGATTTCGTCGGTGCCGCCCAGCGGCATGTAATAGAGGCCGTCCATCATCTCTCCCGGCGCGCGGCGTCCGTCTGCACGGCGCTTGCGTTGCGCGAATAAATCTCAACCAGCCCGCGCATCGTCAGGCTGCCGTCGACGTGATCGATCACGTCCGTTCCCTTTGCGAAGAGGGGCGAAAGCCCACCCGTGGCGATAACCGTCATCGGCGTGGCGCGCTCATCCCTGATCCTGTTGCAAATGCCTTCTATCAGGCCGACATAGCCCCAGTATATACCCGATTGCATTGCAGAGACGGTGTCGTTGCCGATCACCTTTTCTGGCCGATCCACCGCGATCCGGGGCAGTTTCGCCGCCGCCTGATGCAAGGCTGCCAGCGACAGATTGACCCCCGGAGCAATAACGCCGCCGATATACGCTCCCTCCCCGTCCACGACGTCGAAGGTCGTGCCGGTGCCGAAATCGAGGATGATGAGGTTCGGGCCATAGGTGGTCAGCGCCGCACGGGCATTGACGACGCGGTCGGCCCCAACTTCCTGCGGACGGGGCAGTTTCACGTCGATGCCGATATCGCAATTGGCCTGGCCGACCACCAGAGGATCGGCGTTGAAGTATTGGCGGCTGAGGGTCTGGAGATTGAACAGGGTTTGCGGGGCGACCGTGGCAATAACTGCACCCTTGATGCTCTTGCGTCCGATATCGTTGAGTTTCATCAGATGATCGAGCCAGACGAAATATTCATCCGCCGTGCGCCGTGCTTCGGTGGCGATGCGCCATTCAGCCTTTTGCTCGCCATCCTCATAGAAGGCGAAGACCGTGTTCGTGTTGCCGACGTCAATGGCCAGAAGCATCGGCTCCCCCCGGAAAATGCACATCCGCCGCATGGATGCGGCGCAAGCCTGTGCCAGTTTGCAACAGCATCGCGCCGTCGTCGTCAAGGGTCTCGAAGATGCCCGTCATCGTTTCGGCAGGGAGGCGAGCCTCTACGGTCTCTCCGAGGCGAATGGCACGGGCCAGCCAGTCGGTACGAATTGCGCCGAAGCCATCCTTATGGAGCTGTTCGATGCGGGCATTCATGGCGGGGGCCAAAAGATCGAGGGTGGCTTCGGGGGTTGGGGGTGCTGCATCCGTGGCTTCGGTCACGCTGATGGCGGGCCAGCGGGCTTCGCTCGGCGTATTGGCGAGGTTTATACCGATCCCTATGGAGAGCCACCGTGCGCCATCGGCAAGGCCCGATTCCAACAAGACCCCGGCAACCTTGCGCGCATCAAGCAGCGCGTCATTGGGCCATTTCAAAGTAGTTCTCTCAGAGTCGCCGATCAACGCATCGAGCGTATCGGCAACCGCAAGACACGCGGCGAAGGAATGGCGCGCGGTATGAGCCGGATCGTCAATGACGGGCATCAGCAATGTCGCGTGAAGATTGCCTTCGGGGGAGGCCCAGTCACGGCCCGAGCGTCCGCGCCCCGCCGTTTGTTGTACCGCCCAGAGCCACAGGGGGCCGCGCTCGCCGGTTGCAGCGCGGCGCGCGGCCTCCAGACTGGTGCTGTCGAT
>CALHLW010000184.1 GCA_938034615.1 uncultured Neomegalonema sp. | reverse complement strand
TCGCTCGATGCGTACCGCGACTTCTATGCCGCCCTGCCATGGGACATGCGCGTGAAGATCGAGGAGCGATGGGGGGCACCCGAGGCCGACCCATTCTGCGGTGAGGACGGCTTCGCGTTGTCGATCCTGCGCTACGGTAGTGTCTGCATCGGCATCCAGCCCGCGCGGGGCTACAATATCGACCCTAAGGAAACCTACCACGCGCCCGACCTCGTGCCGCCGCATAATTATCTCGCTTTCTACGCATGGTTGCGCGGAGAGTTCGGTGCGGATGCGTTGGTCCACCTCGGCAAGCACGGCAATGCGGAGTGGTTGCCGGGCAAGGCGCTCGCGCTCTCGGAGGAGTGCTTCCCCGAAGCTGTCATCGGGCCGACACCGCACCTCTATCCGTTCATCGTCAACGACCCAGGGGAGGGGACACAGGCCAAACGGCGGACGGCGGCTGTGATCGTGGACCATCTGACCCCACCCTTGACCCGTGCGGAGACCTATGGGCCGCTGAAGGATCTCGAAGCGCTGGTCGATGAATATTACGAGGCCAGCGGCGTCGATCCGCGCCGTCTGACCCATCTGCGCGGAGAAATCCGCGCGCTGACGGCATCGGCGGGTATCGATGAAGATGCGGGCATGGTCGGCGAAGATGAGGATTCTGCGCTGGCCAAGCTGGACGAATATCTGTGCGAGTTGAAGGAAGCGCAGATACGGGACGGGCTTCACATCTTCGGCACGGCTCCAGAGGGGCGGTTGGCGACCGATTTATTGGTTGCACTGGCCCGTGTGCCACGCGGCAAGGGGCAGGGCGGGGATGCCTCGTTGATCCGTGCCTTGGCGGCGGATTTCGGGATAGCGTTCGATCCGCTCGATTGTGCCATGGCGGAGGCTTGGGGCGGGCCGAAGCCGGAGGCTCTGGCGGCGATGTCGGGCGATGTCTGGCGCACGAATGGGGATACGGTCGAGCGGCTGGAGATGCTGGCAACGAGGTTGGTCGAGGGGGGCGCTGCGCCGGGGGATGAGTCGCAGGCGGTTCTCGACTGGATCGAAACGGTCGCGCGACCGGCGCTCGAGTCTTGCGGGCCTGCCGAGGCGCAAGCGATCCTGACCGGCCTTGATGGGCGATTCATCGCTCCCGGTCCGTCCGGCGCGCCGACGCGCGGGCGGCCCGATGTGCTGCCGACAGGGCGCAATTTCTTTTCCGTGGACAGCCGTGCCGTCCCGACACCTGCCGCCTATACGCTTGGCTGGCAATCGGCGGCGCTGCTGGTCGAGCGGTATCTGCAAGACCACGGCGACTGGCCGCGCGCGATGGTGCTGACGGCCTGGGGAACCGCGAACATGCGCACGGGCGGCGATGATATCGCGCAGGGCCTCGCGTTGATGGGCGTGCGCCCGCAATGGGATGGCGCTAGCCGCCGGGTGACGGGGTTCGAAATCGTCCCGGCAGAGGTATTGGGCCGCCCGCGCGTGGATGTGACTCTGCGCGTCTCGGGCTTTTTCCGCGATGCGTTTCCGGCGCAGATGGATTTGTTCGACTCGGCCGCGCGGGCCGTCATCGCGCTGGATGAACCGGAGGACCAGAATCCCGCTGCGGCGCGCTGGCGTGCGGAAGGGTCTGGGCGTGAGGCCGGGTATCGGGTGTTCGGCTCGAAACCCGGAGCCTATGGCGCGGGGTTGCAGGCACTTATCGACGAACGGCTCTGGTCGGATCGAAAGGATTTCGCCGAAAGCTATCTCGAATGGGGTTCCTATGCATATGGCGGTGGCGCGGCGGGGGAGGGCGCTCGCGGGGCGTTGGAAACTCGCCTCTCGCGCACCGATGTCGTGGTGCAGAATCAGGACAACCGCGAACATGACCTGCTCGATTCGGATGATTACTACCAGTTCGAAGGCGGGGCGACGGCGGCTGTGGCGGCGCTGTCCGGGCGGGAGCCGGTCGTCTATCATAATGATCATTCGCGCCCCGAGCGCCCCGTCATCCGCACGCTGGAGGACGAGATCGGGCGGGTGATCCACAGCCGGGTGGTCAATCCGAAATGGATCGCCGGGGTCAAACGCCATGGCTACAAGGGCGCATTCGAGATTGCGGCAACGGTCGATTACCTCTTCGCCTTCGCCGCGACGACCAAGGCGGTTCGCTCACGGCATTTCGATCTGGTCTACGAGGCGTTTCTCGATGACGAAGACACCCGCGCGTTCATCGAAGAGGCCAATCCCGCCGCCCTGCGCGAGATCGCGGAGCGCTTTGCGGAGGCGATGGAGCGGGGTCTATGGAACCCCCGTAGCAATTCAGCGTCAGATCGTCTGGCGGCGCTACGCGCGTAGCGCCGCCAATCGTTTCAGGTCTTCTCCGCACCACCGAACTGGACGCCCATCGCGGTGGTGTCGTCTTCTGGCTTCGACCAATCTCGCTTGACTCCGAGCATTTGAAGGATCGGTGAGGCGATGAAGACCGAGGAATATGTCCCCACGATCACGCCCCAGATCATCGCGAAGGTGAAGCCCTGCAACACGGCCCCGCCGAGGAAGTAAAGCGCGAGCAGCGCCAGCAGGGTGGTGATCGAGGTCATCAAGGTGCGCGACAGCGTCTCGTTGAGTGAGAGGTTCAGCAGGTCTTCCAGCACCATCTTCTTGTATTTTCGCAGGTTCTCTCTCACGCGGTCGAAGACGACCACGGTATCGTTGAGGGAGTACCCCACGATGGTCAGGATCGCCGCGATGATCGACAGGTTGAACTCCAACCCGATCAGCGAGAACACCCCGATGGTCAGGATCACGTCATGGGCCAGCGCGGCGACGGCCCCGACCGAGAACTGCCATTCGAAACGCAGCCAAATGTAGACCAGCACTGACCCGATCGCGAGCAGGATCGCCATGATTCCCGCCGTCACCAGCTCGCCCGAGACCTTCGCGCCAAGGCTTTCGACCCGGCGTACTTCGAAATCGGGCACGACTTCCACGACTGCCGCCTCAATCTTACTGGCCAGCCCCTTGCGGGCCTCATCGCCGCCCTTGATATCCTCGACCCGGATCAGCACATCGCTGGGTGAGCCGAAGCCCTGCACCTGCACATCGCCGAGGTCCATGCCGTCAAGCACACTCCTGATCGTGCTGAGATCGGCCTGCTCGGTCTGGACCGTGCGGCCCTCGATCATCGTTCCGCCCTTGAAATCGATGCCGTAGTTCAAGCCCTTCACAGCGAACAGGCCAAGCGAGGCGACGACGCAGATTGCCGAGGCGATCAGCGCGATCTTGCGACCACCGAGGAAGTTGATCTTCGTGCCGTTACGGACGAGTTCGAGCAGGGTGATCTTGAAGGTCTTCGGGCGCTTCATTTCGAACCATTGAACGACCATCAGGCGCGTGACGAAGAACGCGGTGAAGACCGACGTGACGATACCGATGCCGAGCGTGACGGCGAAGCCCTTCACTGGTCCGGAGCCCATGGCGTAGAGGATCACCGCCGCGATTAGCGTCGTGAT
>CALHLW010000183.1 GCA_938034615.1 uncultured Neomegalonema sp. | reverse complement strand
GCGGTATCCATCGTGCAGAATGTGCTGAACCATGGACCCCGTGGTCAAGCCACGGGCTGACAGCCCCATAAGCCCATTATCGCTCAAGAAATCGCTACCGGACATTCGTGGACTTGTTCCGAGGGTCCAACTATCGAATTTCGCTGAAAGATGGATCATCGGAACAAGTCCGACGACGAGATCGTGAAGAGATGCTTTCAACTGGTCATTACAGTTAAATCCGATCAGATTGAGTCATAAAGCGCATCGAAATGCCCACTCGCGACGTGCAGCGTTTGGGGCAATTCGATGCTCAACTTGATCGGGCTTAACTCTAGCCTCAAACCTGCTTCCACAGATCGACCGATCCGTCGCGCCCGCGCAGTTCCGTCAGACCGACCCGCTCGAATCCGTTCTCTGTTCCCGCCGCATCGAGCAACGCGCCCGACACAACCACCCGCGCGCCCTCGCTTTTGGCGACCTCCTGAAACCGGCTCGCCGCATTCACCACGTCCCCCGATAGCGTCACATGCGCCTGCGTCGCCCCGCCGAGAATCGAGGCGATCACCGTGCCGTAATGTGCGCCGACCCGGATGCCCAGCGGTGGCTCTCCCTGTGCCGCAAGCCGCTCGTTGAGCGCGTCACATTCCGCGAACAAGCCGTCTATACAGGCCAGCGCACGGCCCGCGTCGTCCGGGCCGGGTGTCGGCAGGCCGAAGACGATCATCGCCCCGTCCCCGGCGTATTGCTCCACGACGCCCTTGCTGGCCAGCGCCGCCCGCTCGATCCCCGCATGGAAATCGCGCAGGAACGAGGCCGTCGCTTCTGGCCCCAGCCGCGCACTGCGCTCCGTAAACCCCGCCGCATCAATGAACAGCGCCGCCGCATCCTGCGCGCGCCCGTCGAGGGCCGGGCGCGCGCTGCCCGCCAGCGTCTCGGCCATCAGCGGTGACTGATACCGCGCCAGATTGGCCGCCCGGTTCCGCTGCACCACCCGCCGCGCCATTGCCCCGGCCAGCCCCGCAACGATCAGGCTCGCCAGCAGGGTCGTCGCATCCAGCCACAGGAAGCGCGAAAACGCCCCCATCAACACCGCCCCGCCGCCCATCCACACCAGCGCCGTCGTCCCGAAAGCCAGTGAAGGCCGCTCCCGCGCCGCCGCAAAGACCGCGATGACGGCGGCCACCAGCGCGAGCGCGATGTCGAGCATCCACGTCACCCCGTCCCGCCGCAGCGTCTCCCCCGCCATCATATTTGCCGTCAACGTCGCCAGCGCCTCCACCCCCGGCAGGCGGCGGTCATAGGGCGTCGCCACCCGGTCGCCGAACCCCTGCGCCGTCGCCCCCACGAAGACGATCTTCCCGTCGAGAGCCGCATCATCGGCCTCCACCAGCGAGACGGTCGGGATCATCCCTTCCGGCCCGAAATAATTGATCGCTGCCGCATCCTGCGAGTCGATCGCAATCCGCCGGTCGCCGCTCAGAACCGCTTCCCCCGACAGCAGGGTCAGCGTCTCGCCCGTGGCCGCCCGTATCGCGGCGAGCGACAGAGCAGGGATCGTCGCGCCCCCAGGCGCGGTCAGGGCCAGTGGCATCCGGCGCAGCGAACCATCCGGCTCAAGCGCGATATTCACATGCCCGAGCGTGGTGCCATCCAGAAAGACCTCGTGAGGGCCGAGCGCACCCGTGCCAAAGGGGGGAGGCGGGTTCCGCACGACCCCGATAGCCGACTCCCGCAAGGCAACCGCGAGAGCATCGCCGACAGCGGCAGCATCGCCGAGCGACACGGCAAGCACCGCATCCTCGCGCTCAACCAGCGCCTCCGCAAACGCCGCATCGCCTTCGGCTATCCCCGGCAGCAACAGATCAAACGCCACCACCCGCGCCCCCCGCCCCCGCGCCGCGATCAGGCCATCGGCCAGCGCCGAGCGTGGTGGCGGAAACGCACCAAGGGTCGCGAGCGCCGTGTCGTCGATAGCAAGAATCGCGATATCCGCAGGCGGCGTGCGCGGCCCGCGCACAGTAAAGCGCAGGTCGAGCAACCGCCCTTCGATACCGGCGGCAATCCCGCCGGTATCCGCCGGTCGCCAAAGCCCGATGATGAGAGCCGCGCAAAGGGAAAACAGGACCGCAAGCCGAAGGGGCGTCACTCCCAGCCCGCTCCAAGACGGGCATCCATGGCATCGACCCGCTTCTTGCCCCATTTCTTCACGGAGCCGGTTTCACCCGAAGCCTTCACGTCGATCCCCTCGCCCGGTTCCAGCAGATCACTCCCCTGCGCGGCGAGCACGGCGACCGCCCCCTCGCGCACGAAGACCGCCGTGGCCCCGTCCTTCACCTCGACCGACCATTCCGTCGAGCGCACCGAGGCCACTGCGCTGGGCGTGCGCACCTCGAACCGCCTTGCGCCCACGAGCGGCAGGATGAACCCCGCCAACCCGCGCAGCATCCGGGCGCTATAGCTTTCGCTTTCTGACGCCCCGGTAATCGTCCCCAGATCGATTTCGGTCCCGCCCGCGATGATCGCTCGCATCCCGTCATCGCAGCCAATCGCGATCCGGGTTTCGGGGCCGGTCACGATCCGGTCGGCGTTGAATATCCGATAGCCGATCTTCGCGCCGACATCTTCACCGGCGCGCAAGACCTGCACCGACGGTCCTTCGATGGCCGTGATCGCGCAGAGGCGGATCGGCTCCGCTGCTGCCGGGGTCGCGAGGAGGAGAGCGGCGAGGGCCGCACTGTAAGGTCGTGCCATGGGATCGTTGCTCCGCTGGTATTCATGAATACGCGAAGTCGATCATGGCCCGCATCGACATGCGCGGACCGAACTTCATGCCCGCCAGCTTGACGCCGTCGCCCTCGCTCGGCACGTCGGGGTCATAGTCCAGCCCCTTGCCCGTCGCATCGCGATAGTGGTCGAGCAGTCCCATCAAAACCTCGCCTACGATCCGCCCGCCGACGGGGCCAAGCCGGTCGCCGCCCTTCGACTGTTTTTCGTGGTCTTCCTGCAAATCCTTGCTGGCAAACCCTTTCCCGTAGGTCGCGGCCTCCATGAGGATGTAGAGCCAGAGCGGCGTTTCCGGCAGGGCGTATTCGCCGGAGAGCTTCTTCTGGAGATCCTTGATCTCCTTCGGTGCCTTGGTGTCCGGCCCTATCATGTCATCCTCGGTCATCGCCTGACCGTAGGCGATATGCGCCCCGTCCTCGATCATCCGCTTGGCGATGGACTCGCCCGAGGGCAGGCGGAAGATACGCCCGCGCATCAGGTTCCGCGACGCAAGTGACCGTTCGCCGCCCGCAAACTCCGGCAGTTGGAACAGCGGGTCGGGCAGGAACGGATCGATCTTGTGCGCGAATTGCTCCGCCGTCTTGTCCTGCGCCACGAAGAACCAGTCCCAGTCGCAAAGCTGGGCCGCCGGGATCGCGTGAAAGCCCCGCAATTCCTCATCGAACAGCTTCTTGTTGCCGCTGCCCTCGTTCACGACATAGGCGTCGCGCACGGTGGAATGGCCATAGCGATAGGCCGCGACCGAAAACTCTACGGGCATGAAGGGACGCTCCGGCCAGCCTTTCGCGCCGTCGAAGCCGTTCGGGAAATAATAGTGCCGCCCCTGCGTCGCGATGGCCTGAAGCATGTCCAGACCGATCACGCGATAGAGGAAATCCTCCAGAATGACGCGGTGATAGTAATGCGTGGTCGTGTCACGCGCTTTCTCGAACAGCTCCTCGCTGTCCTCCAGCCCGTTGTCATGCAGGTAATCGACGCATTTGTTGTGAAAGCGGATGACGGCGGACTGAACCTGCGCGACGAAGATATTCTCGTCATTGCGCGGATCGCCGATGATCGCGCGGCCCGCTGAGTTGCGCTGAAGATCGTTGCGTCCGCTGCCGGTGCCTGCGCCGACAAACTTGTCGCCCTCGATGATCTTGGCGCTCTCCCATCCTTCGCCGTCGGTCTGGTAGAGGTAGGGGCTGGCTTCGCGCCCACCGCCATAGACGCAGTCCAGATCGAGATTAGGGGTGCGTGCGTTCTCCAGCGCCGCATTGATCTGCGGTGAGGAGAATTTCGACTGCACGTCAAGCGTAATGTCATGGTCGATAAACTGCCCGAGAAAGGTGATCCCGGCAGGGGCCAGCGAGTTTCGCTTGCTGACACTCGGCCCGTGCTTCGGCTCCAGCGGCCCGCCCTTCGCGCCAAGTCGGCGCAACTCGTAGCGGGGCAGGGGATTCGGCTGCAACTTTTCGGTACCGTCCTCCGTCTTGCCTTCGCCAATGACGAACATGCGCCCGAAGCGACCGTCGGACTCTTCGTCCACCCTCTCGCTCGAGAAATCGTTGACCTGATAGAGACCGGGATTCTTGCCCGGTGCGCCATGGGCGCCGAGTTGGCGATTAGTCATGGTACATACTCCTTGGAACTCGTGACCGTCATTACACATCGCACCGAAGACCCGTCCCGGCGCGTCGAGTCTGTTTAAATGAACTCAGCATCGACAAAGTGATCCATAACACAACAGGATGTACGCAGAAAGATGAATACGCCGAAAAGGCGAGTCGCGCGGCACGGACGAAATCCGGGGTCGCGGCATGGGCCACGCGGCCCTATACTGGGTTCAACCGACTGCATCGGAGCCACCCATGACTGCCAAGCCCGCCCTCACGATCTATCTCGCCGCCCCGCGCGGGTTCTGTGCCGGGGTGGACCGCGCCATCAAGATGGTCGAGATGGCGCTGGAGAAGTTCGGCGCGCCTGTCTATGTGCGCCACGAGATCGTGCATAACCGCTTCGTCGTGGATGGATTGCGCGACAAGGGCGCGGTCTTCGTCGAGGATCTGGACGAC
The DNA here is from genome assembly GCA_938034615.1 of uncultured Neomegalonema sp. GTDB lineage: Bacteria > Pseudomonadota > Alphaproteobacteria > Rhodobacterales > Rhodobacteraceae > JAHDDY01. Next base: position 1,864 of record CALHLW010000183.1, on the reverse strand, counting down.
TGCCCGCAGGACCGCCCGGTCATCTTCTCGGCCCATGGCTCGCCAAAATCGGTGATCGAAGCGGCGAAGAACCGCGAGATGTTCGCCGTCGATGCCGTCTGTCCGCTGGTGACGAAAGTGCATATGGAAATCGCGCGCCTGCACCGGCAGGATTACGAGATCGTGCTGATCGGCCATAAGGGCCATGTGGAGGTGTTGGGCACCATGGGCCAGTTGCCGCCCGGTGCCGTCACGCTGGTCGAGACGGTCGAGGACGTGGCGGCGCTGACCCCCGATAATCCGCAGAAGCTCGCCTGGGCAACGCAGACCACGCTGTCGGTGGATGATACGGCGGAAATCGTCGCCGCCCTTGAGGACCGCTTCCCGGATATCGTCGGCCCCGGCAAGGAAGACATCTGCTACGCCACCACGAACCGGCAGGCCTCGGTGAAGGCCATCGCGCCGAAGATCGATGCGCTCGTCGTGATCGGGGCGGAAAATTCTTCCAATTCCAAACGGCTGGTCGAGGTCGGTGCCAAGGCGGGCTGTGACTACGCCGTGCTGGTGCCCCGCGCCTCGGAGATCGACTGGTCGAAATTCGACGGCGTCTCATCGGTCGGCATCACCGCCGGAGCCAGCGCCCCCGAAGTGCTGGTGACAGAAGTAGTCGATGCCTTCCGGGAGCGTTTCGAGGCCACGGTCGAAGTGGTGGAAACTGCCGTCGAAAACATCGAATTCAAGGCCCCGAGAGTGCTGCGGGAGCCTGCGTAATGGTCTCGCCCCTGTCCTCACCACCCCGCGCGACCTATCGCGATGTGCTTGAGGCTTCGCCGAACATGGTCGCGGAAATCATCGACGGCACGCTCCATACCCAGCCCCGCCCCGCGCCCCGGCGCCAGCGGGCAGCGTCGAAGCTGGGCGGTCGTCTGGTGCGCTACTATGACGACGACGATGGCGGTGGCCCGAGTGGTTGGTGGATCGACGACGAGCCGGAAATACATTTCGGCGAGGATGTCGTCGTCCCGGATGTGACCGGCTGGCGGCGCGAACGAATGCCGGTCTATCCCGACGATGCCTTCTACAGCGTGGTGCCCGACTGGGTCTGCGAGGTTCTCTCCCCCTCCACTCGCACCCTCGACCTGACCGAAAAGCGCGACCTCTACGCGGCCCAAGGGGTACCGCATCTGTGGTTCATCGACCCGCTGGCCCGCACCCTCGAAGCCTTTGCGCTCAACGACGGAAGCTGGACCCTTCTTACCGCCCTCAGCAATGATGCCGAGGTCAAGGTCGCGCCTTTCGATGCCGTGGGCTTTCCGCTCGACGTGCTCTGGGTGGACTGAGCTACCCCATCTCCGCATCATAAGCCGCGACCAACCCTCGCGCGCGCTCCGCTACCTCGTCGGCTCCCATCCCAGGCGCATAGAGCGCCGAGCCGATGCCGAAGCCGTCTGCGCCCGCTTTTCGCCATTCCGCCATGTTCGACGCCCCTGCGCCGCCCACCGCATAGACCGCGCAAGTAGGCGGCAGCACAGCGCGCAGGGCTTTCAGGCCCTCCGGTCCGATCAGGGAGCCGGGGAACAGTTTCAGCCCGTCGGCCCCCGCGCGCAGGGCGGCGAAGGCTTCGGTCGGGGTCATGATACCGGGCCAGGACTGCATCCCACGTGCCTTGGTCGCCGTGATGACCGCCGTATTGCAATCCGGCGAAACCACCAGCCGCCCGCCCGCCTCCGCCAGCCGATCCACGTCCTCCACTGACAGCACCGTCCCGGCCCCGATCAGGGCCTCATCGCCGAATGTCCGCGAAATCCGTGCGATGCTCTCGAAGGGCTGCGGCGAGTTCAGCGGCACCTCGATCATCCCGATCCCTGCCGCCACCAGCGCCCCG
>CALHLW010000182.1 GCA_938034615.1 uncultured Neomegalonema sp. | reverse complement strand
CGTACCTTCGCATGGCTCGGAAGATGCCGCAGACTGGCAAAGGATTGGGAGCGTTCCATAGAAAGCTCGACCGCATGGACGCTCATCGCCAGCATCAGGGTCACATCCAGAAGACTCGCAAGATATTGCTATCCCTCATGTACTTTTGAGTCAGGCTCTTAGCCACAGCTTGCGAAGGCACAAGGCAGGGCGTAGTGTCGTCCATTGAGTGAATTAACGGTTTTTATCACTCAGTTTTTTAATTCTGCCCTTGAGTTTTTCGATGAAATCGACGTTATTTCTGAGATTGCCTTTCAGGATTTTGTTTTTGCTCTTGAAGTGATTGAGCTGCTTGGTTCTTTCGGTAAGTTTATTTTGGATATAATTCGAGTATTTTTGAGCGCTATTATACATACGAAATAATTCATAAGTTTCATCAGGTGCAGTTAATTTATTTTCAGCACTGTCGGATTGATAGTTATTCTCTATTTCACTGTTCAGATTATTCTCATATTGTGAGAAATTTTCATTGAGCTCTCGATAGGGTGGTAGGGCATTATCATAATCAAGCAATTCAAAATCTTTTGCATATTTATCTCGAAATTTTTCGAGCGTTGATTTTCGAACTCGATAAAATTCAGTGAATTCTGCCTTATATTTGGATTGATTAGCTAGAGGAAGCGATAATTCTTTGCCCAAATATTTTTTTGTCAATATTGTCCATTCTGTACTGAGTTTTTCATGCTTCACAAGCTCGTTTACGATAATATCTCCATCTTCATTTACTAGCCAATCGCTTTGCGGGTGATAAAAATGATCCACGCTGAATTGAATAAATTCATCAAGTTCCAAATTTTTCACTAAATTATAATGGCCAGGATTTCTCTTGTCTGATTTCAAGAATCTATACCAGCTAAATAAACGTTTCCATGGATTTCGCACGCAGGCGATGCTTGTGTAATCGCAATAATTGCTTTCTCCAAGATAAGAACGCATGTCTAACGCACGGAAGTGTATCGGATTTTCAAAACCTCCAAGAAGCAATTCGCTATTTTTTCTCATTATCTCACGAGTGTGATTATTATTGTGCGCCGCCCTCCACCCTGAGGTTGATTCGTAATCTTGGTTTGATGTGCTGTTGCCATGTATTAAATCTGCATACGTGTCTGAATTGTCTTCAAATTTCATATTCAACAGAGGAGTATTGCAAAGTATTTCGTCGGATAATTGTTCGCGATTCATATTAAGAAGCGATTGGTAAATCGCATTTCCGGCGCATTTGTGCACGTGTATAAAAATTACTTTCTTTTCTTCGTTGTATATCGTAGTCATCTAAATGGTCCTTATATAATGCGCGAATCTTTTTTATTTCGACTAACTCACAAATTTATTAGAGCACTCACTTCTTGATAATTGTGAGTGACTTCATCAGGTGAGATAAATTGCCTGACGTTCCTAACCGTGTATAGAATCCCAAACAAGCCTCTGACGATCCGCTTCATATCGGATTCGCAAGCCTGTTTCTCGATCATCCAACGTGCACTGCATTGCTGCGAAACCGGAGTAACCACAGACGGCATACCGGCAATCGCTCCGAGATTTTGCCGAGGCCTTGGCGCTGGCGATACGGATACCAGCCCAGACCAGACACGACACCAGCCCGCGACGGAGATAATGTTCGTAACGCAGGTATCGCTCCACTGACCGGAAATGACTCTACGCCAGATATCCCTTCTCGCGCAGGAAGGCGAGCAGCGTATCGGCGGCCTCGTCGGGGGTCTGGTTGGTGGTGTCGAGGCGAATTTCGGGATCGACGGGGGGCTCGTAGGGGCTGTCGATGCCGGTGAAGTTCTTGATCTCGCCCCGCCGGGCTTTCTTGTAGAGGCCCTTTACGTCGCGCTCCTCGGCCACGGCGAGCGGCGTATCGACATGGACCTCGACGAATTCGCCCTCCTCCATCATCTGCCGCGCCATGCGCCGTTCGGATCGGAACGGAGAGATGAAGCTGACCAGCGTAAGCAATCCGGCATCGACCATGAGTTTGCCGACCTCGGACACGCGGCGGATGTTCTCGACGCGGTCGGCATCGGTGAAGCCGAGATCCTTGTTGAGGCCGTGGCGGACATTGTCGCCATCGAGGATGTAGGTATGGCGGCCCATCGCGTGGAGTTTTTGCTCCAGCGCATTGGCGATGGTTGACTTGCCTGAGCCGGAAAGTCCCGTGAACCAGAGCATCACGGGCTTCTGACCCTTCGACTCGGCGCGGGCGGTCTTGTCGATGACCAGCGCCTGACGATGGATATTCGACGCGCGGCGCAGGGCGAAATCGATCATACCGACGCCGACCGTCTCGTTCGACAGGCGGTCGATCAGGATGAACCCGCCCATGTCGCGATTGTCCTTGTAGGCATCGAAAGCGATGGTGCGGTCGAGGTTGAGGTTACAGACGCCGATCTCGTTCAGGGCCAGCGTGTGGGCGGCCAGCGATTCCATGGTATTCACGTCGATGGCGTGCTTGGGCGCGGCGACCGTCGCCTGCGCCGTGGTCGCGCCGGTCTTCATCAGATAGGTGCGGCCCGGCAGCATCTCGTTCTCGTTCATCCACAGGATCGTGGCCTGAAACTGGTCAGCGGCGGGAGCCGGATCGTCGGCGGCGCAGAGGACATCGCCCCGCGATACGTCGATCTCGTCGTTCAGGGTGATCGTGACCGATTGACCTGCGACCGCCTCGTTCAGATCGCCGCCCATGGTGACGATGGACTTGACGGTGCTTTCGCGTGAAGAAGGCAGGGCTTTGACCCGGTCGCCGGGGCGCACAGTGCCCCCAGCAATCATGCCCGCAAAGCCACGGAAATCGAGATCGGGGCGGTTGACCCACTGTACCGGCATCCGGAAGGGTGTGGTCTCCGCGCTGTCGGCGACCTCGACCGTCTCCAGATAGGCCATCAGGGTTGGGCCGTTATACCAGGGCGTATGGCCGCTCTTGTCGGTGATGTTGTCCCCGCGCAGCGCGGACATCGGGATCGGCGTGACGGAGGTGAAATCGAGCGGCTTGGCGAACTCGGCATAGGCTTCGACGATCTCGTCATAGACGGCGCGGTCGTAATCCACGATATCCAGCTTGTTGACGGCCAGCACCACATGCTTGATGCCCAACAGCGACACGATGAAGGAATGGCGGCGCGTCTGAGTCAGAATGCCCTTGCGGGCGTCGATCATCAGGATCGCGACCTCGGCGGTCGAGGCTCCGGTGGCCATGTTGCGGGTGTATTGCTCGTGGCCGGGGGTGTCCGCGACGATGAATTTGCGTCGGTCGGTCGAGAAGAAGCGATAGGCCACATCGATGGTGATGCCCTGTTCGCGCTCGGCGGCGAGGCCGTCGACCAGCAACGCGAAATCGATCTCCTGCCCTTGGGTGCCGACCCGTTTGCTGTCGGCCTCCAGCGCCGCAAGCTGATCCTCGAAGATCATCTTGCTCTCGTAGAGCAGCCGTCCGATCAGCGTGGATTTGCCATCATCGACAGAGCCACAGGTGATGAACCGTAGCAGGGATTTCGTCTCATGGGACTTGAGGTAGCCGAGGATATCGTCGGCAATCTGGTCAGATACGTGTGCCATCAGAAATACCCCTCCTGCTTCTTCTTCTCCATGCTGGCGGCGGCGTCATGGTCGATCATGCGTCCTTGCCGTTCGGACGTGGTGGTCAGGAGCATTTCCTGAATGATCTCGGGCAGGGTGGTCGCCTCGCTTTCGACCGCACCGGTCAGGGGCCAGCAGCCGAGCGTGCGGAAGCGCACCATCTTTTCCTCGACCTTTTCGCCTTCATGCAGGTCGATGCGGTCGAAATCGTCGATCATGATGAGCGTGCCGTCGCGCTCGATCACCGGGCGCTTCGCCGAGTAGTAGAGCGGCACGATGGGGATATCTTCGAGATAGATGTACTGCCAGATATCCAGCTCGGTCCAGTTGGACAGGGGGAACACGCGGATGCTTTCGCCCTGTGCCTTGCGGGCATTGTAGAGCTTCCACAGTTCCGGGCGCTGGTTCTTGGGATCCCAACGGTGCTGCGCTGTGCGGAAGGAGAAAATCCGCTCCTTTGCGCGGGATTTCTCCTCGTCGCGCCGCGCGCCGCCGAAGGCCGCATCGTATTTGTATTTGTCGAGTGCCTGCTTCAGCGAGACCGTCTTCATGATATCGGTATGAACGCCGGACCCATGGGTAAAGGGACCGATGCCCTGTTTTACGCCTTCCTCGTTGATGTGAACGATCAGCTCCATGCCCGATTCCTCGGCCATCTTCGCGCGGAAATCATACATCGCCTTGAATTTCCATGTCGTATCGACATGGACCAGCGGGAAGGGCGGGGGCGAGGGGTAGAAGGCCTTTCGCGCGACATGCAGCAGCACGGCGCTGTCCTTGCCGACGGAATAGAGCATGGCCGGGTTTTCGGCCTCGGCCACCACCTCGCGGAAGATATGGATCGCCTCGGCTTCGAGGCGTTGAAGATGCGTCAGGTCCGTCATGTCGTTTCTTTCAGCGTCACGCCCGTTGAATAAGCGATGAAGTGCGGGTTTTCAAAATCGGGTTTGCCGTAGGCAAGCGCTGTGCCGCCCGGCCAGGCATCGATATGCCCCCCGGCAGCGCGCAGGACGGCGTGGCCCGCAGCAGTGTCCCATTCCATCGTCCGCCCGAGACGGGGATAGAGATCGGCTTCGCCTGCAGCGAGCAGGCAGAACTTGAGCGACGATCCTGCACTCTTGAAATCGGCGACATTATAGCGGGCGATATAGTCGTCGGTAGCGGCATCGCGGTGGGACTTGGAGGCGACGACGTTCAGTGCGCCGTTATCAGGTGTCTCGACACGCATCATGCGGGCATCGGCATCGCCATCCTTCAGGAACGCCGTGCCCTCTTCATCGGTCCAGAAAAGGCGGTCCAGCGCCGGGGCGAAGACCACACCGCGTACGGGCACACCGTCTTCGATCAGGGCGATATTGACCGTGAAATCCCCGCCACGCTTGACGAATTCCTTCGTCCCATCCAGTGGGTCGACCAGAAAGAAGCGCGACCCGGCGGCGGCTGCATCATGGGTGTTCGTCCGCTCTTCCGTCACGATCGGGATGTCAGGAAAAGCCTGCTCCAGCCCGGCCACGATCACCCGATCCGCCGCCAGATCCGCCTCCGTCACCGGCGAGGCATCATCCTTGGTCCGCGCCTCGAAATCGCTGGCATAGACCTCCATGATCGCCTCCCCCGCCTGTCGCGCAAGGGTGATGAAAACACCGGATAAATCAGGTAGCGACATCACATAACTCCGGTACGCTTTTACGAAAGACAAGTCGGTGCCACGCTAAGCCCGACCTCCAAACGAATGTCAACCCTCAGCCAGTGGAATCGCCGGATAGCGCCTGAGCGTATCCGTTCAGTTGCAAACTTCGCTTCCATCTATCCCTTGCCAGAAGGTATAGGTGGAAGGGCTCCTGCCAGTAATCAACAGTCAGCACCGGCTTCATTTCTTTATCGAATCCACGCCATCTCTCGCAGCCGATACCACCACATCCCGAGCGCCAGCAGGCCTTGACCGACACGCTCGCCGAAGGGGTTCTTCGCATGGGGGACGCTGGCGAAATGGTCGAAGCGTTCCATGGTGCTGGCGACGGCCTCGGCCATGATTCCGGCGACGATATGCGAGGTAGCGATACCATGGCCTGAATAGCCTTGGGCGTACCAGATATTCGGCCCGGTTCGCCCCAGCATCGGCACGCGGTTGGGGATGATCCCGGCCTGTCCCGACCAAGCGAAATCGATCCCGATCCCGGCGAGACGTGGAAACGTGCGCTCCAGCGCGGGGCGCAGTTCTCCGGCGATATCCGCGGTCGCCTTGCCTGAATAATTCGCTCCGCCCCCGAACAGAACGCGCCGGTCGGCGGTCAGGCGGTAGTAATCGAGCACGAAGCGCGTGTCGTAGACCGCCAGATTCTGCGGATTGATCGCGCGGGCCTCCTCGGCAGGAAGCGGTTCGGTCGCCATGTTCCCCAGTGCCGCCGGAAACAGCCGCCCGCCCAGCGCTTCCGCTTCCAGCCGGTGATACGCCCCGCCGCAGAGCACGACCGTATCCGCCGTGACGCGCCCGGATGCCGTTTCCACGACCGGATGATCACCCGGTACGATGCGTGTGACCGGGGATTTCTCGAAGAGGCGAACGCCCAGAGATTCTGCTGCCTTCGCTTCGCCCCGGCAGAGGTCGAGCGGGTGCAGATGCATGTTGTTCCGGTTCAGCAATCCGCCATCGTAGAGCGGGGTTTCCAGTGCGTCCTGCACACCGTCACGGTCGAGCATGACCACGGCGTCGCCCATGCCGCGCCGCGCTGCTTCGGCGGCAAAGTCTCGCAATTCCTTCATATCGGATTCGCGCCATGCCGCATGGAGGTGCCCATGGACAAGATCACACTCGATGCCATAGCGCGCCACGCGCTCGCGGATGATGTCATGCCCCTGCCAGCGCATCCCCCAGACAAAATCCGCAGCTGCTTCGGCTCCGATCCGGGGGGTGAGATGCTTGCGGAGGGTCGTGTCACCGGAGAGCGACCCCGTGACCTGTCCGCCATTGCGTCCCGTTGCGCCCCAGCCGATGCGCTCGGCCTCCAGCAGGACAACCGAGTATCCACGCTGCGCCAGTTCCAGCGCGGTATTGACCCCCGTGAACCCGCCGCCGATCACGACGATATCCGCCACGATCTCGCCGCGCAAAGCCTCGCGCTCGGTTCGGTCGCGCATCGTCGCAGAATAGTAGCTCTGATCCGTCATGCGGCGGACCCTGAGGGTCGAAGCGCTGCGGAGTCAACGACCCCATGCAAAAAGGCCCGCCATGGGGGCGCGCCTTTGGGTAAGATCAGACGACGTCAGTTCTTGCGGGCGTCCTTGCCTTTTTCGCCCCGGCGCTCGTACATGGCCTTAACGTCCTCAAGTTTAATGACGCCGTCGTTATCGGTATCAATGCGCTCGAAGCGCTGCATCGCGCGGGCTTCGGCTTCCTGAATGGTCAGCACGCCGCCATGTCGTCCGCCGCGACGCATTCCTTTCCCGCGCTCGCCGGTCAGCTTGTGGCCTGATCGACGTGGCGCAGGGCAACGCCGTCGATCACAACGCCTTCCACCCCGAACAGCCGCGCTTCGGCGCGGGCGCGGGCGACGGCGTAGCAATCCTCGACATGCTTGAGGCCGATATGGCGCATCAGGGCGAAGCTGAGGGAAGCCGATGCGACCTGCCCGACGACGGGGGCGAATTTTGCGAAGGATTTACCCGCTACTCGCGTCCCCAGCTTCGCCAATATTCCCGCAATCATGCGTTTGGTGACGATCTTGCCGACGAAACTGTCGCCGAGGGTCTTGGCCGCAGTGTAGATGACGGCGCGGGATTCTGGGTCTTGTTTGGCGATATCCTCGGGGCGCAACTCGAACTCCGCGCTGATCTTCGGCAGCAACCGCATGAGGATGCCCAGATCGGCGGCGGCGTCGAGCATTGGCAGAGGCAGGGCCGCCACAGCGCCCGAAAACGCCGCGCGCTGCGTGACCTGTCGACGGCAGTAGACCCGGATCGCCTCAATCTCGGCGATGGTCAGCGGTTCCCGAAGCGGTTCAGTTGAGCCCATCGTCATCATATCGCCCTCCTTTCGCCGTCCTTCAAGACCCGCTCGCCGGTGTAATCTCGTCCTGGACCTGTGCGTAGGCCAGCATCGTGAAGATGACGGTGCCCCCGATCACGTTGCCAATCAGTGTCGGCAGGATCAGCGTTCCGAGTCCGGCGATGATCCCCAACTCGCCATGCAGGATCAGCAGGAATACTTCCACTGCGCCCGCTACCACATGCGTGAAATCCCCGGCGGCGATCAGGAAGGTGAAAAGCATGATGATCCACAACTCGAACCCCTTGGAGGAAGGCAGCATCCACACCAGAACGGCCACCAGAAAGCCCGCCGGGATGCCGCGTACGAGCGCATCCCACCCTGCCGCTTCGGCGTAATGGTGGCTGACCGCCATCATTCCGGCCATATGCTCAGGCGTCACGGTGCCGCCCATGAAGAAGGCAGCGGCGAGGAAGGTGCCGATCATGTTCGCCGCAAAGACGATACCCCACAGCCTCAGCATCCGGGGCAGGCAATCGTCACTGGCCCGCGCGAGAACCGGCAGGACCGGCGTGATCGTGTTTTCCGTGAACAGCTGTAACCGGGCGAGGATCACCAGAACGAACCCGACCGTATAGCCGAAATTCTGTACCAGATCACGGTAGGCGTAGCCTTCCAGTTCCGCAGACAGCACCCCTTCGGCCAGTACCGAAGTCGAAATACCGATCCCGGCGGCAATGCCGGACCACCACAGTGATTTGGTGGGGCGGGCGAGTTCTTCCTCGCCCTCGCGTCGGATCACCGAATACACAGCCGGAGCCGACAGCTTCAGACTGTCATCCACCAGTTCTATTTCCGCAGCCGTCAGATGCTGCTCCGTGTCGTCGCCATCGGCACCGTCCGAAGCCTTGTGATCCATCTGCGTCATCATCATGGCTCCTGGCATTCCAATGACAGGCAACGCGCCGAATCCGTTGAGGTTCCCTGAGCCGTCGAGCGGCACCGGATAGGAGGCCATTACTGCCGTACAAACAGTATTGTGATGTTAATCACAATTTTTTGCTTGCCTGTCGGTTATCCTCTTCCTTGCAGGGCAAACCTTTGTCGTGCCGCACGATTCTCAACATCGTGCGACTTGCAACCATCAACTTTCACGTGGATGATTGTCGGATTGTGCAACCAAAGGAAAAATGGTGTCGAGAGAGAGTGCGCTCCCAACCGAAGAAAAACAGACCCAAGCTGGTGAGACCGATACTGATCGGCTGACCCATCTCGTCTACGAGGCATCTCTCGACAATTCGCTCTGGCCCGAACTCATCCTCGAACTCACGGCGCGGCTCTCGGAAGCCGAGAAAAATGGCCATGGAGACCCCAGTGTCGAACTTGGCGAGACGGCGCAGCACTTCAACCGCGCCATGCAGATCTCGGAGCGCATCGTCTCGCTACAGGAAAAAGAGCAGCAGCTTACCAGCGTCATCGACGCACTTGCCGTGGGAATCGCCTTGCTGGACGATGACGGCAAGGTGATCCTCGAAAACAATGCGGCCTGCACTTCCCCTTCGGTGCCGCGCCTGCACCGCATCGAGGAAACGCTGCCGCTTATTGCTGCGGATACCGGCGAGGGGGGATCGCTTGCGGGGTGGGTCCGCAAGGCCAATCTGAGCGGGGAGTCGAAGAACCTGCTGCGTGCGGAAGACGCCGACGGGGAGGAGGGGAGCAATACCCTTCTGCTGCCCCGCGAGGTCGCCACATCGATGGGCTTTCCGGCGCGGGCCGCTGCCGTCCTCCTGAGCTTTAACCCCGATGACAGCGATGCCCTGCGCGCCTTCGCTGCCGATGCCATGCTCACCGAGCGCGAGACCGATCTACTTTGCGCGCTGCATGACACCAGCAACCTGCGCGAAGCGGCCTCGTCTCTGGATATCGCTTATGAGAGCGCGCGGACCTATCTCAAACGTATCTTCGCCAAGACCGGGACGACGGGCCAAGCAGACCTGTTCCAGCGGATCGCGGCCAGCCCCGCGGCCTTCCTCAAGCGCCGGGCGCCCAACGCGCAGGAAAGCCTGCGCATCCGCCGCCTGCTGAAGTTGAAAGATGGCCGCACGCTGGAATATTTCACGTTGGGGCCAGAAGACGGCTATCCGATCCTCTATTTCGACGCCCTTTCGGGATCGTCCATCGACGTTGTTGGTGCACCCGACCGGTATCTGCCATTCCTGCACCGCCATGGGCTGCGGCTCGTCACGATCTGTCGTCCCGGCGGCTTTCGCTCGACGATGCGTCACCTGAACAGCCTGCGCGACTACGCTCCCGACATCCTCGAACTCTGCGATACGCTGGGTTTCGAACGGTTTTCGGCGCTTTCTTATTCCTTTGGCTCCGGCGCGGCGCTGGCGGTGACGCATGAATTGCAGGACAGGATGGATCGCCTCGTCCTTTCATCCCCCGCCTACCCGAAATACAGGCATCCGAACTGGCGCGAGCTCGATCTCTTCTATCAGCTATCGGGTGTCGTCGGGCGGCGCTGGCCGGGCACGTTCCGGCAGATCCTGCCCTTCCTGATCCGCAGCGTGCTTCAGAATACCGACCGCTATTTCGACCGGCACGTCGCCCGTTCTGTCAGTGCATCGGACATCGCCATCCTCTCCAGCCCGATCACGCGGCAACGGACCCATAATATGCTGGCCGAGCGCACCGCCATCACGATGGAGGGCATGGTCGAGGAGAATCTGCTGAATGCCCAAGGGTGGGATTTCGACGTAGCGAACATCACATTGCCGGTCACGATCTTCCACGGGGTCGATGACAATGTCTGCCCGATCCCTGGCGCGCGCGTTCTGGCGGCGGATTTGCCTGATGTGACGCTGCACGAATTACCGGAATTCGGACATTATCACATCTTCACGCAATGGCCCTGCATGATCGCTGCTGCTGCCGGACGCCCCTACGACGCTCCCTCCGAGGTCACTTCGGTGAGCATATGAGAAAGAATGTACGTCGAAAATGATAAGCTGCACCCATTTGGGGGTATCGGCGCGAGTCCCTGTTTGCTACATTCATCTGGTGGTTGATCCAAGGCGTTTGGAAAGCGTAACCTGTAATCTCTTTTGGACGACTATCGCTTGCGGCGGGCGTGCAATCATGTTCCGGCAGCTTTGCGATCAACCACCGTTTCATCCGGTGCAATATGTGATCCCGGAACACTCGCCCAATCGTTAGGCGGGCAGTTTTCAAATTTCCCTGTGTCGGGCGCTTATCGGTTGCAGGAGGCGCTGCACCTTGCCTTCCGCCATGAAGGGCAGCATCAGGGTTTCGTACTCGATGTGGCTCTGCTGGTTCCATGACAGTGTCTTTCGCGCATATTGCGGAGCCTCGTTGTCGATGGCCCGTCCCGCGCGATTGCGCACTTCGATATAATTTGCACCGCACTGGGGATCGCGCCGCATCTGTTGCAACGAGATTGGTTTGCCGCGACCGATCAAATCCGTCGCATGGCCTCCGAATAGCGAGAACTCGATCTCGTCTGCTCGCCAGTCCGTCGCCTTCAGGACGCACATCTTGTCGAGCGTACCCGTGAACTGGCTGGTATCGAAGACGCTCCAGCGTGGCAGGGTTTCTCCTTCTTCGCGGGGCATCCCGAGCCAAGCGTCGCCGATCATGCGCAGATCCTCGCATTGGATGCGGTCGAAAGGCAGCACGTCGTCCTCTGAATCGATCAGGACGACCTTGCGTGCCGGGGTGGATTCACGACGGCGGTGCAGTAGGAACAGGTTTCTACACAGCTCAATCACGGTCTCCATCCCGACACACCCGTTTCCCGAGTTTTTGAGAAGTCGCGCAGCGTGCCAGGCACGTCGCGGGGCGCGCTTCCCTCGGGGAGGCAATCCGTATCCACGATCTGTGCCTTGATGAGATGGCCTTCGTTCGTGGTCAGTTCGGCGACGCAGCCCGTCGGCAGATGTACGGCGAGGTGTACAGCTTCAAGGGGCAGCGGTGACTTTGCGGGGAGGGCGATGGCAAGGGCGGCAGGGGCCGCCATCTGCAAGCCGACGAGAAGCATGGCCGTGAGGACACCGTTCGAAAGGGACGGTCTGATCGTCGAAAGGGATCGTGTGCTCATGATAGCCTGGCCTCCGTCGGGTTGTTTTTCGGGAGTTCCGAAAGCTTTGCCCGTTAACTACTCAGCAAGTTTCCTGCCGGGACCGTACTCAGCGTCACTGAAACATACTGAAAAATGACGTGTGCGTTTAAATTCTCGCGGAAACGCTGGTCTTTCGAACGAACCTGTAAACCGGCGGGATCGCCATCGAGGCAAGGCGGGGTCGGGGGTGGATGCTTCGCGTTACTGCGCTGAGTCGCAAAATGCGACCCAATGTTAACGTTAACGTAAGGTAACCATTGGCGGCTCCGTTATCACCTCATTGTAAAAAACATTTTCCGGTACGGATCGGCCGTCGGGCGCGCTAGGTTGTCGATATGGCTTGCTCGCTCACTCCTCTTGAATGGCGCCTGTCGGACGCGCCTGTCGCCTATGCCGAGGCTCTTGCTTTCATGGATGATCGCGCGGCGGCAATCAGGGCGGGAACGGCTCCGGAATGTGTCTGGCTGCTGGAGCATCCGCCGCTCTATACCGCCGGAACAAGCGCGACCCCTGCTGACCTCATCGACCCCGAGCGCTTCCCTGTCCACAAGACCGGGCGCGGGGGTGAATACACGTATCACGGCCCCGGTCAGCGCATCGGCTATGTTATGCTCGACCTGAAAGCGCGGGGCGGGGATGTGCGCCGCTTCGTCCGTGATCTTGAGGAATGGATCATTCGCACACTTGCCCGCTTCACCGTGACCGGAGAACGGCGCGAAGGCAGGGCGGGCGTCTGGGTGCGGCGCACCGACAAGGGCGCGCCGGGGCGCGAGGACAAGGTCGCGGCCCTCGGGGTGCGTGTGCGGCATTGGGTTTCGCTGCATGGCATTGCCCTCAACGTGGAGCCGGACCTCTCGCATTATGACGGCATCGTGCCTTGCGGTATTGCGGAGCATGGTGTCACCAGCCTCGCCGATCTCGGCCTGACCCCCTCGATGTCGGAGGTGGATATGGCTCTGCGCGCCGAATTCGACTCCGTGTTTCTGAAGGACGCTGCATGACTCGCCAGAAGACCCCGCCCCTCGCCCCGGACGACCGTGATGAAGCGCTCGCTCCTCTCCTTGCGACAGGCTGGAAGAGAGTCGAAGGTCGCGATGCGATCCGCAAGGAATTCACTTTCAGGAACTTCGTCGAGGCGTTCGGCTGGATGACCCGTGCCGCCCTTCATGCCGAAAAGCTCAACCATCATCCTGAGTGGTCGAATGTCTGGAACCGTGTGGACGTGACCCTCATCACCCATGACTGCGACGGTTTGAGTGATCTCGATATCCGCCTTGCAAAACGCATGGATGCCCTGAGTGCTCCATGACCGTGCCGCAGGGCTGCCCCAATCCCGCGCGAAGGTTCCACCCATGAAAAAACTCATCCTCCTCGCTGTCCTCCTCGCCGCCACTCCAGTGGCCGCCAAGGATACGCTGAAATACTCCACGACCGTCGCGGGCATCCCGCTCGGCAAGATCAAGGTGGTGGTCGAGGCGGATGAGCCGGAATATTCCGTTCGAGCGACCTTCAAGATGATCCCCCTCCTGCGCCAGATATTCAATGGCGATGCCAAAGCCCAGGTGGCCGGATCGGTCGTTGGAGGGCGATACCTGCCGCGCGAATCAAATTTCCGGTACGAGGGGCGCAAGCGCGAGCAGCGCACCACGATTCGATTCGACGGATCGGGCGCTCCGGTGGATCTGATCGCGGAGCCTCCCCTGCGGAAAAAATCCTACGCCATGTCGCTGGCCGAGGCCACCGGGGCGGTCGATCCGGCCACCGCTGCCGCGATCCTGATGAGCCCGCGTGAGAGGCCCTGCGACATCGTTTTCGATGTCTTTGACGGGTCGAAGCGCCACCGGGTCTCGCTGACCGGGCAGGCCTATGCGGCGCGGGGCAATACCGTCACCTGCGCGGGGCTGTATGAGCGGGTGAACGGCTTCAAGGACAAGTACATGACGCCCGAGCGCAGGACATGGCCCTTCTTCGCTACGCTGGTCGCTCAGAATGGCATGTGGGTGCCCAGCAAGATCACCGCCGATACTAAATTCGGACCCGCCAGTGCGACGCTGAGGGACTGAAAAGCCGGTTTGTTCCAACAATTTCGCTCTTTGTTCATGTTTGTTCTTGTCATACGAGAACATATAGCATACGTGTGGGCTATCCGATGATTGGTTGCCCCCACGCAGAGCGCGTGGAATAAGGAGGCTCGTTATGAGTGAAGCAGCGCTGCGCCTGGTCGAGAAAGACGGAATGGACAAAGAAAAAGCTCTCGAATCTGCGCTGTCGCAGATCGAACGTGCCTTTGGCAAAGGGTCGATCATGCGGCTCGGCCAACGCGATGCCGCGCTGGATATCGAGGCGGTATCGACCGGCTCGATCGGCCTCGATGTGGCGCTGGGGATCGGTGGTCTGCCCAAGGGGCGGATCATCGAAATCTACGGACCGGAAAGTTCGGGCAAGACGACGCTCGCGCTGCATGTGGTGGCCGAGGCCCAGAAGAACGGGGGGGTGTGCGCCTTCGTGGATGCGGAACACGCACTCGATCCGAAATACGCCCGCGCTCTCGGCGTCGATCTGGACGAATTGCTGATCTCGCAGCCTGATGCGGGAGAGCAGGCGCTGGAAATCACCGACACCCTGGTCCGCTCCGGCGCGATCTCCGTCGTGGTGGTGGATTCAGTGGCGGCCCTGACGCCGAAAGCCGAACTCGAAGGCGATATGGGCGACCATCAGGTCGGCGCGCAGGCGCGTCTGATGAGTCAGGCGATGCGCAAGCTGACCGGTTCGATCAGCCGGTCGAAATGCATGGTCATCTTCATCAACCAGATTCGCATGAAGATCGGCGTGATGTTCGGCAGCCCGGAGACGACCTCCGGCGGGAACGCCTTGAAATTCTATTCCTCCGTCCGCCTCGATATCCGTCGCATCGGCGCGATCAAGGACCGCGATGAAGTCGTGGGCAACCAGACCCGTGTGAAGGTGATCAAGAACAAGGTCGCGCCGCCTTTCCGGCAGGTCGAGTTCGATATCATGTACGGACAGGGGATTTCCAAGACCGGCGAGTTGATCGATCTCGGCGTGAAAGCCGGGGTGGTCGAGAAATCCGGGTCGTGGTTCTCCTATGGTGATCAGCGCATCGGGCAGGGGCGCGAGAACGCCAAGACTTACCTGCGCGATAATCCCGATGTGGCCGGGGCCATCGAGATGCAGATACGCACCTCCAACGGCCTCGATCTCGAAGCCGAAATCGAGGGCGACGAAGACCTCTGAGCGGAAAACGCCCGCCAAGACGATTTCCCGGTTCAACCAATCGGGAAATCACACTAGAAAGCCTTTCCATCCGAGGGAGGCAAGGTCATGGCGACACTCAACGAAATCCGGTCCCTGTTCGTGGATTATTTCGCGCGCAATGGGCACGAGCACGTCGCGTCCAGTCCGCTGGTCCCCCAGAACGACCCGACGCTCCTGTTCGTCAATTCGGGGATGGTCCAGTTCAAGAACGTCTTCACGGGCGTCGAGAAGCGCCCGTATTCGCGGGCCGTGACTTCGCAAAAATGCGTGCGTGCGGGTGGCAAGCACAACGATCTCGATAATGTCGGCTATACGGCGCGGCACCATACGTTCTTCGAGATGCTCGGCAATTTCTCGTTCGGTGACTATTTCAAGGAACAGGCGATTACCCACGCCTGGACCCTCGTGACCCGCGAATTCGGCATCCCTGCCGAGCGGTTGCTCGTCACGGTCTATAACGAGGACGAGGAAGCCGCTGCGCTCTGGAAGAAGATCGCAGGATTGTCCGACGACCGGATCATCCGCATCTCGACTTCGGACAATTTCTGGACCATGGGGCCGATCGGTCCCTGCGGTCCCTGTTCGGAAATCTTCTACGACCACGGCGAGCATATCCCCGGCGGCCCCCCCGGCAGCCCGGATGAAGACGGCGACAGGTTCATCGAAATCTGGAATCTCGTCTTCATGCAGTTCGAGCAGATCGATGCCGATACGCGCGAGAACCTGCCCCACCCCTCCATCGATACCGGCATGGGGCTGGAGCGGGTCGGCGCGTTGCTTCAGGGCAAGCACGACAATTACGACACCGACCTGATGCGCTCGCTGATCGAGGCGAGCGCCCATGCGACCTCGACCGATCCGGATGGCCCCGGTGCGGTGCATCATCGGGTGATCGCCGATCATCTGCGCTCGACCTCCTTCATTATGGCCGATGGTGTGATGCCGTCGAACGAGGGGCGCGGCTACGTCCTGCGCCGCATCATGCGCCGTGCGATGCGCCACGCCCACCTTCTCGGCGCGACCGATCCGGTCATGTACCGCCTCGTCCCGGCCCTCGTGTCCCAGATGGGGCAAGCCTTCCCCGAACTCAGCCGTGCGCAACCGATGATCACGGAAATGCTGGAGGCCGAGGAAACCCGCTTCGGCAAAACCCTCGACCGGGGCCTTAGCCTGCTCGACGAGGCGGTCACGGACCTGCCCTCCGGTACGCCACTGCCGGGAGAGACGGCGTTCAAGCTCTATGATACTTACGGCTTCCCCCTCGATCTGACGCAGGATGCCCTGCGCGAGCGCGGCCTGACTGTCGATACCGACGGCTTCGACAGTGCCATGGAGGCCCAGAAGGCACTGGCCCGCGCGGCATGGTCCGGCACGGGCGATGCCGCCGACGAATCGGTCTGGTTCGATCTGCGCGAGCAACACGGCGCGACCGAATTCCTTGGCTACACGGCCACCGGTGCAGAAGGCGAAATCCTCGGATTGGTGATCGACGGCGCGGTCGCCGCCGAAGCGAAAGCTGGTCAGACTGCCGAGCTGATCGCGAACCAGACGCCGTTCTATGGCGAGAGCGGCGGACAGGTCGGCGATACCGGCACCATCCGAACCGACAACGCGACCGCGCGCGTCCTCGATACGCGCAAGAAATTCGGTGATCTTTTCCTGCATCGCGTCAAGGTCAGCGAAGGCACCCTGCGCGCGGGCGACGCGGCCCGCTTCATCGTCGATGCCGAGCGCCGCAATGCCATTCGCGGCAATCACTCTGCCACGCACCTGCTTCACGAAGCGCTTCGCGCGCATCTGGGTGAGCATGTTGCCCAGCGCGGCTCGCTCGTCGCGCAGGACCGGCTGCGCTTCGACTTCGCGCACCAGAAGGCGGTCGGCCTCGATGAAATCCGTGCCATTGAACGCGACGTGAACGCCTATATCCGCCAGAATGACGCCGTTACCACCCGCTCGATGACCCCGGACGAGGCGGTCGAGATGGGTGCGCGCGCCCTGTTCGGCGAAAAATACGGCGATGAGGTGCGCGTCGTTTCCATGGGACGCCGCCCCGAGGGTGAGACTTCGGCAACGGGGAATATCTATTCTCTCGAACTCTGCGGCGGTACTCATGTCGACAATACGGGTGAGATCGGTGTGTTGGTCGTGACGGGCGAAGGCGCGTCCTCCAACGGTGTTCGTCGCATCGAAGCTCTGACCGGCGAGGCCGCGTTCGATTATCTGTCGCAGCAGGATCACCGGGTCGCCGAAGTCGCCGCCACGCTCAAATCGCCGCCCGACGAGGTGGTGAACCGCACCCGCGCGCTGATGGAGGAGCGTAAGGCCCTCCAGAATGAGATCGCCACGCTGAAGAAACAGCTTGCGCTGGCCGGTCCCGCCGATGGAGGGGGAGGCGATGCGGAGAAGACGGTGGGCGGCGTGGCTTTCCTCGGCCAGAGCCTTACGGGGGTTTCTGGGAAGGAACTGCGCGGCCTGATCGATGCCCATAAGGAACGTCTCGGCTCCGGTGTGGTCGTGCTCGTCGCCGATACGGGCGGCAAGGCGGCTGTTGCTGCCGGTGTCACCGACGACCTGACGAACCGGGTCAGTGCCGTCGATCTCGTCACCGCCGCCGCCATCGCCATGGGCGGGAAGGGTGGAGGTGGGCGCCCGGACATGGCGCAAGCCGGCGGCTCCGACCCGTCGAAAGCAGCCGAAGCCCTTGCTGCCGTCGAAGCCATCCTCGAAGAGAAGGAGACTGCCTGATGCCCGCTTACTGGATCGCCCATGTCGAAGTCACGGACCCCGAAGCCTATGGCAAATATGCCGAGCTTGCCGGTCCCGCTATCGCCAAGCATGGTGGCAAGTTCCTCGCCCGCGCGGGTCGCTACGTGCAGTTCGAGGGCAATGACCGTGCTCGCAACGTCGTGGTCGAATTCCCGAGCGTCGAGGCGGCGGAGACCTGCTACCACTCGCCCGAATACAGCGAGGCCCGCGCCCATGCCGAGGGCGCGTCGATCCGCGATCTGATGGTCGTCGAGGGTGTCTGAGATGCCGGAGGGCATCTGGGCGAAATCTCCCGATGCTTTGCACCGGCGCGGGGCGACCTCGCTGGAGACGCCGTTGGAGACGCTCGACAGCTATCTGACCCCGGCGGATCGGTTCTTCGTCTGCAACGTGACAAAGACCCAGAAAGTCGATCCGGCCACATACCGGCTTGAGTTGGCGGGCGATGCCATTGCAAACCCCGTTACCCTGACCCTCGACGATCTTGCCGCGCTGCCACGGCACACTTTGCCCGCTTATCTCGAATGTGCAGGCAATCAACGCGCGTTGTTTGGCAGTTTGCAGGATCAGCATGTGGAGCGCAGCGAAGGGGGCGAGGATGTGCCGTGGGTGCTGGGCGGCGTGAGCATGGCCGAATGGTCCGGTCCGCGCCTGCGTGATGTGCTGGCGCTGGGCGGCCTGCGCGATATCGCCCGGTGGATCGCCCCGCTTGGCCTCGATGTCGATAATCCCGAATGCCCCATCGAAATCCCCATGCCCGTAGAAAAGGCGCTGCACGAGGACACGATCCTCGCGCTGACCATGAACGGCGCCCCGCTGCCAGCCGATCATGGGTTTCCGGTGCGGGCCATCGTTCCCGGCTGGATCGGCACCTATTCGGTGAAATGGGTAGGTAAGATCACGGCGTCCTCGCGCGAGATTCGCAATTATCGGACGGATGAATACTACGTCATCGACGGTGTGACCGTCACGCGCCAGAACGTGAAATCATCTCTCGCGCTGCCGTTCCCCGCGACCATGGGACCGGGCTTCAAGCGCATCCACGGCTATGCCCGCTCGCCGGACCAGCCGATTCGAAAGGTGGAATGGAGCGCTGACGGGAAGACTTGGCACGAGGCCGATATCATATCGCCGAACGAGCCTTATGGCTGGGTGCGCTTCGTCTTTGCGTGGAAGGCGGAGCCGGGGGAACATCGTCTGATGACCCGTGCGACCGATGAAGCGGGGGAGACTCAGCCTGTGACCTGTGCGTTCAATCCCGGCACCCTGTTGTTCAATGCGATCATCCCGCATCCGGTGACGGTCGCGTAAGGAGCGCCCGCAGGTGTCCGGCGACCTCGCCGTCGATGCGCCCCGTGCGTTCGGCGATATCGACGCTGCGCAGGGAGTGGGCGCGGTAGAAGGCATCGACCTGCGGCATTGTGGCCATCGCGTCGAGGTGGGCGGCAACCGACCCGGCATCTCCGCGCGAGATCGGCCCCGGCATGGTCTGGGCGATGCCGCCGCGTTCGATGGTGTCGAGGGTCGTGCGCGCCATGGGCAGGATCGCGGCCAGCACATCGGCTTCGCTTGCGCCCCACCCGCCCCAGACCTCGGCAATCTCGGCCATCAGCACATGGATGAAGCCTGCGCCATAGCCTGCAGTGGCGTGGTAGAACGCACGCTTGCCGGGAGGAAGGCGATTAAGGCGACATCCGAGCGCGGCGAGCATGTCGTCGAGTGTGTCGGAGAGGGGCGGGGCGGCTTCTACCGTGACGGTACAGCCCGCCAGCGGCGTCTCGCCCACGCCGGAAAACCCGAGCAGGGGATGGAAACCGCCGGTCATAGCGCCTGCATCGGCAGCGGGGTCTAGGGCGCTCACCTCGGTCGCCCCGGAGCAATGCAGGACGGCCTGTCCTGCTCGCCAGTTTAGCGATGCGGCGACCGGGGCGATGGCGGCATCGGGGACGGTGAGGAAGATGAGATCGCAGAGATCGACAACCTCTTGCGCCGACACTGCGCGACATTTGGGCAGCGCTGTCGCCAGCTTCTCGGCGGGATCGGCAGAACGGTTCGCAACTGCCGCCACTCCGTATCCGGCCTTTGACAGGGCGAGCGCAAGACTATGCGCGAGCCGTCCCGTGCCGATGAAGCCGAGGGTCGTCATTCAGGGGCGTGGCACCTGCGCACGCCATTGCCTGAATCGTTCATCATCATGGCGGTATACGGGTCGGTGCAGGCATGGGCGATCACGGGGATATCGGCCTGCACCTCGAACGTCGTTTCCGGCTTTACAGCCTGCACCATGCAGTCGTCGCCGACCGCGCCTTGCGGGCAGGTCAGCACCGAGATCGGATGATCGCAGCGATTGATCATTACCCCGCGCTCGATGGGACTGGTGTTCCCGAGGCACTCATCGGAACGCCCCTCCATATCCGGGGCGGTGACATAGGCGGTGCCAAGAATCGTAAGCACCACCAGCGGAACGGCCACCCCGACCCAGCTTGGGATACGCGCCATCAGCCAAGCGCCTTGTTCAGATTCTCATCGATCTTGTCGAGGAAGCCCATCGTGGTCAGCCAGTTCTGGTCCGGCCCGACCAGGAGGGCGAGGTCTTTCGTCATGTCGCCACTCTCCACCGTCGAAACGCAGGTTTTCTCCAATATATCAGCAAAATTGGCTAATGCTTCGTTACCATCCAGCTTGGCGCGGTGCTTGAGGCCGCCGGTCCAGGCGTAGATCGAGGCGATGGAGTTTGTGGAGGTTTCCTTGCCTTCCTGGTGATTGCGGTAGTGGCGGGTGACGGTGCCGTGGGCGGCTTCGGCCTCCACGATCTTGCCGTCGGGGGTCATCAGTTGCGAGGCCATCATGCCGAGGCTGCCGAAGCCCTGCGCCACGGTGTCGGATTGCACGTCGCCATCGTAGTTCTTGCAGGCCCAGACGAAGCCGCCGGACCATTTGAGGGCGCAGGCGACCATGTCGTCGATCAGGCGGTGTTGATACTCGATGCCAGCCTCGTCGAAGGCTTTGGCGAATTCGGCGTCGTAGATTTCCTGAAAGATATCCTTGAAGCGCCCGTCATAGGCCTTGAGGATCGTGTTCTTGGTCGAGAGATAGACGGGCCAGCCGATGTTCAGGCCGTAGTTCAGTGACGCCCGTGCGAAATCGCGGATGGACTCGTCCAGATTATACATCCCCATGGCCACGCCCGCGCCGGGGGCGTCGTAGACCTCATGCTCGATGACCTTGCCGTCCTGGCCCTCGAACTTCATCGTCAGCTTGCCCTTGCCGGGGAAGTGGAAGTCGGTGGCCTTGTACTGGTCGCCGAAAGCATGGCGGCCGACGACGATGGGCTGGGTCCAGCCCGGTACGAGGCGGGGAACGTTCTGGCAGATGATCGGCTGGCGGAAGACGACGCCGCCGAGGATGTTGCGGATCGTGCCGTTGGGCGAGCGCCACATTTCCTTGAGCCCGAATTCCTCGACCCTCTGCTCGTCCGGCGTGATGGTCGCGCATTTGATGCCGACGCCGTGCTTCTTGATGGCTTCGGCGGCGTCGATGGTGATCTGGTCGTTGGTGTCATCCCGCGCCTCGATGCCGAGATCGTAGTATTTCAGGTCGATATCGAGATAGGGCAGGATCAGCTTCTGCTTGATGAAATCCCAGATGATCCGCGTCATCTCATCGCCGTCGAGTTCCACGACGGGGTTTTCGACCTTGATTTTAGACATGTGTATTTCCAGTTCTTTGGGTGCCTATCAGGCTGTCGGTTTTGGAGGCATCGTCTGCTGGCCCGATCAATGATTGTGGAACCCGTTTCGCCGTGTTGCTCGTGTTCGTCGTATATGCCTGATCGTTACCAGGAATCCAACGAAGCCAAAAAACAGGCTTGCTGCTACCACAGCAGAGATCACGGTAACTATGGAAGGAAAGGCGGGAGCGATTATATCACGTAGATGTATGTCGGGGAACACCATGACCACCTCCTATCGCCATTCTATCTTGAGATAAGCAGATACCTGATTGCGCCATGCTGCTCTACACCCCCCTAATCCCAGCACACGTATAGTGCAACGGGGGCAGGTAATCGGTGATCGTGCTCCAGACGATGGCGGGATCGATGTTCTCGATTATATCGCCGAGTAGCTCTCGTGCTTGGCTAGAAGGAACGGATGTGGTCGCCCTCGAAATGGGGGCGGATCGTGAACGCATCATGCGCTCGTCGGTCAGGTTGACTTCGCTCGCAAGCAATGCCTCCAGACGATCCATCACGGATTGATAGGTGCCCCCGACAACCCTTTCCACGGATCGATCAACGCTACGCCCAGCCCCTCGAAATCCGAGATATTGCGCGTTGCCACGGTCAGCCCGTGCGTGGCGGCGGTTCCGGCGATCAGGGCGTCGCCGAGATGCACGATCCGTCCGTCCTTCTTCGCGGAGGCGCGCAGGTCGGATGCCGCGATGGCCTCCGCCCCCCCGAGGGGGATGATCCGGTCCTCGTAACCGGCGAGCATCGCCTCCAGCGCAGCCGTCAGGCTCTCGCGGCGCTTTCCGGCGGGCAGCAGGCGCAGGCCATATTCCAATTCGTGCAGGACGACCGTGCAGAGCCAGAGATCGGGTTCCCGGTCGAGAAACGCCACGACGTTTCCGTCGGGTCGGGGCCGGGTCAGTTCCGACACCACATTGGTATCGAGCAGGAAGCCCGTCATTCCTCGTCCGCAACCTGAAACGGAATTGTGCGCTCCGGCTCCTGCCTGTCCGGGACGGGGAGGTCGGTTCCCGCCGGAACGTTTGCTACGAGCCAGCGACCCAAGGGCGGACGGCCCGCCCCGGTCGCTTCCTGCCATGCGCTCGCCGGGACGACGACATACGGCGTCTTCGTGCCAATCGTCTGCGGCCCCTTCTCCGAAGCCAACCGCAAAACTTCCGACAATCGCGCCTTTGCCTCCGCGACCGTCCAGACATTTTCAGGGTGAGACACAGCTATCCTCCATGACGCAGCATAGACTAGAGTAGTCTAGTCGACATAGCTTCGCAAGAAGACGTTTTGTCCTGCCCCGGATTCACTCCGGGGCCAGTTCGAGCGGCGAGAGGCCCCGGAGTAAATCCGGGGCAGGGAATGACGAAAAGCTCACGCCCCCGCGTCGATGATCCCGTTCAGGGTTGCGCTGGGGCGCATGACGGCGAGGAGTTTTTCGGGGTCGTTGTTGTAATAACCGCCCGTATCTGCCGGTTTGCCCTGCGCTGCCGCCAGCTCGCCGATGATGGCGCCCTCGTTCTCGGCCAGTGCTTTTGCGATGGGCGCGAATTCGTCGGCCAACCCGGCATCGTCCGACTGCGCGGCCAAGGCTTCG
>CALHLW010000181.1 GCA_938034615.1 uncultured Neomegalonema sp. | reverse complement strand
AGTGAGTCGCAGATGAGGAGAATTCTCGATGCCCGCTCCCGATCCGGTCGAAGATGCCATCAAACGCGGATTACAGGCGATGATTGCCGCCGATCCGACTCTTACGCCGCCGGAGGAAGACCCGAAACCTTCGGGTTTCGCGGCATTGTTGCGGCGATTGCGTCCTCGCGAGTCGCAAGACGACTGACCGCCGCTGTCTCCACGCTCCTGTTCGTCGCTGGGTGCTCGATGGGCAGCGCACCTCTGCCTCCCGGCCCCACTCCCGATACTTTGCGCGTCGCGACTCATAACGTGCATTACATCTGGGTCGGACGAGAAACCGGGGCGTGGTCGGTGGGCGATTGGGAGGAACGCAAGGAAAGCCTCGATCTGGCCTTCAAGGCGCTGGAGGCCGACGTGATCGGCTTTCAGGAAATGGAAAGTTTTTCGCGCGGTTCGGTCCAGCCCTCGAACCTGACCCTCGACTGGCTGACGACGCGCAATCCCGAATACGGCGTGGCGGCGGCGAACGATCCGGCGGTCTTCCCCTCGACCCAGCCCATTCTCTACCGCACCGCACGCTTGCGGATGGTGGACGAAGGCTGGTTCTTCTTCTCCGACACGCCAGACGTTCTCTATGCCCGCACGTACAACGGCAGCTATCCGGCTTTTGCCTCATGGGCCACCTTCGAGGATCGTAAGACAGCGCGGCAATTTACCGTCGTCAACGTCCATTTCGATTTCTCCAGTGGCAGCAACCGCCTGAAATCGGCGGAACTCGTCGCCGAGCGCATCCGCCCCCGGATCGAGGTAGGCGAAACTGTGTTCGTCGTCGGCGATATCAATGCCAGCGCGGCGAGCCGTACAGCCCGCATCTTGAAGGAGACCGGCCTCGTCTTCACCCCCGTCACCGGCTCGACCTATCACTGGAACCGGGGCCTGAACGTCACCCCCGCCATCGACCACCTCGCCGTGACCCCCGATATCGAGGCAATTGGCGACGCCACTGTCCTGCGCCGCCAGTTCGCAAACGACTGGCCGAGTGACCATTATCCGGTGCTGGTCGATTTCAGATGGCGATAGCGATGTGTGAAAGGGAAGCCCGATCAGATTGAGATATAGAACGCGTCGAGATGCCTAGGTCGGGGCAATTCGATGCTCAACTTGATCGAGCTTCAGTTTATCGGTGACTTTCTGGAGAGAGGCACACCCATGACGGGAATAAACCCGTTGGATAACAGAATAGGATCAGTTTCGTAAAGAAATGATGGATGCCGTATAGTCATTAATATGCTTAATTCAGGGCATAATCGTTCCGTAGCGATCAGGATTTGCGCGACCCTTTCATAGTGATAGGGTATTTTCTTCTCGACGAATGCGAGGGATGCACGATGCGACGACTCTTTTTGGCGATGAGCCTTGCGCTGGCACCACTACCGGCGATGGCCACCGAACTGCTGATGTTCGACGCCGACGGCTGCATGCATTGCGAATTGTGGAAAGACGATATCGGCGCCTATTACCACAAAACCCGCGAAGGAAAAAGTGCGCCCCTGCGGATCGTCAGCCTCGATGAAGACCGCCCTGAAGACCTCGAATGGATCGAAGGCGTTCGATACTCGCCAACCTTCGTGCTGATCGATAACGACCGGGAGGTCGGGCGGATCGTCGGTTATCCGGGCGAGGATCTGTTCTGGATGAACATGGAAACCATATTCCGCAAACTTGGGTCAAAAAGCCCCTGACCTTTATTGCCGCGACAGTTCTAGCAACCGCGCCGCATCCATAAACGCGGCGTGCTTATCCTCTGCCGCTGCCGTTGCGAGGTCGTCTTCACCCCATTGTTCGATCTGCCAATCCTCGTCCACCCGCGAGGCAGCCCACGCTTCTTCCGCCGTCAAATGACCGTCACTTACCGCTAGCGCGAGGATCAGTGAGCCGGAAAACGCCGTCAAATCATGGAGGGCGGCCAGTGCCGCGTCGTCATGATCCGCCACGGCCTCCCGCAAGGATACTAGGCTGGCTTCGGGTTGCTCGACAGCGATGATGCCGGTCGTCACGACCATGGGTGCATCTTTCTTCTTGGCAACCCAGGTCAGCACGTTATCCCATGCCGCCGCCTGTCGCCCGACGAGGATTTCGGGATGGGCAGATCTGTAACAGAGAAGATCGCTGGCCCCGTAGGCGCTGACCTGTGCGACAACCCCATCACGATGATCCGCCACGGTATCGAGAACCGAGTTCATGTAGCGGGTCATCGGCATGGTCTTCGGATCGACCTTATCGCCCTGTGCGCGCCATTCTCCGGCGACCACCTCGGCCAAAGCGCGGGTCGGAGCGGTGAGAGGGCGTTTTCCCGGCGTGCGGACAGGCTTGCCGTCAAGCGTGATCGCAAAGGGAGCCGCATCGCCCTCTACCCGCGCCTCGTGCCAAGGCTTGCTCATCGCAGGGACTCCAGCGCTCCATCGAGTTCGGAGAAGTCGTCGATCACCACATGCGCCCCGGCTTCCCGCAGAGCCTCGACGGGATGATAGCCCCAGCTCACGCCGATTGCCGTGCATCCATGGGCGCGGGCCATGAGGATATCGAAGGTCGTATCGCCGATCATGGCCGTGCGGTCGGAAGCGATGCCGGTCAGACGCTCGCAATTCTGCAACATGCCGGGATGTGGTTTCGAGGGCGCGTCGTCTGCCGTCTGCGTCGCCGTGAAGAACGCACGCATCTCGAAGACATCGAGAACGTGCTCCAGACCTCGGCGGGCCTTTCCCGTCGCTACGGCCATCAGGGTTTGGGGCGTGTTCAATCGTTCAAGCGCGGCGCGCGTGCCGGGGTAGAGCTGACCGTTCGACTGAGGATTGCTCTGGCGATAGGCGAGCGAAGCATCGCGAAAGGCGCGGTCGAGGGCGGCGAGGGTTTCGGGCGTATGACCGGGAGCGAGGGCCGCGACCGCCTGTGGCACCGATAAGCCCACGATACCACGCACGGCTTCGGCAGGAGGTACGTCGAGCGCAAGGGCACCGAATGCCTGCTCCATCGCATGCTGGATCGCGAACAGGCTGTCGACAAGCGTTCCATCGCAATCGAAGACGATAAGGCGCGGCTCTGTCATTCGGTCCAATCCGAGAGGAATTCATCGTCATCCGTGCGCCTCACATCCCAGCCGAACAAGTCCCACGTATGGGCCATATGTTCCGGCAAGGGCGCGCGCAGGTCGATGGGGGGATGGCCCTTTTCTGGGTGCGGAATGACGATGTGACGCGCGTGCAGATGCATCTTGCGGCTGACCGCGCCCGTCAGGCGGCGCTCGGCCTCTTCTGCCGTGGGGCCGTATTTTCCGTCGCCGACGATGGGATGGCCGATGGTCGAGCAATGCACGCGAAGCTGATGCGTGCGCCCCGTGACCGGGCGCAGGGTCAACCACGCGGCAAGCTGGGCGGCAGTGTCCATCGTCGCGTAATCCGTCACGGCGCGCTTTGCATCGGGCTGGTTTGGCAGATCGGCCCGGTCGATCACCGTCATCTTCTCACCCATGGAGCCGGGCATCTTCGCCAGAGCGGCCTTGATAGTTCCCTCGTTCGGTTTGGGGACGCCGATCACGGCGGCCCAGTAGGTCTTGCGCGCCGCCTTCGACCGGAACGCGGCCGTCAGATTGCGCGCGGCCAATCCCGTTCGGGCGAGCACGAGCAGGCCCGAGGTGTCCTTGTCGATCCGATGCACGAGTTTCGGCCTGTCGCCTCCCCCCGCCAGCACGGGCAACAGGCCATCGATATGCCGGTGACTCTGTCCCGTGCCGCCCTGCACAGGAATACCGGCAGGTTTGTTCAAAACGATGACGTGGTCGTCTTCGTAGAGGACCATGCTTTCGATCAGCCGCGTATCCGCCTCAGAGATCATCGGCTTGCCTCCGCGCGTGGGAGCCGTCGGATCGTCTGAGATGGGTGGGATCGTGACCGTCATCCATTCGGCGAGACGGAAATTCGACTTCACCTTGCCGCCATCTACCCGGATGTCGCCCTTGCGTAGCAGCTTTTCGATCCGCCCTTGATTGAGCTGCGGATACCGCTCGCGTAGCCAGCGATCAAGGCGTCGCCCGTCATCACCCGCTTCGATAGCGATCATATCGCCCCTCATGAAAGGACCGAGCGGGCAAGGGTGATCCCGACGAACAGCGCGCCGATGGAGA
Source organism: uncultured Neomegalonema sp. (assembly GCA_938034615.1). Taxonomy (GTDB): domain Bacteria; phylum Pseudomonadota; class Alphaproteobacteria; order Rhodobacterales; family Rhodobacteraceae; genus JAHDDY01. The sequence goes on along the minus strand of CALHLW010000181.1, from coordinate 2,072 downwards.
GAGCGACGGAAAATGCGATATACGCGACGGCGGCAATCGCCCTGCCCTGTTCGATCAGCAGCAGGGTGTCGAGCGAAAAGGCTGAGAAGGTGGTAAAACCACCCAGTACGCCAGTCATGGTGAACAGCATCAGAGGCGTCGGTGCGCTGTGCCCACGCGCGATGAAATACGCGGCAGCTACACCCATCACCAACGACCCAGCGACGTTCACCGTGAGCGTACCGAGAGGGAACGCCGGACCAAAAGCCCGCGTAACCCAATGAACAGAGAGAAACCGGAGTACGGCTCCGAAAGCGCCACCGAGCGCCACGTAGAGGATTGTCATGCGCGCGGCTATAGCGCGGTGTGGGCCGATGACGCAATCGCGCTATCCCTAAGCCGACATATCGCGCTCCTCACGACGGCGCGTCCCTTGGCGTATACCGCTCGTCGACATCTCGGAGGCTTTAGGTAGCCAACTTTTGTATAAAGCATGAGTCCGCAGCGCCTCAGGGCGATAGGCATCTTCTCGATCACTATACAGAACATTTGATGCCCTGACCCGCTGCTCCAGCGTAGAATGAAGTTCCACGTCCTCCAATCGGGCGCGGGCGATGGCATTATAAAGCCGCCGATTAAGCCACTTTTCCATTTCGTCATGTTGAATAGCGACCGGATCAGGCCAGAGATGGAAGTATGAACCGTCGACCTGAAGGCCAACCGATTTTGCCTCTTTCGCCATCCATTCGAGCGCGATATCGGACAGGCGGGATTCGTCCTCAGGATAGCCTCCTCCGATGTCAGTATGCGATCCAGCGAAGCACATTTGTCGCAAGGTCGCGTTGGTGCGCTCCTCACTGTCGAGATCGTTTGTGGGGTCGATGCCTTTGCCTTCATGCTCCCAATGGACCAAATCGAACATGTCACGGAGTTCATCTACGGCGATCGCATGGCGGGCATAGGGTACGCGCCTGCTAAGAAACCTGTCGCCAAAAACCATGCGCGTATAGAATGTCAACGTCTCCCACGAAGAGAATGTCCTCCCGTTTCGTCCATACCGAAGCTCGCCCGGAAACCGGACATGACTCCACAAAGTCCATCCAATGAGAGCAAGCGTAGACAACGTTGCAAGCGAAAGAAAGTTCACGATACCGTCCGCTCGCCATTCTAGTGTTTCGGGTGAATGTTCGACCCACTGCCCAATGAGTTCCCAAGCACTGAAGGGTGTGAGCGTCAGCAGATAAGAAATGACGATCAATACGACTGAATAGATCAGAATGAGACCTGCAAGAGTCTTTGCGTGAAACATTGAAGAGACCGTATCGAACGCTCCAATAAAATAAGGCACCACATTGGAAAAACCATCGATATTGCCGATTATTTCTTCCTTTTTGGTCGATTCGAGCAAATTACCAATCAGATCTGTCCTCGATTTGTTTTCCGAAAGATTTTTCGTGAGTACCTCACTGCCGTACCAAATGCGATATCGGGCAGCAAGAATGTCTCTTTGCTTCAATTTATCGGATTTCTTGAGATATTTTCTATGAGCGATATTCGGTGAATTTTCCCGCTCCATCTGCTCGAAATAATCTTCCAAACGCTCAGATGCCGTATGTTGGTAGACTTCGGTAACACCTTCTTTCGCAATCTTCCGTATCGCGCTCTCACTGCGAGGCAAATGGTCCGGCCCGTTCATGGTCGGCACCCCGCAATGGCTGAGAACGCCACCGAGCAGACGCACAGTGTAGGCACCACGACTAAATCCAAACAGATAGATGCGATCACCTGGCCGCCAGAGGCGGATAATCGCGGCGTAGCAGTCGATCACATTCGTCGTAAGACCCCAACCTGTTGCCATGCATACCAAATTTTTGATTCGCGCGAACGTCTCCCGGAACAGCCAACTTCCGGGCGGCGCGGTTCCTACGCCGGGATCATAGAAGGCGACTTGGTCCGCCGGATCAATGCTGGAGTCGGGGCCACAACGGCAAGCTCTGTAAAGCTTATAGATATTACTGCGCCGCTCGTCGAAGCTGATGCCGGATCGCTGCCCGGTTCCGTCCGAAAATATGACGATATTCTTGCCCATTCCT
>CALHLW010000180.1 GCA_938034615.1 uncultured Neomegalonema sp. | reverse complement strand
CGTCTCATGACTGATATCAATCCCACGCTCGTGCAGCAGATCTTCGACATTCCGGAGCGAAAGCGGAAACCGAACATACAGCATCACCGCCAGGCGGATCACCTCAGGCGACGTCTTGAAATACCGAAACGGGTTGGATTTGCTCATCCAAGAACGCTATCCCCGCCACGGGGCCGGCTCAAGAGATGTTGCTCTGACAGTGCCGTCATAACTGCTTCTCCTTCTCTGAACCTGATAAAACCTATCAGGCCAACCGGTGAAGCAGCCGGTCCATCCCATTAGTTGCCGTTGAGGTGCAGCGCAAAAACAATGGTGGCGAGGCATTAATTTGCTATTCGCACTTGCGATAGTTGCGGGGCGGTATCGACTCTTTCAGTCAATATATATTGTCTATTAAGACGCTCAACCCGAAGGCGAATGTTCTAGTATTGTACTGTTTGGCTAGTAAATTGTGTCATTATGGGTCATTATCTCCATGTCCGAACGGCGACTTCGGATCTCATACGTTGACAACATGGGGAATAACATGACGATTTCATCTGTAAATGGGGCCCGCAACGCGGGTGACCAGAGCGAAGGAAGAGGTCTCGGATCGAGCTTCGACCGCGCGATGCAAAATGCCAAGGCGGAACATGGCGGCGGCAACGGCCAAGGCGGTGTCAATGGCGGCAATAACGCTGGCGGCAATGGCAATGGCGGCATGGGCGGCGCTGGAGACGGCGGCGGCGGCATGATGGGCGGCGGCAACGGCCAAGGCGGTGTCAACGGCGGGAACAACGCTGGCGGCAACGGCAATGGCGGCATGGGCGGCGCTGGAGACGGCGGCGGCGGCATGATGGGCGGTGGCAACGGCCAAGGCGGTGTCAATGGCGGCAATAACGCTGGCGGAAATGGCGGCCCCGACGTGACCACCCTTGCAATCGGTGAAGAAGACGGCGGAGGCATTGGCGGTGGCGCGGACGGCGAGATCGGCGGCGGCCATGGTCAGGGCGGTGTCAACGGCGACAATAACGCTGGTGGCAACGGCAATGGCGGCATGGGCGGCATGATGCCCGGTGGCGGAGGCGACTGAGCCTTACCACTCAAACAGAACGTCGCTCCTCTGGGGCGGCGTTCATCTTTTCTGTTGGCTTTGGTTGATAAGGGAAGCCAATGACCGAAATTCAATCAGGCTCCGCACCGCTAAATGACGAAACATTCCACAGAAGCATTGCGTTCCAGAATCCCGGATCGGTCGAGGACGCTCTGGCCTATTGCCACGCTTTCCCCGACATCGTTGACGCACGGCTTTGTGCAGCCGAACTGCTCGACACACAAGATAGCCTACCTGCTGCGCTCGAAGAAGCGGCAGCAGCCTGTGCGCTGGATGAAGCCGGAGCCAGTGCTTTCCGGTGCTACGGAAACTTGTTGCTGAAGTCCGGCGATTTCACCAATGCCGAAATGCAGTTTGCATCCTGCCTCGATCTCACCCCTGACGATTTCGATGCCCTCATCGGCATGTCCAGCCTTCTGTACCGTCGCGGGGAACATGCCGGGGCGCGGGTCATGCTCGAACGATGCGTATCCGGATACCCGCTCATCGGAAACGCTGGAGGCAACGGCAAACCAGAGTTGCTGCGAGTACTCGGCTATGAAGGCTCGTCCTTTCATATCATCTCCCGCCCGAACGGTGCCTATGCATGCGCCGTCCATGGCGGGCATTTCTCGCCTGACGACCTGCTCGACATGGGGGAATGGGATTGCACGATCCTCAATATTCTGGGTGGCAACACCCGTATACTCGATCTGCCATCGAATACGTCTATCGTGCTCAACACGATCAGCGACCCCGACCGCGAACGCAGTACCCTTCTGGAATTGTCGCTCCTGCTGGGCCGCAATCCGGACATTCCAGTCATCAATCCACCGATACGGGTTCTGGAAACCACGCGCGAAAGGAATGCGGCGCGTCTGTCATCGATACCAGGGTTGCGCATTGCAAAGACCGAGCGCCTGCGCTGGCGGAGCGGTGATCCCGTCGATGCCATGCGGGAGGTACAGGGGCTCGGGTTCAAATTCCCCGTCATCCTGCGCAAGACCGGCTCCCAGACTGGCGATGACACGACTCTCGCCAGCTCGACCGAAGAGATGCGCCGGTACTTCGAACGGGCCGATGGCAGCGAGCACTATGTAATCCAGTATTATGACATGAGGCGGGAAGACGGCCTGTTTCACAAAGCACGGGTCTTCTTCATCGATGGCCGGATGTACCCCGTCGCCAATCTCTATCACGATGGTTGGTCCGTCCATTCAGGCGACCGCTACAGCGTCATGATCGATCAGGAATGGACGCAAGAGGAAGAACGGGACTTCATCGCAAATCCTGAGCGCTTTCTGGGACCGGATGCCTGTCTTACCCTCGCAAGGATCGCGGAAATAATCCGGCTCGACTATTTCGGGATCGACTTCACGATCTGCAACGATGGCCGTCTCTTCGTTTTCGAAGCCAATGCTTCAATGCGCCATAATTTCGATCATGTAGCCGCTTTTCCCTACACCCGTGCCAATCTCGAACGAATTTCAGACGCTTTT